>NZ_KB913037.1:1781803-2092718 GCF_000384295.1 Amycolatopsis balhimycina FH 1894 | reverse complement strand
TTGACCCACCACCCTGTTCCGAACAATCGCTCAACCCGCGTCGTCAGGTGAGGGCTTGAAGCCCTTGGCGATCAGCCACACGCCCAGTGGGAGCTCCCACAGTGCGATCGGAAGTGCCGCGAGCCTGCGGGTCGGATCAGCCTCCCAACACATCGAATCCGTGTCGTCGTGTGGAGGGGGGTCATACCGCGATGCGTGAACTGCTGCCGGTGAATCGGAGCAGCTCCCCAAGCCCGGACGCTTTGCGCAGAGCACCTTTGAAGGTCGCGTTCGCGTGCGGAGAACGGGAGAACACTACGTGCGGTGTGACGACGACGCCGCAGATCTCGCCGAAGGAGCTGAAGTCGTAGTTGTCGCCGATCGGATGGCGTCGAAGCGTCGCGATGACCCCATTGAGGTCTTCAGTGACGAGCACGCACCCTTGCGTCAGGCTCGTCGAGCCTTCATGACCTGGCTCGGCGACGCGCGAACGAGCAAGCAACGGGCAAAGCACCGCATCCAGTGGCTACAACATGCACGCCCCCTTCAGCGTTCGTGACACACGACCTGGACAAACATCAAACCCATGTACTCCATTGCACGGCTCTTACAGACACCCAGCACGGGGGGCTCCCACGGCGAGCAGCGGGTGGGCAGCACTTGCCACCACCCCGTCCGGGCATGTATATATTACAGTCGTAAGACGAACGGTCGTAATGTCACTGCGCGGAGCCACGGTCCTCGCGCCGTAGCCGATGGGGTCTCAGATGAAGACGACGAAGAGCATGACGTGGGTCGACGTGCCCACCCGCACGATCGACGTCGGCGGGGTGCCGTTCGCGTACCGGGAGCTCGGTCCGGCTGGGGGCGTTCCGGTGGTGTTCCTGCACCACCTGATGGCTGTCCTTGATGACTGGGACCCCAGGGTCATCGACGGCATCGCCGGCCATCGCCGGGTGATCGCGTTCGACAACCGCGGGGTCGGCGCGTCCGGAGGATCCGTGCCGGACACCGTCGAGGAGATGGGCCGCGATGCCATCGCCTTCATCCGGGCGATGGGACTCCAGCAGGTCGACCTCCTCGGGTTCTCCCTCGGCGGCGGAGTCGCCCAGATGGTGGTCCTGCAGGCACCCGAACTCATACGCCGGATGGTCCTGGCCGGCACCGGCCCCCGCGGAGGCGGCGGCATCAAAGAGATCAACAAGGTCGTGGTCAAGGCCTATGCCAAGTCCGCGCTCACCCTGAAAGACGCCAAGACATTCCTGTTCTTCCCGCGCGACGCCGAGGGCAAGCGGGCCGCGAAGGACTACCTCGCCCGGCTCAAGGAACGCACCCACAATCGCGACAAAAAGATCTCCCTGCAGGCTCGACGCGCGCAGGTGAAGGCCATCCGCGTGGCCGGACTGGACCAACCCGACGACCTCTCAGTGATCACCCAGCCGGTCTTCGTCGCCAATGGCGATCACGACCTCATGGTCGCGAGCAGCAACTCCACCGACATGGCCCGCCGGATCCCCAACGCCCGGCTGAGGATTTACCCCAACTCCGGGCACGGCGGCGTCTTCCAGCACCACCGGCAGTTCGTCTCCGAGGTTGTGGGGTTCCTCGATGCCTGAGAGGTCCGACAGGTCGGTCGCCGGGAAGGTCGCCCTCGTCACCGGCGGCGGCCGGGCCTGGGGGCGGCGACCGCGCGGTCGCTGACCGCCGCTGGTGCTCGAGTGTTCGTGGTCGATCTGCATCGCCCGGCCGCGGGCGAGGTGATCGACGAGGGGGTCACCTTCCTGGTCGGTGATGTGACCGACCTCGGCGACGTGACCCGGGCGGTCGAGACCGTGGTCAGGAACGCCGGCCGTCTGGACATCGTGATCGCGAATGCTGGTGTGGTCGCGCGGGGCGTGACCCTTCGGGCGTCATCGGCTCCGGTGGTCGATCGGCTCTTCGACGTGAACGTCGGGGGTGTGCTCAACACGGTACGTGCTGCCCTTCCGTGCCTCATTGAGAACCGTGGTCGGCTCGTACTGATCTCGTCCGTATTCGCGTTCGTCAACGGTGTCGGCACGATCCCGTACGCGATGAGCAAGGCAGCCGTCGAGCAGCTTGGCCGTGGACTGCGGGTCGAGCTCGCCGCTCATGGCGTCAGCGTCACGACCGCCTACTTCGCGATGATCAACACAGACATGATCAGGCAGAGCATCGACGAGGATCCAGCAGCCCAGGCGCTGCTCGACACCCAACCGAGGTTCCTGCGTAAGCGCATCAGCCCCGAACAGGCTGCGGAGGCCATCGTCGAGGGTCTGTGCCGCCGGGATGCGCGGGTGTTTCGTCCGCGTAGGTGGACAGTGATCTCGAGGGTCCGCGGCATCGTCGCACCCGCCCTGGACTCCAACCTGACGCGGGATCGCACGGTCCAGAACATTCTCGGACGCCTCGACGCGCGCGCAGGCGAGGACTTCCTGACCAGCTGAGGTCAGGAACAACACGGTGCCCGACCACGCACAGACCAGGAGCCATTGATGACGAGTTCGACATCGATGATCAACATCACTATCTACAACAGACTTCGGTTATTTCACGGGCTCTTAGATTATGACCGCCATCACAGTGGTTGACTTTTTAGATTACGACCATAATCGTATTGCTCACCCACTACAGAGAGGTCAGGCCATGAGTGACACGCACCTGACTGCGCCGACTCGTTTCATCGAGGTCGACGGCGACCGATTCGCCTACCGACGCTGGGGCAAGGCCTCCGGTGTCCCGCTCTTCTTCGTCCCGCACTTCCGCGCCGGATTGGACCACTGGGACCCCCTGCTCACCGACGGCCTGGCCGAAGGCCGTGAGGTCATCCTGTTCGACGGGCGCGGCATCGCCTTGTCATCCGGCAAGCCGCGTAACCGGATCGAGGACATGGCCGACGACATCGCCGCGGTCATCCAGGCGCTGGGGCTGGAGCAGGTCGATCTGCTCGGCTTCTCGATGGGCGGTTTCCAGGTACAGGAGGTCACGCTGCGCCACCCCCAGCTGGTGCGCAAGCTCCTCCTGCTCGGCACCGGCCTGCGCGGCGGGGACCAGACGATGGACCCCAAGGTGCCTGAGGTCGCAACGCATCCGGATCTGGACCTGGAGGACTTCCTCTTCCTGTTCTTCGGCCGCTCGCAAGCCGCGCGGGAAGCGGGCCGGGCCTTCTGGGAGCGACGTCATCAGCGGGCCGACCAGGACTCGCCGAGCTCGCTCGAAGTCGCACAGGCACAGCTTGAAGCGTTCGCGACCTACACGGAACCGCTGCCGGGCGAGAATCCCTACGCCTACCTGAACGCGATCACCCAGCCGACGCTGGTCCTCAACGGCGAGAACGACGTGATGATCGCCTCGATCAACTCCTGGCACCTCGCCCAGAACATCCCCAACGCTCAACTGCTGATCTACCCCGACGCCGGGCATGGAGCGCAGTTCCAGTATCCCGAGCGGTTCCTGAAGCACGCCCTTCAGTTCCTCGACGAGTAACACCTGCGGGGCTTCGGTGTAGTCGCTACTCGACTACACCGAAGCCAAGCCTGGACGCGGCGACAGTCGAGTTCGACCCGGAACGTCTCAGGTTTGCTGACCAGCACCGCGTCGCGATACCCGGCGCGCACGGCGATCGTCTTCGGTGGCGATCAGATCTCCTACGCGGAACTCGATGCGGCATCCAACCGGGTGGCGAACCTGCTGATCGAGCACGGCGTTCGCGTGGGCGACAATGTGGCCCTGTCCTGTCCGAACATCCCGCAATTCACGCCGATCTACTTCGGGATCCTCAAGGCCGGCGCGGTTGTCGTGCCGTTGAACGTGCTCCTCAAGGCACGTGAGATCGCCTACCACCTCAACGACTCCGACGCAACGGCGTACTTCGCCTTCGAAGGCAGCTCGGAGCTCCCGATCGGGCGCGAGGCCTGGTCGGGCTTTCAGGCCGCCGACCGGGCCACACAGTTCTTCCTCATCGGCAGCGGCGCATCTGTGGACGGCCTCATCCCGGACCAGATCTATGCCGCCGCTGTCGCCGGGCAGCCAGAGACGTTCGAGACGGTCGAGCGTGCCGACGACGACACCGCGGTCATCCTCTACACCTCCGGCACCGCCGGACAGCCCAAGGGCGCAGAACTCAGACACCGCAACGTGTACGACAACGTCCAAGCCGGTGTCCGGCTCTTCGAGCCCGACCCCGCGGCACTCGACGTCTACCTGTGCGTCCTTCCGCTCTTCCATTCCTTCGGCCAGGTGGTCATCCAGAACGGCGCCATCGCCTTCGGCGGAACCCTCGTCCTGCAACCGAGGTTCTCCGCCCGCGAAGCCCTCCAGCTCATGCTCGAGCATGGCGTAGCCTTTTTCGGCGGCGTACCGACCATGTACTGGGGACTGCTCGAGGCACTCGACGACAGCGTTGACGTTGCCCGGCTCGTCGCCAAGCTCCGCATCGCCGTGTCCGGTGGGTCGGCGCTCCCGGCCAAGATCCACCAAGAGTTCAGGAAACGTTTCGGCGTGACGATCCTCGAGGGCTACGGGCTCTCGGAAACCTCGCCGGTCGCATCATTCGCCAAGTACGGCGAGGAGCCCCGGGTCGGATCGATCGGCCGGCCCATCGCCGGGGTCCGGATGGAGCTCATCAACGATGACTGGTCCGATCTGGACGACACTCCCGGCGCGGTCGGGGAGATCGCGATCAAGGGCCATAACGTCATGCAGGGCTACTACAAGCGCCCCGAGGCGACGTCGGAGGCCATCAACCAAGGATGGTTCCGCACCGGAGATCTGGCTCGCAAGGACGCGGACGGCTTCTACTTCATCGTCGATCGATCCAAGGACATGATCATTCGCGGCGGTTTCACCGTCTACCCGCGCGAGCTCGAGGAGGTGCTCATGGAGCACCCCGCAGTCTCCCTGGTCGCCGTCATCGGAGTTCCACACCTGAGTCACGGGGAAGAGATCAAGGCCGTCGTCGTCAAGAAGGCCGGCGACTGTACGACTGAGGCCGAGCTGACAGCCTGGGGAAAGGAGCAGTTCGCCGGCTACAAGTACCCGCGCATCGTCGAGTTCGTCGACGCCCTGCCCATGACCTCCACCGGGAAGATCCTCAAACGCAAACTGTCCTAGAAAGCACGGCCCTCGGTCTACCGCGCCTGGCCGAGACGGACGCCGCCGTGAAGATGCTCGCCGACCAAGATGGGGTCCGGGTCTATCCCGTGATCGGTGTTTCCGGCGTTGTTGATCAGTAGGTTTCGGCTCCCGGCCAGCGGTCACCGAAGGTGATGGCGAACGCGTTGATCACTGGCTTCCACCGCATCGTCCATCGAGCGCGGCCTGTCCCGGTCGGGTCCAGGCTGCGAGTCACAAGATACAGGCACTTCATCGCGGCCTGCTCAGTCGGGAAATGCCCCCGCGCGCGGATCGCCCGCCGATAACGGGCATTCAGCGATTCGATCGCGTTCGTGGAGCAGATCATCGTCCGGATCTCGACGTCGTAGGCGAGGAACGGCGTGAACTCATCCCAAGCGTTGCGCCATAAACGAATCACCGCTGAATGCTTCGCGCCCCATTTCTCTTCAAATTCGTCGAGAGCAGCCACCGCAGCGTCCGGACTGGATGCGGTGTAGATGGGTTTGATGTCGCGTTTCACCGCGTCCCAGTCCCGGCGGGACACAAGCCGGAACGTATTCCGGATCAAGTGCACGATGCAGGTTTGCACAACAGTTTTCGGCCAGACGTTCGTTACGGCATCGGGCAGCCCTTTGAGGCCGTCGCAGACGAGGAAGAACACGTCGGTCACGCCGCGGTTCTTCAGGTCGATCAGCACGCTCATCCAGAACTTCGCGCCCTCGCCGCCGGTGCCCATCCACAGCCCCAGGACGTCCTTGTGACCGTCCACGGTGACGCCGATGGCGGCGTAGACGGGCCGGTTGGCGACCTGCCCATCACGGACCTTGACGTGGATAGCGTCGATGAACACGGCCACGTACACCGGGTCGAGCGGGCGGCTGGCCCAGTCATTCATCTCGGCGACGACCTTGTCGGTGATCCGTGAGATCGTTTCCTTGCTGACCGAGGACCCGTAGATCTCGGCGAAATGCGCCGAGATATCCCCCGTCGTCATCCCTTTCGCATACAACGACAGCACGATCTCATCCACTTCGGTGAGTCGACGCTGCCGCTTCTTCACGATCTGCGGCTCGAACGTGCCCTCCCGGTCTCGCGGCACGTTGATCCCAACCTCGCCCGCGGCGTCCGAGATCACCGTTTTCGGCCGGGTGCCGTTGCGCACGTTCGCCGACTCGCGATCCGGGTCGGCCTGGTTCTTCTCGTGCCCGAGGTGCTCGGTCATTTCCTCGTTGAGCGCGGTTTCCAGCACGTTCTTGGTGAACAGCTTCAGCAACCCGCCCGGGCCGGTCAACGCCAGCCCGCGGGCCTTCGCCTCGGCCACCATCGCCGCCGCGGCGGCCTGCTCCGGCGACAGCTCCCGCGCCGGCTTCGACTCACTCTTGCGTGGACTCACAAGCTCCGATGTCATCACTCACAGTGCCCATCTCGCCGGACCTCAGCCCGGCGTGTCGGGCCGGAAACACCGATCTTGGGACAGTCCCTGGGGTCCCGGTAACAACGGCCGTGAATCCCACGATATTGCTGCTGACCTACGCAGACTCTTCGATGAACAGGGTCACGCAGGCGGCGGGGCACGCTGTATTCCTGCAGGTCAAAGGTAGGTCTGTTGGATTTTCGGCCGTGCTACCGAGGCCCCTCGAAGGCGGCCAACCATGGTATTATGTACGTCAGTCAACAGGCTGGGCTTGGGCGCGAGGCAATGGCCCTACGGAGCGAATGGAGGAAGCTCGTGGTGCGCTACGCCAAGGAGCACAAGCAGGTGACGCGGCAGCGGATCATCGAGAAGGCCGGGCATCGGTTCAAAGCCGACGGCATCGATGGCTCGGGCGTTGCCACGCTGATGTCGGATGCCGGGCTGACCAACGGAGCCTTTTACGCCCACTTCGCCTCCAAGGACGACCTTGTCGCCACCGTTGTCGCGGAGGAACTGCGTATGCAACTAGCGCCGTTCGACACTCTGCGGCCCGGCCGCCCGGGACTCGAGGATCTCCTTCACGCCTATCTGTCGGTCGAGCACCGGGACAACCCCAGCCTTGGATGCCCCTCCGCCGCTCTCCTCGACGAGATCGGCCGCTGCGGGGAGGCGACCAAACAGGCATACGCCGACGGCGTGAAGTCCATCGTGGAGGAGATCGCCGCCCGCCTGGAACCTGCGGATCCGCAGTCCGCTCGCGGCAAGGCCATCGGGCTGTTCACCATGATGGTGGGGACGTTGCAGCTGTCCCGCGCCCTGTCCGACCGTAAGTTCTCCGATGAAGTCCTTGAGCACGGGATCGAGAACGGCCTCACCTTTATGAGCTGAGGGAAGACTCAGCCCAAAGGACGTCACTGCCCTGGGCTCAGCCGACGACCGTGTTCGGCGCCTGCTTCCGTTCGAGCTCACCGAGGCGGGTCTTCTCGTGCGGACCGAAGGCGTCGCTGAAGGGGTCCCGCCCTGAACCGGCGTCCGGCCGTCTCGATGATCCACCGACGGGTCACAACCTTGTGCTCCTTGTCGTACCGCACAAAGCCCCTCGTTCAGGACGAGCCAGCGGCCTGTCCGCCGGCCTGCACTCACTCTTTGACAGTACGACCGAATCTAATTCCGGCGAGACCCTTGCTCTCTGCTTGCGTCTCAGGTTATGGTCGTATGATCATAATCCAATAGATTCAGGAGCCTGTGATGGCAACAACTCGGCAGGTAGCGCTCGTGACGGGCGCCTCCTCGGGCATCGGCAAGGCGGCCGCGCTCGCGCTCGTGGCGGCGGGCTTCACCGTGGTCGGCACGAGCCGAGACACCTCTCGGGTCGCCCCGAGCGGCGGCGTGACGTTCCTCGACCTCGACGTGACCAGCACCGAGTCAGTCACCACCGTGGTCCAACAGGTGATCGAGCAGTCCGGACGAATCGACGTCCTGGTCAACAACGCCGGTCTCGGCGCAGCGGGAGCCGCCGAGGAAAGTTCCCTGGCTCAGGACCAGAGGCTGTTCGACGTCAACGTCTTCGGACTCATCCGCATGACCAAGGCCGTCCTGCCACGCATGCGGGCGCAGGGAGGAGGCCGCATCATCAATATCTCCTCCGTGCTCGGGTTCCTCCCCGCTCCTTACATGGCCAGCTACGCCGCGTCCAAGCACGCGATCGAGGGCTACTCCGAGTCCCTGGACCACGAGGTCCGCGAGCACGACGTCCGGGTCCTGCTCGTCCAGCCCGCCTACACCAACACCGAGTTCGAGGCGAACAGCCTGCGGGCCGACAGCCCTCTGCCGGTCTACGCGCAGCAACGGCACATCTTCGACGACATGATGGCGGCGGCGATCAAAGACGGTGACGATCCCGCCATCGTGGCCAAGGCAGTCGTCTCGGCCGCCACCGACCCGAAACCGAAGCTGCGCTACACCGCCGGCCCGACCGCCGGACGCGTGAGCACACTACGCCGCATCATTCCCGCCCGGAGCTTCGACAAGCAGATCCGCAAACTCAACCGGCTGGCCGGCTGACGCACCGGAACTGACCAGTTCGGTCCAGCGCGCGGCTCGGGGTAGCAGGTCGGCGATGAGCGCCCAACGCGCATCGGTCAGGTCGGACGGGTAACCACGGCGAGGCGACGACACCGGACCTGAGTTCCCCCCGCTTTGGCGGAGCGGTGGTTACCTGCCTCCGGTCGGAGCAGGGGTGAGGTTATCTGGCTCGGTGCAGGCGTGCCAGGTGGTCTCGAATTCGTCCGGGCTGAGGTAGCCGAGTTCTTTCTGGATGCGGCGGGTGTTGTACCAAGCGTCGATGTATTCGAAGATCGCGTTCTCGGCTTCGTCGCGGGTCCGCCAGCTCGTGCGGTAGACCAGCTCGATCTTCAGCGTGGACCAGAAGTTCTCCATCAACGCGTTGTCGTAGGAATCGCCAATCGACCCCATGGACGGCCGGATTCCGTTGTCTTGCAAGCATTGCGAGAAGCGGAAGCTCGTATAGTTCCGGACACCGAAATCGGTGTCGGCCGCCTTGACGAACACCGTGCCATTCGTCCCGGTGACGGTTGCAGCTATCTCCGCGTGGTCACCAGTCACGGCGCGGTACTCACCCCCGAGACCCGTCACATCGGCCTCCAAGACTCAGCCGCGGCGCTCCACGACTCGCAGGGCGCGCTGGAGCCGGCCCCCGGCCAGTAACAGCGGCTCTACGGGCGATATTGATCATCGTGCACCTCGGTGCTTGAGGCGAGTTCGGGTCGAGGGCAGAACGCAGTCGCCCGGCACCGGTGACGAGTTTGAGGCTGATCTGCACTCGAATGGCCGCATTGCCGCTCGTACCACCCGTGTTGCACTGTAAGTGGTCGACCTTTGTCCGTGGGTAGCCATCGGGGAGGCGTCGGATGTCGACCTTGGTGCTGTACACGCCGCAGAATCGGCTGCTCGACCTGACCAAGCTCACCGAGCGTGACTTCGCGCTGATCAGCTCGCTGCAATACACAATCAAGCGCGGCCACCGGACCTTGCTCTGTCAGCGGGCTTCGCTTGAGGACGAGGGAGCCGAGATGTTCGTCCGGCTCAAGAACGGCCGCTACGCTGCGGTGCATTTCCGAGGGAGCGAGTGCACGCAAACCCACGAAATCGCCGTGGAGTCGCCAGAGCGCCGACGCCAGAAGGACTATTGGCAGCGGGCTGCCGAGGATGCCGGTTACCGAACGTCACAGGAGGTGCGGACTGGGGCCGGCACGATCCTAGACGTGGCGATCGACGGTCCTCGCCGAACGGGTATCGAGGTCCAGCATTCGCAGCTGCAGTCGCAGCTGGCCAAGTCGCGGACTACGAAGTCTTTCCGGGCCGGCTGGCTACCTGTCTGGTTCCTGGACTCCGACCGGACACCACCGTGGTTTCACGAAGTTCCGGCACTCGGCTCGAGACGGGCATGGTGGGTCTCAACCGCGGCTACGTGTCCGACCCGAGCGCGCCCTTCGGGGGCATGAAGCAGTCCGGCATCGGCCGGGAGGGTGGCAACACCGGGATCGACGAATACCTGGAGCAGAAGTACATCGCCATCCACATGGGTACTCCTCAGTCCGGGGAGAGCGGCCGATGACCGGCAGCACCGTTTTCGACTCTTCTTGTTCCGGGACTTGTTCGGGACAGCCGAGATGCGGGCGGTCTTCGAAGATCGGTCCTATGTGGACCAAGTTGTCCGCGTCGAAGTCGCCTTGGCGCAGGCCGAGGAACGTCCGGGAGACGCCGGCGTCGCGGGCAACGGCCGCGAAGGTGACCTTCCTGTGGTCGCGGACCGTACGGCCTGACGTCGTGCGGATCCGGTCGAGCATCGCCTGGACCGTGCTGTGCCGAGCATGGTTGGCGGCCGCGGTCTGCGTCCTGGTGGTCGAGGCGCTCATGCCTGTTCGTCCTCGATCGGATCGGTGCAGTCGAGGTCGGCCAGGTCGTTGGCGCGGAAGTTGGTGCTCCAGATGCGGTGGAAGTAGTCCTGCGGCCGGCGCAGGTCAAGGGCGAGGGCCTCGTCGAGGAGCCCGAGACTGGCCAGCGCCTTCTCCAGGCCCTCGATCGCGCGGGCGGTCGGCTCGAAGACCTGGTGCAGATAGTTCGCGGTGGCGTCGTCGGGCGCTCGTTCGGCGATCGAGCGCCATTGCTCCTGTTTGCGGCGCCAGTAGAGCAGGTCTGCGCCGGAGAGGACGAACTTGTCGCAGTTTTCGCAGTCGAGTTTCCAGGGGCAGGCGGCCCCGTTGACGACGGGCTGGAAGGTGCAGAAGCCGCCGTCGGCCGGGGTGCTGCGGCGGGAGAGGTCCAGGGCGAGCGCGAGCGCTTCCTCGCGTTTCAGGGGCTTGGAAGCACCGGCAAGGAGTTCGCCGGGGTTTGTGGAGCCGGGCCCGGCGACCCAGACGGCGTTCAGCACGTCTTCGAGGTCGGAGTGGGCGACCTTGGTGTAATGCTCGGCCATGCGGTCGCTGACCTGGCCCAGGTATCGGCGGATGTGGGCGAGGCTGGCGCCGGCGCGCAGGAGGTTCGTCGCCAGCGTATGCCGGGCCTGGTGCGGGACGGCGGATCCGAGTGCCAGCCCGATCACCCAGAGCTTGAAATGGCCGTTGAAGAACGTGTAGGAGACCGACCGAGCCCCGTCCCTGTTGCGGGCCTTGGTCGGGAACAGTGCCATCGCCTCTCGCTGCTCAGGGCTCGGCTGGTAGCCGTTGTTGTTTTCGAACAAGCGCAACGACTTGGTCCGTCGTTTGTCGAGCCGGGCGTAGAGGACTTCCGGGATGCGGATCGCCTCGTTGTAGTTGCCGACCTTGGTCTGGTCGTGCCAGAGCATCGGCAGGCCGTGGTAGCGGCCGATGCAGTCCAGGCGCAGCTTGAGTACTTCGCCGCAGCGCTGAGCCCCGACCAGCTGGCCGACCTCGACACGATCCGTGTCCACGGGGCGCGCTCCGAAGAAATGGGGGCGATCCCGAACTGGTACGACGGCGTCACCCCGCCGCGGGTCGCCTGACCTCGCTCAGCCGCGGCAGCCCGCACCGCTGACGAAGCTCGCATCCGCAGACGCGGGGAAGGCCGCCGCGGTGCCTCATCCACGGGCGGCTTGCAGCGCGCTGCTGTGCATGAGGGGGAGCACGCGCGCGGTGGGCGAATCGGGCTCGACCGTGTAGATCACCAGTTGCTGGTCGGAGCTCTGGGGGAGGGTCACCGCTTCGACGCCGAACTCGAGCGGCCCGCCGGTCGGGTGGGCGATGCGCTTGGTGACCGAGGTGCGGTCGGTGACCCCCTGGTCGTGCCACCAGCGATCGACGTCGGGGTCCCGGGCGCGCAGGTCCTTGATCAGCGCGGCGAGCGCCCGGTCGTGCGGGTACCTGCCGAGCTCGTAGCGCAGCGCGCCCACGGCGGCACGCGCGTAGTCGGTCCAGTTGACGATGCGCGCGCGGGCGGCTTCGTCGAGCAGGAGCCACCGCACGAAGGACGTTCCCGCTTCGAACGTCACCCCCAGAGTCTCCGCGAGCAGTGCGTTGGTGGCCAGGACGTCGGAGCGCCGTCCCAGCAGGAGTGCCGGCAGGTGGTCCAGTGCGGTCATCACGCGCAGCAGCCCCGGTTCCGGCTGCTGCGGGCGGTCCCAGCTGCCGCGACGGGATCCGGGGTCGGCCAGGGACCGCAGGTGCTTGCGCTCGACGTCGGTGAGGTTCAGCGCCAGCGCGAGCGCCTCGCACAGGTCGTCGCTCAACGTGCGCTGGCGCCCCTGTTCCAGCCGGCTGTAGTGATCCGGGCTGATCCCCGCCAGGCCGGCGACCTCCTCCTTGCGCAGCCCCGGCACACGCCGGAGGCCGGGCACGGGGTGGAGCCCGGCCTGGGCGGGGGTGAGCCGATCCCGGCGGGAGCGGAGAAAGGCACCCAGAGCCACGTTGGGCCTGCTGCGTCGGTCTGTCGTCGGGCGCGGGTCGTGCATCACTCCATTCGAGCAGACCGCCGCGCGTCGTGCCTGGTCAAGCGAAGACCAGGCACCGGTCGGCCTGGTTGCGCCGCAGGGACGGAAATAGCGTGACCAGGCATGAACACCTCGAGTCCGGCGCTGGTCACCACCAGGAGGTCCCATGACCGGCACTGTCGCTCGTCCCCCTTTCGATCCCGAGCTCCAGGTCGTGCTCGGCCTCATCGAGGGTCAGCTGCCGGTCGGGCTGACGGCCGAGATGATCCCGTTCGCCCGGCAGGCCGCGGGGGCCGACGCCTCCGTCGACGACGTTCTCGCGGAAGCGGGCGTCACGTGACGCGATGTCACGATCCCCGGGCACGAGGGGGCCGACATCGTCGTGTCGGTCCTCGCGCGGGCCGACCACGCGGGCCGCGGACCGGGGATCTTCCACACGCACGGCGGCGGCATGATCATCGGCGACCGGTTCCTCGGGCTGCCGCAGATCCTGCCGTGGATCGTGGATCGTGGAGCACGACGCCGTGGCGGTGACCGTCGAGTACCGGCTCGCCCCCGAGTACCCCGACCCGTGTCCGGTGGAGGACTGCTACGCCGGGCTTCGCTGGACCGCCGAGCACGACGAGGAACTCGGGATCGACCCCGGACGGCTCATCATCGCGGGCGCGAGCGCCGGCGGAGGCCTCGCGGCCGGGACCGCGCTGCTCGCGCGCGACCGACAGGGGCCGTGCCTCGCGGGACGGGTCCTGATCTACCCGATGCTCGACGACCGCGGCCAGTCCGTCTCGATGGCGCAGTTCGACGGCATCGGCGCCTGGGACCGGGTGAGCAACCGGACCGGCTGGACCGCCCTGCTCGGCGACCGCCGCGGCACCACGGACGTATCCGGCTACGCCGCCCCCGCCCGGGCAACCGACCTGTCCGGCTTGCCGCCCGCCTTCATCGACTGCGGGTCCGCCGAGGTGTTCCGCGACGAAGACGTCGCTTACGCGTCGGCTCTCTGGGCGGCCGGCGTGCAGGCGGAGCTGCACGTCTGGCCCGGCGGCTTCCACGGATTCGACGTGCTGGCCGCCGGAACGGAGCTCGCGCGGGCCATGACCGCTACCCGGAACGCGTGGGTGGCGCGCCACATCGGCACGTGACCGCCGCGGGCCGATCCCGCTCGGAACACCCCACCGCCGTCGCCGGACGGCCGACCCCATCAGGAGGTTCTCCCATGTCCCCCACTGAGTTGCGCGTAGGAATCATCGGGGCGAACGCCCGAACAAGCTGGGCGCAGGTTTCGCACGTCCCGGCGATCCGGGCCCTCGACGGCATCACGCTGGCCGCGGTCGCCACCCGGCGGGAGGAGAGCGCACGCGAGGCCGCGGCGGCCTTCGACGCACCGACGTGGCACACCGACCCGCTCGCCATGATCCGGGACCCCTCGATCGACATCGTCACCGTGGCGGTCAAGGTCCCCGACCACCGCGACCTCGTGCTCGCGGCACTCGACGCCGGGAAGGCCGTCTACTGCGAGGCGCCACTGGGAAGCTCTCCCGCCGAGACGCAGAAGCTCGCGGAGGCAGCGCGGTCCGGGCTCGGCGTCATCGGTCTGCAGGGCCGCGCCAACCCGGCGGTGCGGCGCGCGGCCCGGATCATCGCCGAGGGCGGTATCGGACGACCGCTCAACGCGCGGGTCGTGTCGACCTCGTCCGGCTTCGGCGCGGTGACCACCTCGGCGTACGAGTACTTCGAGAAGGAGGAGTCAGGCGCCGCGCTGCTGACGATCACCGCCGGCCACACCCTCGACCTCGTCGAGGCGCTGCTCGGTGAAATCACCGAGGTGGACGCCCGCGCCGAGACCCTGTGGCCACACCCCGAACTCCTCGACACCGGCGGACAAGCACATCGGGAAGTACCCGACCACGTCGACGTCTTGGCCCGGACGGCTACCGGCGCGGTCGTGACCGTCGACGTGGTCGGCGGTGTGCCGCCCGAGGACGCGGACTTCCGGTTCGAACTGCGCGGCACCGACGGATGGCTTTCGCTCACCGGCGGTTCCCTCTACGGAGTGCAAGGAGGGGACCTCAACCTGGCGTCCAGCGTCTCCTTCGACGCTCCCGACAAGCCCGCGGCCCCTGCCACCGCGGAAAGCCCCGCGCTGAACGTCGCCGAGGTGTACGCCTGCCTGGCTCGCGACCTACGGACCGGCACCCGGTCCGCACCCGACTTCGCCCTCGCGCGGCACAACACCGACCTCATGGCGGCCGTGTCCCAGGCTGCGAAGTCCGGACGCCGGTGGAGGTCGGCGAACAGCTGAGGATCGGTGAACGCCGAGCCCGCCTTCGAAGTCGCGGGCGCCGGCATCGCGGCAGGCGGCCCGGTCAAGGGAGGAGCGGGCAGTGGATCGTCACAGCCGACGGCACCGCCTACTTCCAGCCTGCCGACGGCGCCCTTCGCCCATCCCTGATCGCCGCGCACACTCTGCGCGAACGCCCGACCTGGGCCCAAGTCACCCCTGGGCTAGAGCCTCCGCGGGCCGCAAATGAGAGCTGACGGACCACAGCGGCTCGCGCGAAAAGGCCAGATAGTTTGACGCCGGCGCCTGCCGGGGCGTCAGGTTACCTGTCGCGCTGCTGGTCGGCGCCCTGTCCTTGGCCAGCACAGCTGTCGCTTGACAGGCGACGGTGTACGAGGTCGCAGACCGGCCGTCGATCGGCGGTGGACGCTGGTACGCGTGGCCTGCCGACACGACCTATTTCCGGCCGACGTAACGCGCTGAATTGCATCGAACGCAACATTGCGCCGATCGGCGTGGTGGTGAAGCTGCTGGTCAGGGCGCCGACCGGAGAATCTCGACGACGACGAGACGCGTCAACTCGCCGACATCCGGTCCCGCTGCCCACACCTGGACCGCCTCGCGGAGCACGTCAAGGCATTCGCCACGATGATGGTCCAGCGGGAAGGTGAAAACCTTGATAGCTGGCTGTCCACAGTGGAATCAGACGAGCAGCCCGAACTGCACTCATTCGCCATCGGCATCCGCCGCGACCACGCCGCCGTCACCGCCGGACTGACCCTGCCCTCCAGCTCCGGCAAGGTCGAGGGAAACGTCAACCGGATCAAGGCCATCAAGCGCCAGATGTACGGCCGAGCGAAGCTCGACCTCCTCCGCAAACGAGTCATTCTGGCCTGACCACCGCGAAACTCACACCCGGTAACGGGACCACGGAATCCGCGCCAGAGCCCATCTCGCAGAGCGCCGTCACCAAGGTCTGCATCGCCCAGACCATCATCCGCAAACTCGTCGACAACAACGGAAATGCGGCGACACGTCAGGTTCCAATACGGTAGGAAGCCGGGAGCTCGAACCCGAACCGTGCACTCATCGCCTGAACATCAAGCCGATCCTTCGCCGCAGGCGGATAGGCAGTCTTGAACTGGAACATCCGTTCCGGGTTGATACACCGCACCTGCTCACCGCCGATCACGCCGACGCCGGAGAATGAGTCGTTCGGGTACTCGATCCCATAGATGCAGTTGCCGTCCTCGTCGAACTCGAAAACATGGACATCAACCGACCCACCGCCATCAGACCTTGCCATCACGAAGTTCCACTCCGTCGCACCGTCTCGGTTCTCAGCCGCGTAACCGAGCATCGCAAGACATTCCCGCAGCCGGGAGACCTCCTGGCGGCTGACCGCAACATCAAGATCGTTGTGATCCCTCGTCCGTCGACCGAGTAGCGCATCGACGCACCACCCGCCATCGATCCAAATCTCGATACCCGCAGCTTGGCACTCCCGCACGACCTCGAGGACCTCTGCCGTCTCCACGCCGACAGCCTAACCACCAGAGTCACGCAGCACTGGCGGATCGCGCGAATGCGGCGCAGTGTCCGTGCGACCCATACGTTGCGAGCGTTCGTTGCCGCCTGCGCGAGGCTAGTGTGCGGCGCGACCAGGTCGAAGACGTGGAAGCCGCCGGGCCACACGTGCCGTTCCGTCGGCACGCCGGCCTGCCGCAAGGTGGTGGCGTAGGCCATGTCTTCCGCGCGGAATGCCGTGGCGCGCGACATTATCGCCGCGCCGCACCAGGAACGCGGGCAGGCGCAGTTCATCGACCGGCCACCAGTGGTGGCAGCCCGCGCCGGGATCGGCGAGACCCTGGAATGGGCCCTGCAGCACCTGAGCGAACCGCCGACGTCACCGACCTCGCCGCGCACGCCCGGATGTCGGCCCGCAGTTTCGCCCGCACCTTCACCCTCGAAACCGGGACCAGCCCCATGAAGTGGCTCAATGCTGCCCGCGTCGACCACGCCCGCGAACTCCTCGAAACCACCGGCACGAGCATCGACGACATCGCCGTCCGCTGCGGCACCCCGGCCAACTTCCGGCAGCACTTCCGCCGGGCCACCGTCGAGTGAGTATCGCCGGATGTTCGCCGCTGCTTGCGCCGGTCGAGGTGCTGATCAGGGCAGCCTTTCGTGAAAGTGGTCCCCGAGGTCGGGTACCAAGGGAGATGGGACGGACCGGCGGCGGCTGCCCGGTAGCCTCAGGAGTGGAACCCCCGGTAGCACCGCCGGCCCTGGACGCGGGACCGGTCCGCGGCCCCGGCCGCGGTGGTGAGCCCCCGCGTTCCAGTGGCCGGCCCGGTGCAAGGGAAAGTTCCCACGGACATCCGCGGGAACTCCCCGGGAAGGTAGCCCGACTTCTCCGGCATGGACTGTCAGCGGTGCCGGGAAGCGGTGTCGGCGATGGTGGATGCACAGGCTTCGCCCGCCGAGGAAGCCGCCGCGGAAATCCATTTGTCGTGGTGCCCGGCGTGCCGAGAGACAGCGGAACGGCTGGTCGTTCTGACGCGCCTGATGCGGGTTCGGCCCGCCGGACCCTGTCCGGACTTCGCGACTTCGCTGCTCACAGCGTATGACGCGCACATGGGTAGTGGCCGGACGTCAGAGCCGGATCGGCCGAACTGCGTCCCGGAACACCTGGTGGTCTGGATCGTGGGAACGGGGCGCTGTGACTGCGCCGCAGGATGTTCGTGCGGTTGCCAGAAAGGGCAATCGTGCCGATGCCACGCGATCATCACTTGAATGGTCCACTGTGGAGGAACGGGGAAAGGGCTGTGGGCGCGACGCTCGGCCGGCTCCGGCGGGCGTTGAGCAGGCCGAGCGTCGCGGGCTTCACTCGTGGCTCAACCGGCCGACGGCGTCAGGACCTTGTCCAGCACGCCGGCCTTGACGTCGGCAACGAGTACCTCGAGCTGCTCGAGGCTCATCTCGATCCGCTGGCCGAAGTCGTCGGTGATGACGATCGCGCGCTCCGGCGGAGCGCCTTCGGCCACGTAGAGTTCAGGGCAGCCGCAGTTGCATTGGCCGCAGAAGGTCGCGATGTGGCGCAGGTCGGCGGGGTGTGAGGTCATCGTCGGCTCCTCGGGGGTTGAGTGGCTCCCTCGGTAGTCGTCCGGCGGACCCGGTTGGTTCCCCGCGATCATCAGGCCGCGCGGCGGCGGCTGGCCGGCAGGTGCGGGAACCGGCGGCGCGGACGGCGGCCGTCGCCCTTGGCGGCCGGTGGCTCCCAGCCGAGCGCGACTTCGTCGTGCGCGGTGGGCTCGGCGCGCGTGCTCGGGCTTGGTGTCGACGTGCGGCGGTGCTGGCGGCGGACGCCGTAGAGGAGCCCGACCCCGGCCACGAGCAAGCCGTGCGACAGCACGCGGGACACGGTGACCTGGCCGTCGGAGAGATCGATGCCCGACATGAGGCCGAGGACAGTCACGAAACCGGCCAGGGCGGGCAGCAGCCCCGAGGCCGTCGCCGGGCGCAGCGCCGCCCAGAGCAGGCCGAAGCCCACCGCGAGGTTCCAGGCCGCGCTCTCGTTGCCCAGGTGCGTCGCCATCTCCATCATTCCGCCGTGCTCGGCGTGGCGCTGCGGTGACCGGGGAGCCGGTCCCGGCGGAAGTGGCCGTCGGCAGCCGGGTGATCGGCGGCAGCGTCAACCGCAGCGGCCGCCTCGTCGTGCGGGCCACCGAGGTCGGGGCGCACACGCAGCTGGCGCAGATGAGCGCGCTCGCCGAGCGGGCGCAGGAGCGCAAGGCCGACGTGCAGCGCTTGGTGGACCGGATTTGCGCGGTGTTCGTGCCGGTCGTGCTGGGGATCGCCGCCGTGACGCTCGCGGGGTGGCTGCTGGCTGGGGAGCCGGTGCGGGCCGGCTTCGGGGCGGCGGTGTCGGTGCTGATCATCGCCTGCCCGTGCGCGCTCGGGCTGGCCACGCCGACGGCGTTGATGGTCGGCGTCGGCCGCGGCGCACAGCTGGGCATCCTCGTCAAGGGCCCGGACGCCCTCGAAGCCAGCCGCCGCGTCGACACCGTGGTCCTGGACAAAACCGGCACCGTGACCAGCGGGCGGATGACCGTGACCGGCGTCCGGCCCGTGGCCGGCCGGACCGCCGAGGAGGTCCTGCGAGCCGCCGCGGCGGTCGAGGCGGCGTCCGAGCACCCGATCGCCGCCGCCGTGGTCGCCCGGACCTCCGGCGAACTGCCCGAGGTGACGGACTTCCGGGCCCTGCCAGGGCTCGGCGCAGCCGGTCTCGTCGACGGCGTGCCGGTGCTCGTCGGCCGGGCGCGGCTGCTCGCCGAGGAGGGCGTCGTCGTCCCGGCCGAGGTCGAAGCGGACGTCGCCGCGGTCGAGAGCGAGGGCGCCACGGTCGTGCTCGTCGCTTGTAACGGCGAGGTGGCCGGGCTGCTGCTGGTTCGGGACGAGGTCAAGCCGTCGGCCGCCGAGGCGGTCCGCGCGCTGCACGCGATGGGCCTGAAGACGGTTCTGTTGACCGGCGACAACGAGGTGACCGCGCGGGCGGTGGCCGCCGAGGTCGGCATCTCCGACGTCCGTGCCGGCGTGCTGCCCACGGAGAAGGCCGAGGTCATCGAGCAGCTGCGGGCCGGAGGCCGCCGGGTGGCGATGGTCGGCGACGGCATCAACGACGCCCCGGCCCTGGCCACCGCCGACCTCGGCCTCGGGATCGCCACGGGCACCGACATCGCGCTGCGTGCCGCCGACCTGATCCTCGTCCGCGACGACCTGCGCGTGGTGCCCGACGCGCTGCGCTCGAGCGCAGCGCGCCGATGCTGCGCGCCGGCCGGCGCCCGTCGCGGGCGGTGGCCGTGTCCGACGTGCGTCTGCATGGAGCGCAGGGGCTGCTGGAGGCGACGCTGTATGTCCCGGTGTCCGGTCGTGATCGCTCGGGTGCTCTGGTGTTCTTCCACGGTGGCGGCTGGGTGATCGGCAGCCGGGCCGGCTACGACCACGTGGGCCGGTTCCTGGCCGAGCGCACCGGCCATCGGGTGCTGTCCGTGGACTACCGGCTCGCGCCGGAGGACCCGTTCCCGGCGGCGGTGGACGACGCGCTCGCGGCTTTCGACGACACGGTCGCGCGTGCTCGCGAGTTCGGCGTCGACCCGGACCGGATCGTCGTCGGCGGGGACAGCGCGGGCGCCACCCTCGCCGCGGTGACCGCCCGTCGCGCCGCCGACCGCGGTGACGGCCCTGTCCCGGCGGGACAGTGGCTGCTGTATCCGGCCACCGACCTGGCGGCTCGGCATCCCTCACGGGACCGGTTCGGCCAAGGGTTCCTGTTGACCGATGAGGACATCGTCTGGTTCCAGGACCACTACGTGCCTTCCGGAGCCGACCGGACCGATCCGCTCGTGTCGGTGCTCTACGGGACGGTCGCGGCAGCGACCCCGCCGGCTCATCTGGTCACCGCCGGGTTCGACCCGCTGCGTGACGAAGGTGAGCGGTACGCGGAGAAGCTGCGGGCGGCAGGCGTGCCGGTCGAGGCGGTGCGCGAAGCCGACCTGCCGCACGGTTTCCTGCCGTTCGTCCATCTGGGTCCCCGCTTCGGCGAAGCCGTGTCCGAGAGTGCCAAGGCCCTCCAAAGGATGCTGGACTGACCTGTTTCCGCTTTTGGTCCTTTGAGGACATTGCTTTTTCCGGGAAAGATGAGGAGTTGTGCCATGCACGTGCAGATCGCGCTCTACGACGGATTCGACCCCCTCGACGTCCTCGGTCCCTTCGAGGTCTTCCACTCCGCCGGCCTGTTCTCCGGCGGGCAGGTGACCACCGAGTTCGTCACCGCCGAAGGGGCGCGGGAGGTGCCCAGCGGGTTCGCGTCGATCACGCTGACTGCCACAGCGGTCCTGGATCCGGGGAAGGAGAGTGTGATCGTGGTTCCTGGGGCAGCCGGCGGCCTGTCCATGGATCCGGCCGTGGAGGGCGGCATCGGCCGGCTGCTCGCGGCGGCGGGACGCAGCGAGCTGCCGAACCGGCTGCGCGAGGCCCTGGCCGGGCCGGACGCGGCCGTGGCGACCGTCTGCGGGGGATCGATCCTGCTCGCTCACGCGGGTCTGGCCGACGGGCGTCCGCTGGTGACCCACGAACGCGGCCGCGACCTCGCGGGGACGAAGGCGGTTCCGGTCGAGGCCCGGATGGTCGACGACGGCAACCTGCTCAGCTCCGGCAATGTCACGTCCGGCATCGACCTGGCCCTGCATCTGGTCGAGCGCGAAGTCGGGCCGCGAGTGGCCCACGCGGTCGGCGAGCTGATCCGGCACGAGCGCCGGGGCACGGTCTGGAGCACCACCGGCGCTCCCGTGGTGGCCGCCTGAGCAGGTACCGGGCGACGCTCGGCGTACGTGGCCGGCCCAGGCGGGAACACCGCTGGGCCGGCCACAGCCGACGAGGAAACGGCAGGCTGTCTTTCTGGGCCAGCCTCAGCGCTGGGGTGCGGTCTGGGCCCAGGTATTGCTGCTGAGGGACGACCAATAGTTGTCGAGCAGCCGGCCGAATGCCTCCGGGTTGGGTAGCTCGAGATCCTTCGGCGGCAGCTCGCGGCGCTCGGCCGGTGTCGCGATGCCGGCGATGATCTGCTCGACGCCACCAGGTGCGTAGCCGTTGAGCACGTGTGTCTCCTCGGTGGTCGTGAACCCGTGATCGGTGCCGCGGGGGATCCAGATGGAGTCCCCCGCCGTGGCGGTGAGCTCGCGCGGACCGACCTGCATGTCCATCGAGCCACTGAACACGAAGAACCACTCGTCGACGTTGTGGACGTGCAGCGGCGGCCCGACGCCGGCCCGCTCCACTGTTCGATGACCGAGAACGAGCCGCCGGTCTGGTGGACGTCGGCCAAGATCACCCACAGCGTGTCGTAGAACCAGTAGGCGGGCGCGTCGTCCTTGCCGGCGACGAAGGCGTCCCGGGTCGGGAACGTGGTGGCGGGGTGGGGTGACGACATCGCAGCTCCTGTCGGTTGCGGTGGGAAGTCAGTGGATTGTGGTGCGCTGTGTGGCCGTGCGCACGACCTCGGCGAGAGGCGTCGCAGGACGGCCCAGCAGCCGCGCGAGGTCTTGGCTGTCAGTCGCCAAGTCACCGTGGGCGATGGAAACATCCAGCGCCGCGACGAACTCGGCGCTCCCTTGGTCGAGGCCGGCTTGCCGCAGGGAGGACTTGTACTCCCCGACCGACAGGTCGCGGTAGACCACCGCGGTGCTGGTGACCTCGCTGATGACCCGGGCCAGCTCGGAGAGGTCGAAGGCCGGTCCGCCGAGTTCGTAGCTCCGGTTGCCCGGTTCGTCCTGCAGCAACGCCGTCACCGCGGCGCGGGCGTAGTCCCGGCGTGTCGCTGCTGAGATCCGGCCGCTGCCGGCGGCGCCGAGGATCTCGCCGCGCCGCAGGTATTCGTCGAGTTGACCGGTGTAGTTCTCGGTGTACCAGCCATTGCGCAAGAGCGTGAACGGGATACCGGCCCCGCGCAACGCGCGCTCGGTGTCCTGATGCTCTTCGGCCAGCGGGTTTGTCGTGGCATCGGCGTTGAGCATGCTCGTGTAAACGATGCGCGACGTGCCCGTCGACCTGGCGCCCTCGATGACGTTGGTGTGGTGGATGACCCGCCGGTCCGGCTCGCTGCTGGAGACCAGCAGCAGCCGGTCGACGTCGGCCAGCGCGACGACCAGGGACGACGGGCGGGAGTAGTCCGCCTCGCGCACCTGCACTCCACGCCCGGCGAGATCGGCGGCCTTGCCCGGCGTGCGCACGACAGCAACGACGTCAGAGCCCGGAACTCCACGGCTCAACAGTTCCAGGACGGCCAAGCGTCCCAACTGGCCTGATGCTCCGGTAACCGCGTAGATGGGCATGGTCTCCTCCTGGACGGGCTGTCTGACGGGTGTTTCGGCTCCGCTACGGGGCTTCACGAGAACGTCGAGATGTGGTCGGTGACGAACTGTTCGAAGTCGCGGGCCGGCCGGCCGAGGATCGAGGGCACGTCGTCGGTGACGTAGTCGCAGTCGCCCTCGGCGAACAAGCCCACCGCTTGGGCGTTCATCGCGGCCAGGTCCGCCGGTAGGCCGGCGTCGATCATGGCCTGCGTTTGTTCTTCGACCGTCAGCGGTTCGAACGCGATCGGCCGGCCGAGCAGCTTCGAGAGCACCACCGCGGCGTCCGCGAATGAGAGCGACTCGGGGCCGGTCGGCCAGTAGGTCTTCGCCGCGTGCGAAGCCGGGGCGAGGGCGATTTCCGCGGCGACGGCGGCGACGTCCCGCGTGTCGATCATGCCGAGACGGCCGTCACCGGCGGCCGAGCCGAAGCTGCTCTCCTTGGCGATCGACGGGGCCGACATGAAGAAGTTCTGCATGTAGGCGTTGTTGCGCAGCAACGTGTAGCCCAGCCCGGAGGCGATCAGCCCGTTCTCGATCTCGGCCTGGCCGCGCCGCCGGGCGATCGGTGAGTCCGCCGATGCCTTGCTGGTGACCTTCACGACGTGCCGGACGCCGGCCCGGACCGCGCTATCGACCACGTTCAGCTCCTGGGTGGGGATCGCCGGGCTCACCAGCACCACCGACGAGACCCCTTGCATCGCCGCGTCGACGGTCGCCGGAACCCCCAGGTCACCGGCAACCACCTCCACTCCCGACCGCGCTAGAGCGGCGGCTTTCTCGAGGTTGCGTACCAGGACCCGAACTCTTTCTCCTCGATCGGCGAGCAGCCGAGCCGCCTCCGCACCCACCTTGCCCGCGGTCGTAATCAAGATCATCACGGTGCTCCTTCAAAAACTTGTAGTTGACTCTAAAAATAGTACACGCACGAAACTTGGAGCGTTGCTGGTAGTCTGCGGAGGTGCCGAGTCCGGGACTTCGCGAGCGCAAGAAGGCGCGCACCCGCCGGCTCATCGCGGACACGGCGGCCCGCCTGTTCGCCGAGCACGGCTACGAACACGTGTCCGTCAGCGACGTGGCGCGCGAGGCCGAAGTCGCCGAACAGACGGTCTACAACTACTTCCGGACCAAGGAACAGCTGGTCACCGACCGCGAGGAGCAGATCCGGCAACGGCTGTGCGACCTGGTCCGAGACCGGCCCGCCGGCACGAGCCCGGCGGCCGCCGTCCGCGCCTTCGTCCTCGATTCCGTCGCCGGGATCCGCCGGATTCCGCCGAAGCTCTGGCGGGGCGAGCTCGGGCACCTGGCGGCCGTCAGCCCGGCCGTCCACCGGCTCGCGCTGGAGCTGACCGACCGCCAGGCCGAGGCCATCGCCGAGGCCATCGCCGACACGACCACCGTCCCGCCGGAGATCGCCAAACTGCAGGGGATCGCGCTGGCCGGCGTGTTCCGGATCATCATCGGCGAGGCCGGTCGGCGCACCGTCGAGGGCGAAACCCAGGACGCGATCGCCGACAGCCTGTACCCGATCATCGAAAGCATCCTCGACGAACTCGACCGCTGGCTCACTGCGCCGCGACCGCCGACATCACTGTGACGGCAGCAGCCGGAAACGCTAAAACCGGAAGCAGGTCGGCCGAGTGGCGCTGTGGTGGCGGCCGGCGGGAACGCGAACGCCGTGCCCACGCCGCACCCGGCCGCTGCATCGACGAATCCGGGCCAGACCTCCCAGTACTCCGGACGCAGACCGACGGTCAGGTCGGTGACGGTGACCGGTTCGCCGGTGGCGAACGCGGCGACCGATGGTCCCTCGCCGGCGGTGTACTGCAGTTCCTCGACCTGGTGTCCCCACCGGTCGGTGGCCGCGAGTTCCTGCTGGGTCAGCCCGTGCGTGAGGGCCAGGACAAGGGAAGCGTGGGTGGCCAGCGGCAACAGGGTGTCGCGGTCGGCGTCGTCCAGGAGGTTCGCGGTGCGTGAATATCCGTTCAGGGTGCCGACGGATCGCCCCGTCGCCGGGCGGCGCAAGCGCGGTGACGGACGGCGTCGAGGCCTGCTAGTAGCGGGGCGGTGCCCTCGAAGGGCGGGTTGCCGACGCTTTCCGCGGTGGGCTGGTCGGTGACGGCGGGCCACAGACGGGTCTGCTCGCCGGTGGCGAAGTCGAGCACGATGTCGCGGATCCGCGTGTCACGCTCGGCTTGGTCGGGGCTGCGGTCCGGTTGTTCCTGGCCGACCAGGGCGTACATCTCGGTGCCGTGCACGGCGGGCGCGCCCTCGGCGGGCCCGATCGTCAGGAGATGAGCGGTGCCGGCCGCGGCGGCGTGAGCCAAGGCGCCACGAGCTGCGGGGAGCCCGAAGAGGTAGTCCGCCATGACCGCGGCGCGGACCTCGGCCGGGGTGCGGCCGTCCTGGTCGTAGGCCTCGACGAGCTTCTTCGCGCGGGAGCGGGGGATGCGCCACCCCGCGACTTCGTCGGTGATGCGGTCGACGGTGTGCGGGTCGAACCGGGCGAGGTCGTTGGTCACCCACCAGTCCATGTCGTCGCTGGCCATGCTCAGGAGTACGTCGATGTCCCGGTGCGAACCCGAGGCCAGGACGTCCTTGGGATGGGCGTGCACCGCCGCGCCGGGCTGTCCGGCGTCCAGGACGACGCCTGTGGCCTGGTTGTCCACCCCGCCGCGGACGCCGAGATCCGTCGGGCAGACCGTGCGCAGGGCAGCCACCAGGGAGGCCGGGTCGAGGTCGATCAGCTTGTCGGGGTTGTCGGCGACGTCGAGTTCGGTGACGAACCGGTGTGCGAGTTCCTCGGCCCACCAGGCCGGGACGATCCGTGCCGGCCCGCCGGAGAACCCGGCCAGCCGCCGGTACAGGTTGTCGGCGGAGGAGGCGCCGAGTAGTCCGAAGGTGGAGTAGGCGCCGGCGCTGTGGCCGAAGACGGTGACGTTGCCGGGGTCGCCGCCGAAGTGGGCGATGTTCTGCTTGATCCAGGTGAGGGCGGCGATGACGTCCTGCAGGCCGAGGTTGCTGGCTTCGGCGAGCCGGCCGCCCCGGCGATCTCGATCATGGTCGGGCCGAGCGGACGTGTTTGAGCGCCGTGGTTACGCTCGGCTCACCACCGATCTTGACTGCAGGGGAGCAGACTGTGCGTACCGCCACTGTGACGGCCGACGGTGACCAGATCCGCTGGGTGGAGCTGCCGGGCCGGGAGCCGTCCCGTGTCTACGTGCATGGTCTGGGTGCGACTTCGCCCGCCTACTTCGCCGAGGTTGCGGTCCACCCTCTGCTGGCGGGCCACCGTTCATTGCTCATCGACTTGCTCGGGCACGGCATCAGCGACCGGCCGACGACCTTCGACTACACCTTGGAATCACACGCCGATGCCCTCGCCGCGGCCCTTGGTTCCGCGGGCGTCACCGGCGCCGAGCTGATCGCGCACAGCATGGGCGGCTCCGTGGCCATCGTCCTTGCCGCCCGCCATCCGCACCTCGTCTCCCGTCTGGTCCTGGTCGACGCCAACCTCGACCCGATCCCGCGCACACCCGGTTCCAGCGGCAGCAGCGGCATCGCCGCGTACTCCGAGCAGGAGTTCCTGGCAGGCGGCTGGGAAGAAGTCCGCGACCGGATCGGCCCTCACTGGTGGTCGACCATGCGCCTGGCCGGCCGGGAAGCCCTGCACCGCAGCGCCACCCATCTCAGTCGCGGCACCGTCCCCACCATGCGCGAACTCCTGCTGGACCTGAAAATCCCCCGGACCTATCTGCTGCCCGAGGCCGACGGTCCGCTCCCGGGCACCGATGCACTCACCGAAGCCGGGGTGGCCGTGGTCCCCATCCCGGACTGCGGGCACAACATCATGCTGGACAATCCGCAAGTCTTCGCACACGCCACCGCGGCGGCCCTCGGGGACCACGGCCGGGCATAGCAACCTGCCTGCGAGCAACAACGGGGCGTGCCGCGGAGACGGCCGCACGGGTTCTTCGTGCGTGACGACGAAGGAATGGTCACCGGCACGCACCTGGTGGCCACCGTCGCCCGGGACGCCGCCGAGCTGCTGACCGGCCCCCTTCGCACACCGCAGCCACACCTGCGCCGCCGAGGACTGTCACCTCACCTACGTCGACGCCTCACGCCCCGGCCGCCGCCGCTGGTGCTCCATGGAGCACTGCGGCAACCGCCGCGAGGTCAGGGCGCTGCACGCCCGCAGCACCCGCGCACACGACTCCCTCTTCCACTCGACGTATTCTTTGTATACATTGCATGCAATGGACGTTTACGACGAGGTCCGCGGCCTGATCGTGCTCGGCAGGTATCCCGCCGGGCAGCCGGTCACCGAGCTGGAGCTGTGCGAACGGCTCGGCGTCAGCCGCACGCCGGTTCGGGAAGCGTTGCGGCGGCTGGAGAGCGACGGTCTGGTGCGGCCCGCGCGGCGTGGTGTGACGGTGGTCGAGCTGGACGCCAAGGCGCTGCGGGATGTCTACCTCGTGCGCGCCTGCCTGGAGGCGTTGACCGCGGAGCTGGCCGCCGGCCGGCAGCGGGACGGTGAGCTGTCCCCGGCGAGCCTCGCCCGGCTCGTCGAGCACGCCGATCTGGCTGATCAGGCCACGCGGCAAGGAGATCTGGTCGCGGGTGTCCGGCACAACCGGGCGTTCCACCGGTATGTCGCCGTGCTTGCGGACAACCCGGCGGCGTTGGCGGTGCTGGACCGGATCTGGGACCAGATCACCGTCTCCACCCGGGCCTCGCTGACCGCGTCGCCCCGGCCGGTCCGGGTGGACGACGAGCACCGGCGGCTGATCGAAGCCATCACGGACGGCGATCCGCGGAAGGCCGCCGCCCACGCACGTGAACACGTCCTGGCCACGATGTCCGTTCTCACCGAGCAAGGAGAAGAAACGTGAGCAAGCAGCACGACTACCGGGTCACGGTGCGCTGGAGCGGCGACACCGGGGCCGGATATCGCGGCTACGTGCGGGACCACGACGTGCTCGTCGAGGGCAAGCCGGTGCTGAAGGGCAGCGCCGACCCCGCGTTCCGCGGCACGCCCGAGCGGTGGAACCCGGAGGAGCTCCTGGTCGCCTCCCTGTCGGAGTGCCACATGCTCACCTTCCTGTCGCTGTGCGCGCGGGACGGCGTCGTGGTGACCGGCTATCTGGACGCCGCCAGCGGTGTCATGCGGGAAGAGCCGGGCAACAGCGGCCGGTTCACCGAGGTCGTGCTGCGACCCGAGGTGACCGTCGCCGACCCGGCCATGGCCGAGCGGGCCGAGGCCCTGCACAAGCAGGCGCACGACACGTGCTTCATCGCCAACTCGGTGAACTTCCCCGTTCGGCACGAGCCGGTCACGACCGGTTCGTGAGCACGGCGTGTCCGTGTCCGGGGGTGGCACACCCGGCGCAGGCGGACGAGCACGCTCGTGTGCTCGCCGGGCGGACAGTCCAGGTTCAGCCCGCAGGCGAGCAGCACGGCTCCGGAGTGGACGGTCCCGGAGCCTCGTCGCGGTAACGGGCATCCCGGCGGATGGCGGCGTAGAACTCGCCCTTCGACACGGCCTGCATGAGGAGCTCCTCCCGACCATATCGATGCTCCCACCGCAAGCACCCCAGGTCTTCACGCTGGTCGACCGGTCCTGGGCGCACCGGGTGTCCGAAGTGGACCCGGTGACCATGGACCCGGCGGCCCGGATCGGCCTGGACCGGCTGCTCGACCTGTACCACTGGATCGAGATGTACTCCCCGGAGCTGCAGCCGGCTGAGGCTACGGCGTGCGCGTGGCCGTCCGGACGAAGGCGGCCACGCGCGGCGACCGGGACGTCGCCGGCCAGGCGACCTGCAACCGGACGTCGCTCAGCCCGTCGATCTCGCGGTAGGCCACGCCTTCGCGGGGGTAGCGGCGGGCGACGGACACCGGCAGGAACGTCACCGCCTGGCCGAGTTCGACCAGGCGCAGCGCCTCGGCCAGGTCCTTCGCCGGGGGCCCGAGCCGTTCGGGCGGCGGATCGGCCGGCCGGGTGCGGGGATCGCGTGCGCGGTAGTACGCGTCGAGCCGGGCGTCGACGCCGGGCCACGTCACCGCCGGGCGGGCGAGCACTTCGCGCAGCGTCCTCGCTTCCCGCCCGCTGGGCTGCGCGGCGACGCGCGACTCGGTGGCGACCTGCTCGACGTCCAGGCCCGCGCGGTCGAACGGCGCCGCGACGAGCGCGACGTCGCCGCGGCCGTCGCGGAGCATGCTCGCCGCTTCGTCGCCGGTGGCCGCGAAGAGCAGTTCGGCGGGCTCGCCGAGCGCGTCGAGAATGCCGGGCAAGAGCCCGAGATCACCATCCGGTTTGGACACGACGACCAAGCCGCCGGCCCGCCGCGCCCGGCGGGCCGCGGCCCGGGCGGCCTCGACGGCGGCGCGGGCGTCGGGCAGCATCGCCTCGCCGGCGGGCGTGAGCGCGACCCGGCGCGTGGTGCGGTCGAACAGCGCCACGGCCAGCTCGCGTTCGAGCGCGCCGACGGCCCGGGACAGGGACGGCTGGGTGAGCCCGAGCCGGTCCGCGGCCCGCCCGAAGTTCAGCTCTTCGGCCACCGCGACGAACGCTTCGAGCCGGCGCAGATCATTCATACGCGATCAGCATAAGAGGCGGTGTCCAGCGCATTTCCGCTCCGGCCCGGCCGCTGGTTGCCTGGGGACATGACCAACATCGACGTCGTCCGCCGCTACCTGGACGCCTTCAACCGCGGCGACCTCGCCGCGTTCGACGAGCTGATCGACCCCGCGTACGTCAACCACAGCCCGAGCCTGCCGGACCTGCCGCGCGGGCCCGAGGGGCTCAAGCCGATCGTCGCGGACCTGCGGCGGCAGGCACCGGACCTGCGCTTCGAGGAGGTCCATCTGCTCGCCGACGGCGACCTCGTCGCGGCGCACCTGCTTGTGCACGGGTTCGGGCCCCAGCCGGCGCGTCAGATGCAGATTGAGCGCCTGCGGAACGGCCGGATCGTGGAACACTGGCGCGTCACGGCCTGAGCGGCGACGCCGTCCGCTCAGCGGCGGACCTCCCGGACGGCGGCATGACGCAGGTGGGCCGCCGGGTGGCCGACGCCGTCGCACCCGGCGGCCATCTCCTCATCGTCGGCCATGGGCCGGCTGCGGAGTTCACCGAGCTGACTGCTGGCCGGCGCGCGGCGATGTTCCGCGCCGAGGATCTGCTGCCGGTCTTCCGGACGGCTTTGACGTCCTCGGCGTCGAGCAGAGGTCACCGAAACGGACGCCAGGACCGGCGTCCGTGGCACCACGACGATCCGGTATGCCCCTGCTGCCCGACGACCAGTCTCGGTCCGTTCGGGCGGGCGCGCGTCACCACCTGGGTGGAACCGGCGTCGAGCGCGCCTTTGTCGAGGAAAGACTGGCGGCCGGTGACCACACGATCTACAACCACTGCCAAGAGCGCACGTCGTTCGCCGCCGATTGGTTCAGTGGACGAGCCTTTCGAGTGTTTGGCGTGTTCGGCGTGATCGGTGGCTGACCCAGACGTTCTTGTCCTGCGGGGGCCATGCGTAGGCCGGGTGCCCGTCGTGGATCAGGTCGAGCAGTGCGGGTTGGTCGAGGTCGTGGGCGGCGTGTTCGTACAGACTGCGGGCGCGCGGCAGGATCACGCCGTAGTCGACCAGGTGGCCGAGGTAGTTCTCGGCCTTGAGCACGTCGGCGGGCTCGATGTCGTCGAGTGGGTAGCGGGCCGGCAGGATGGTGCGCAGGGACAGGAACGCGCCGGTAGCAGGGTTTCGGGGATCTGCCAGCCAGGGGCCGGCCGCGGCGAAGCGGCCCAGGGCGAGCCCGGGGTCGGAGAGCAGGCAGTCGGTGTAGAGAATCCGCAGCAGGGTGACGTCCATGAAGAACCGTTCGACGGGCAATTCCCGGTCGGCCAGATCGCGGTGGGCGAGGTAGCCGGCGACGATGCTGGAGTTGTGGGCCCGGTACCAGGTCCGGGGTGCCGGGTTGCGGAGGAAGGTCATCCATCGGCCGACCTCGACGGAAGGGGTGGAGAGGTCTTCCTCGCGCAGCCGGTACTGAGCTTCCAGCGCGTCGCGCAGGAGGCTTTCGTTGACCGCTCGCCACCATGGGCTGCCGCCAGGTGCCGCCTCGGGTGGGTTGAGGACGCCGCGGCGGATTTGCCAGCGCATGAACGCCAGTTCCGCCCGCCGGTATGGCCGGATGGCGCGGTTGCTGTCGTAGAACCGGGTAGCCAGCGCCAGCCGGGCCGCGGGATCGTCGCGGACCGCGGCGACGATGCCTGCTGCGGTGCGCGCCGTGGGACTCGCTCCGGTCATGGCTCGGCGGTGGTGTCCCGGCAAGTCGTCGACCGTCGTTCGTGTCGTGGTCATCATTCGCCGACCTGCGAGCGCTGGGTGATTCTCACCTTGCGGATGATGTCGTCGGCGAACTTCTGGGTTTCTTCCCGGGTGTGGGCGCGGATCGCGAAATTCAGGGCGGACAAGGAGCCCAGCGTGCGCAGGAGCGGCGTCATGGTCAGTTCGACGGTGCAGTGGAAGTCCGTGGTTTCGGCGGTGCGGGCAGTCAGCTACGCGACGAGATCGTCGAGGCCGCCACCCGCCTCGTCGAGGACCGCGCCGATCCGGCCGAGATCACGCTGCGGGGCGTGGCAGCGAAGCCGGCATCACGGCACCCTCGATCTACGCTCACCTCGACAACCTTGACGCCGTCATGAACACGGTCGTGTGAATCGAGGGCCTGGGCCGGTGCGGGGATGCCGGCGTGCTGAGAGCCGGTCTGTGTGGTGACCGGGAGCGACGACTGGGCCGGTTCGGCGTTGGCGGAGGCCGACGAGAACAGCAGCAGAGCGAGTACAGTGGCAGCAGCCGCACCGGCGACCAATGCTCTGCCCGAAGCCGATAGCTTGTTCCGCGCTCAGATCAAGCTTCTTTTCGTTGGCTTGTAAGGTCCCCGCGGCTTTGTCGCATCCGCCGGGACCCGATTCAACCGCCGACGCAGGCCGGGGCACGCGCCAGGACTGCGGACATGGCTGTTTGATTCGACGTGTCGGCACGTTTGGGCAGAACCCGTTGTGCCCCTTGCGGCACGGTATCTCAGGTGGTGATGGTGGCCAGCGGGTCGAGGCCGTAGTTGCGGGCCTAGCCGTTCTCGGTACCGACGAGCAGGTCGACGACCTCGAAGTAGCGGTCCCAGAATGGCGTCTCCCGCAGCGCTTCGACGAGGAGCTGGTAGGAGTGGTGGTCGTCGGCCTCCCAGACCCAGACGTCGGTGACGCGTGCCGAGTAGAACTCGGTGTCGTAGAAGCGCGACCGGACCTTGGTGGTCTTGGCCTCGATCGTGGGAAGGACTTCGGAGGTGAACGCGTCCACCCGTTCCTGAACGGACATGGCGAGCCATTCAGGCGTGGTCTTGACGAGCATGAAAGCGGTCACGGTCGCTTCGGTTTCTTCGGCGGGCATGGCTGGTCTCCTTACCCCAGTTGGTTTCGACGTGCTCGGCATCACGGATTCCGTGGCGTCAGGGCAGGACGGCGGGCTTGAGGATGTCGGCGCACCACTGCTCGAAGGTGGTGGGAGAAGCGGTGTCCGCGGTACGGGTGACGCCCGCGTCGAGGCCGTTGTCCTTGGCCTGCTTCATGTCGGCGATGCCCTGGACGAACGTCTCGTCGAGGCCGTAGCCGACGAGAGCGATGCGCATCTCCTCGAGCGGCTGACGCTCGTAGCGGACGGGGCGGCCCAGCTGTTCGGTCATGATTCGAGCCAGGTCGTGGGGGGACAGGTCCTGGGGCCCGAGAACCGGGACGTCGGCAACGCCGGTCCAGGAGCGGTCCAGCAGGAGGCGGGCTGCCGCGGCGGCGATGTCGGCGACGGCAACGAGAGGAGCTTTGCGGTCGGCGTCGACGACATCGGTGAAGACGCCGTTCTCGCGGATCGAGTCGGCCTCCTCCAGGAGGTTCTCGAAGAAGGACGGGTTGGCCAGAGCCCGGTAGGCGACGCCGGTCTCCGCGATGAGGTCGTCCATGGCAAGAGAAGCGGTGACGAGTCCGGCACGGTCGGCGAACGGAGTGCCGCGGCCGAGCGCGGAGACGCCGACGACGTGCCCGACGCCGTGGGTGGCGAGCGCCTTTGTCGCGGGACGGGTGAAACCGCTCCAGCGGTCCGCCGGAGTCAGGGACGAGTCCGGCGGGACGAGCCAGAAGACGGCGTCCGCGCCTTCGAAGGCCCGATCGACGACCTCGGGGTCGCCGTGCGAGCCGACGATCACCTCGATGTGGTCGCGCACCGCCTCGGGGAGCCGGGCGGGGTCGCGGACGATGACCCTCAACTCCTCGTCGTGCGCGGGCGCGGCCTCCAGCAGCAGGGGCAGCAGGTGGCGGCCGATGTTACCGGTGGGGGCAGTGATGACGATCATTGAAACCTCGCGGGTCGTGCCGGTGGGGATGCCTCCATCCTGCGAGAGGCCGGGAAGTGCCACAATGGGAACTTCGGCACACAATCATTGCTGGAAATGGAATTAACCAGGTGAACAGCTCTGATCCGGTCATCGACGCCAACCTCGCCGTCGCGCTCGACGCCCTGCTGACTGAGCAGAGCGTCACGCGGGCCGCGCTCCGCCTGCACACGTCTCCCGCGGCCATGAGCCGCACCCTCGCTCGCCTGCGCCGCATCCTCCAGGATCCCCTCCTGGTCAGGGCGGGACAGAGCATGGTCCCCACGCCGCGCGCCCAGGCGATGCGTGACGAGGCGGCCGCGGTGGTGCGCAGCCTGAGTTCGTTGCTCAGTCCCGGGACGGTGGTCGAACCTGCCACCTTGCGTGCCACCTTCACCCTCCAGGCTGCCGACCTCGTCGGAGCGGCGATGGCGTCGGGCCTGCTGCACCTGGCCCGGCGAGAGGCTCCGGGGATTTCGTTGCGGTTCCGGGCAGAGGAGCTGGAGGCGGGGACAGCGCTCCGCGACGGCCGGATCGACCTCGAGATCGGATCCATCGACCACGTCGATCCCGAAACCCGGGTCGAGGAACTGCTCACCCTGCGGATGATGGCCGCCGTCCGGCCCGGTCATTCCCTGACCCAGCAGCCGCTGACTCCGGCGCTGCTCGCTGCCGCGGACCACGTCGCGGTCAGCCGCCGCGGCCGGTTCACCGGTCCGCTCGACACCGCCCTCGCCGAACACGATCTTCGCCGGCGGGTGGCCGTTGTCCTCCCCAGTCACCTGGCCGCGATGGCACTCGCCGCCCGCAGTGACGTCGTGTGTCTGGTGCCGGCGGCGCTGTCCGGTGCGAGCGTCTCACTCCTCACCACTGACGCCGTCGCACTCGGACTGTGCCTGCTCGACATCCCGCTGTCCTTGCCGCCGCTGACCATCGGCATGGCCTGGCATCCCCGCCAGTCCGCCGACGGAGCCCACCGCTGGCTCCGCGACGCCGTCCGCCGGACATTTCGCGCACCGGCGGGACCGACCGCCTGACGGGCATCGCGAAACTGTGCCTCCAGTGCGTCCCGGAGGAGGCTCTCGTTGACTGCCCGCCACCACGGGCTGCCGCCGGGTGCCGCGTCCGGCGGGTTGAGGACGCCGCGGCGGATCTGCCAGCGCATGAAGGCCAGCTCCGCGCGGCGGTATCGGCCGATGGCGCGGTCGCCGTCGTAGAACCGGGCGGCCATAGCCAGCCGGCCCGGCGGATCGTCGCGGACCGCGGCCACGGCGTCCGCGGCCTTGCGCGCTGCGGGGCACGTGCCGGGCACGGCACGGCGCCGACTTTCCGATTCGGCGACGGCAGCGGCCTGGGTCGTGGTCGTCATTCGCCGGCCCGCGAATTCTGGTCGATTCTCGCCTTCCGGAGGATGTCGTCGGCGAAAAGCTGGGTTTCTTCGCGGGTGTGCGCGCGGATCGCGAAGCTGAGCGCGGACAGGCCGCCGAGGACGCGCAGCAGTGGGGGCAGCGTCAGTTCGACGGCGCACCGGAAGTCCGTGGTGTCCGCAGTTCTGGCGGTCGCGGACATCGTCCAGCGGACCTGGATGGTCGCGGGGACGAGGTGGAACAGGTAGACCCGGCTGCGCTCGGAGAGCATTTCCACGTGGTGCGGCGTGGCGGTGACCTCGCGGTAGTGCAGGACGATCAGGTGTCCGCCCATGGCCTCGACGTTGACCATGCCGCGGACGCCGTCTTGAACGAAGACGCCGGCGGCGCGGTGGCCCCGTGAGCAGGCCTGATAGTCGGTGTCGGAGAGGGCGAAGAGCCAGTTGGCCAGGTCGATCCGTTCGATCGGGGCGGTCAGCGTCGTGTGTCCGGTGTGCTTCATGGTGTAAGCGCCTTTCCAGGTTCGAGTGGTTATCGTTAAACGACTGTAAGGTGAACTGTGCTGCGAGAAGAAACAGTTGTAAAGTGCCGGCATGACACCGACTGCGGAATCTCAGCGCAAGCCCAACCCGCGCGGTGCCGGCGCGCGGCTGCGTGACGAGATCGTCGAGGCGGCCACCCGGCTCGTCGAGAACCGTGCCGATCCGTCCGGCATCACGCTGCGGGGCGTGGCTCGCGAGGCCGGGATCACGGCACCGTCGATTTACGGCCACTTCGGCAACCTCGATGCGGTCATGGACGCGGTCGTCGACGAGTGTTTTGGCAGGTTGTCGGCCGGACTGGAGGACACGCTGCCCTTGTATGACGATCCGGTGCGGCGGTTGCGTGCGCTGTGTCGTAGTTACGTGTCGTTCGGGGTGGGCAATCCCCGGCTCTACCGTTTGTTGTTCAGTCGGGACCGGCCGGTGGAAGCCGGCCCCGTGGCCCCGAAGCCGGTGGAGACGATGCCGGGCGCGCGCGCCTTCGGTCTGCTCGTGCAGGCCATCGACGCGTGTGTCGCGGCCGGCCGGTCGATCAGCATCGACCCGCAGGGTGACGCGACGCTCCTGTGGACTGCGCTGCACGGCTACGTCAGCCTGCTGCACTCCGTGCCCGACTTCCCGTGGCCGGTAAGCGAGAACTTGCTCGATCAGTGCGCCGGGCGCCTCGCCTGCATCACACCTTGACGAGCAACCAGGGCGTGTCAGGGGCGACGCCCCGCCGTGTCCGCGCGGTTCCTCAGCGGTGTGTGCGGAGGATGCGGTGCGTCAAGCCGTCCAGGATCAGCGCCAGTCCGTCCTCGAACGCCGAGTCGGGATCCAGTACCGGGAGTCCCGAGCCGGGGTCCGGGCCGTCGCCTCGGTGGGACTCCGCCTGTTGCTCCAGGACGCTGCCGATGGTGAAGTGGTTGCACGACATCATCGCCACCTGGGCGTCGCGCTCAGGCACGCCGGATGCGACGAGGAACGCCATTTTGTGGTGGATCCGGGAGAGGTCCGGTTCTCCCGGGAAGCTGCCGGCGTGCAGCCGCGCGCCGTCGCGGTGCATCAGCAGCGTTCGCCGGAAGCTGCGCGTGTTTTCGAGGAACCACTCGCGCCAGTCGTCCGACGCCGTCGGTAGCGGGGCCGTCGCGTGCGGAGCCATCGCGGCGTGGGCCATGGCGCCGAGCAGTTCTTCCTTCTTGCGGAAGTGCCAGTACGGCGACGGCTGCTCGACACCCAGCCGCTTCGCCAGCCCCCTTGTGCTGACCGCGTCCAGGCCGACCTCGTCCAGCAGGTCGAGCGCTTCGGCGATCACGAGCTTCACGACCCGAACGGTGGCCGTGTCGCTGATCTCCACCGTGGTGCTCTCGTCCGGGACGCCGACGGCAGCCGCGACCGCGCGCACGTAGTCGCCCAGGCCACGTTCGAGAATCCGGGTGTCGGGTTCGGGGTGTTCCGTGCCCGCCACGCTAGAGGGCCACCGATCGGCGTGTCTGACGCCCGGCCGATCGGCGCAGGAAGAGCCGGTGATCGTTCGGACAGCACTGTTTGAAGCGCCATCGACGGGCTACTCCCCCTGGCGCTACGGCACGTCCGCGACCGCGCTCGCCAAAGGTTTCCGGCACGCCCACATGGATTGGCTGTTCGGCAGGGCGGAAGCAGCGAAGGGCCAGGCCGGCGTTGGGTTGGCAGTGTCGCCGATGGGCCGTGGCCGCCGCCTGCCGCCACGGCCCGAGAGTTTGTCTATCGAGTCAGCCGACCTGGGGGTGGATCTGCTCGACGCGGTCGCGTTCGGTGTACATGTCCCAGTAGTGCGCGGCGAGGTCGTCCGGGTCGACGAGCGGGCCAGCCGTGTCGGGCATCGCTGCGGCGGCCAGCTCGCCCATCTCGCTGCCCGCGATGAAGGCCGCGATGGAGAGGGTGCCGGCGTAGGCGCCGATCGCGACGAGTTCGCCGTTGAGGGAGTACAGCCAGTTGCGGGCGGCCGCCATGAGCGGGCCCACGCCGCTCATGTAGGGCCGCGGTTGCACGGCCGTGTGGCCGGTGGTCATCAGGAAGGCGCCGTCGCCGCGCTCGGTCCACTCCGGCAGCACGGCGCGGACCACTTCGACGGGGGTGAGCAGCAGCAGCGGGCTGTCCTTCTCCAGGGTGGCGGCGTCCAGCTTCGTGGCGGGGGAGAAGCTCTGCTCGCCGCTGATCGGGCCGTACTCGATCACGTCGATGCGGCCGAAGCGGTCGCGGATGGCCGCGATCAGGTCGGGGACCTCGGTGGGCCGGGACAGGTCGGCGGGGAAGCCGGCGGTCTCGATGCCTTCGGCGGTGAGCTGCTCGACGAGCGCGTCCAGGCGGCCCTTGCCTCGTGCGACCAGGGCGACACGGAAGCCCTCGCGGGCGAACCGGCGAGCGACGGCGGCGCCGAGGCCGGGGCCGGCTCCGAAGATGGCGATCACTTGGGACACGGGAGCTCCTTCTGATTCCTACGCTTTGTGCGTTGCCCCGTGATGGGGCAGTATGGGAGACGATTGGCGGAGAGCTCTCCACTGGTCCAGACCTATCGCGCGCCGACCGCGACGCGGGACCAGTCACTGGATTCGGTCGAGCCCGAGCAGCTTGTCGGCGTTGCCGTGGGCGATCTTGTCCTTGTCTTCGCCGGACAGGTACGAATCGGCCAGGAACGGCACGGCACCCTCGTTGCCGATCATCGGGAAGTCCACGGCGTGGATGATCCGATCCACGCCCACGGTGTCGACGCAGTAGCGCAGCTGAGCTTGGCTGAACATCCCGCTGGGCGTGATGAACACGTTGTCCCGGAAGTACTCCCGGAAGGTCCGGTCAAGCCTGGTCAACCGCTGGGGCAGGGCCTCGTCCAGCCGGTCGAGGTAGAACGGGATGGACTCGCCCCAGTGGCCGAGGACGAACTGCAGATCCGGGTAGCGGTCGAGCACTCCAGCCAGGATCAGGTGCAGGAAGTGCACGGCCGTCTCCTGATGCCACCCCCACGCGGGCAGCCGGAAGAACGTGGACACCGCGGGTGAGAGCCGGCCGGCGTAGTTGGCCTCGCTGACCGCCAGTGGTGGCGGGGCCGGGTGCAGGTAGATCGGCACGTTCAGCTCGCTCGCGGCGCGCAGAATCGGGTCGAACCGGGGCTCGTCCAGGAACTCGCCGTCGGTGCGGCCCATGATCATGGTGCCCACGAAACCCAGTTCGCGGACGCAGCGGCGCAGCTCGTCGGCCGCCGCGCCGGGCACGGCCGTGGGCAGGGTGGCGAACGCGGCGAACCGGCCCGGGTAGGCCTTGACCGCCTGGGCCGCGGTGTCGTTGGCCGCCTTGGTCAGCTCTGGCGCCACGTCGGCCGGCAGGAACGTGTTCTGGCAGGAGAGCACCTGCGTGGTGATGCCGTTGCGGTCCATGTCGGCGATCCGGGCGGCGCCGATGTCCGGCAGCAGGTGCCTCAGCTCGGTGTAGGGCACCCCGGCGCTCGGGTCGAACGCGGTCGCGTAGCCGGGGACGAGTTCGGTCATGCCCGGCGCGCTGGCGGCGGACACCGCCGGGTCGGACCAGTGTTCTTCGAGCGTGACGATCCGCATTGCTCTCCCTGCTCATCAACGATCTTCGGTGGGCACCTCCACGATGGCCCCGGCAGTCGATAAGCTCAAACACTTGTTTCTGATGCTACGATCAGTACGGCTGATAGGAGCTGGGATGGAGCTGCGGCACCTGAGGTACTTCGTCGCCGTGGCCGAGGAGGGCGGGTTCAGCCGGGCAGCGCGCCGGCTGCACGTGGTCCAGCCCACGCTGAGCATGCAGATCCGCGACCTGGAAAACGAACTCGGCGGACCGCTGTTCGACCGCGGCTCCCGGCAGACCCGGCTCACCCCGGCCGGTCAGGCGTTCCTGATCGAGGCCCGGCGGGTGCTGGCCCAGGCCGAGCGGGCACAGGTCGCAGCACGGCTCGCGCTGCGCGGTGAGACCGGTGCGGTGCGGATCGGCGTGGCCGGTGCCGTGGTGTTCGGCGGCATCCTGACTGCCCGGATTCGCGCGTTCCACGAGGCCAGGCCGCTGGTACGGATCGAACTGCGGGAAGCCGGGCCGGAGACGCAGCGGGCCGCGATCCTCGCCGGCGAGCTGGACGTCGGCTTCAGCGCACTCCCGGCACCGCTCAGCGAACCTCTGCTCACCTCCGCCCCGGCCAGTTCGGTGTCGTTTCTCGTTGCGCTGCCCGCCGGACATGTTCTGGCCGGGCACGAGACGCTGACCGCGGAGCAGATCTCCGGAGTGGAATTGGTCGAGTACACCTTCGACGACGGCCGGGGCGACCTGGTGTCGGACTTGTCGCGGCTGGCCCGGCTGAAGCTGTGGCCGGCGTCGAGCCGCTTTCGGGCGGACAGCACCCTGGGTGTGCTCGCGCTGGTCGCCGCCGGGGTGGGCGTCACGGTGGTCCCGGCCGGTGTGCACCGCGCCGCCGTGCCCAACGTGGTGTACCGCCCGCTCGCCGAACCCGGCCTCACCACCGGCTTCCACCTGTTGCACCGGACCACGGAAACCGCCCCGGCCGTGGCCGCCTTCCTGGACACCGGTGAGGGTTGACGAAGTCCTTGGCCACTTCAGGCGGACAGCACAGCATCGCTCGACGCGGGCGAGTTCGCCAACGCCTGGCGCGCCGGCTACGTCCCCGCCCTGCGGCGGGTGATCGACGGCGAGCTCGGCTGGACCAGCTCGACGACCTGCACCGGATGATCCTCGACGACGTCCTCGCCGAGTTCGGCCTGCCCGACGTGCCCGACGAGGAGCGCCACCGGCTTACCCTGGTGGCACCGGCTGGACCCGTGGCCCGACGCCGTGGACGCCCTCACCCGGCTCAAGGCCGAGTACGTCGTCTGCTCGCTGTCCAACGGCAACGTCGCCCTGCTCACGCACGCCGGGCTGCCGTGGGACTGCATCCTCTCCGCGGAGACCTTCCGGCGATACAAGCCCGAGCCCGAGGCTTACCACGGCGCCGCGTCCGTCTTCGACGTGCTGGAGGCCGACGTGATGCTGGTCGCCGCCCATCACGACGACCTCGCGGCCGCACGCTCCTGCGGGCTGCATACCGCCTACGTGGAGCGGCCGCACGAGTTCGGCCGGGACGCCCTGAAGGACGTCTCACCTAGCCTGGGCAACACACTGCACGCCCGCGACCTCGGCGAGCTGGCCACGCTGCTCGGCTGCTGACCGGGATTCAGGGCAGCTCGGGGTAGATCGCCGCGACACCGCCGGCCAATGCGGCCTGGGCCTGGCGGGAGGCGTTGCCGCCCAGGATTTCGTAGGCGCCGGCAGCGATCCCGTCGATGGCGATGTCGGCGGGGTCGGACTTTTCCGAGTCGACGTCGCTGACCATGTCGGTGTCCATGTAGCCGACGTGCAGCGCGGTCACCCGGATGCCCTGGCCGGCCGGCTGCAGGCGCACGGGTCGCTGGTGAGCAGGTCGGCGCGGGGTGGCGAGCCGGCGTTGTTGATCAGGACGGTGACGTCGCCGGTGGTCTGGGCGGCGGCCTCGACCGAGGCCGGGTCGGTGATGTCGATGGCGATCGGCTTGACGCCCGGCAGGTCGATTCGGGCGGGGTCGCGGGCGCCGGCGTAGACGGTGGCGCCGCGGCCGAGCAGCTCGGCGGCGAGCGCCCGGCCGAACCCCCGGTTGGCGCCGGTGACGAGGACGGTGCTGGCGGAGAGATCCATGAAGACTCCAAAGGGGGTGAAAGCGTCAGAGACGGACGATCATCTTGCCGAGGTTTTCGCCGCGCTTCAGGCGGAGGAACGCGTCCGGGGTGTGCTCGAGGCCGTCCACCACGGTCTCGTGGTAGCGCAGCCTGCCGTCGCCGATCCAGCCGCCGGCCTCTCGGACGAAGTCCGGCTGCAGGTCCAGCTCCTCGGTCACCATGAACGCCAGCAGCCGGGACCGCGTGACCGATCGCGGCTTCCAGGTGCTCGCCGCCGACGTTGTCGAAGAAGACGTCGATGCCCTCCGGTGCCGCCTGGGCGAGCTGCTCGGCGACCGGGCCGTTCTTGTAGTTGAACGCAGCGTCAAAGCCGTACTCCCCGACCAGCAGCTTGGCCTTACCGTGTCGCCTCCTCGATCTCAGCGAACCGCTTCAGCCCCACGTAGGCGGTGAGGCCGGGGACGCCGAGCACGCCCAGGTAGGCGGACAGCGGCGCCAGGTCCGGGTCGGCTTTCTGCGCGGCCGCCGCGTCCAGCACCGCGTGGTCACGCCAGCCGAGGACGTGCACCACGTGGTCGCCGGGCGCGAACCTCTCGGCGTTGGACGCCAGTACCCGGCCGACCGCGGGCCCATCCATCGGCTTGCCGAACTCGTACGGCTCGATATAGGACTTCTTGTCGCTCATCCGGCCCCGCATGTACGGGTCGACCGACAAGTACTCGTTCGTGACCAGGAGCTGCCCCGGACCGGGGGCGGGCAACGCCACCTCGCGCAGCGCGAAGTCCGACGGCACCGGCCGCCCCGGCGGGCGCGCCTGCAGGTGCCACGCACGGGCGGTCGTGGGCAGGGATTGCTCGGACATGAAATCGAATCCTCTCGGCTCGGACGTTATTGCTGGGGAACAGGTGCTATCGCGCGAGGAATTCGAGGGCCTTGGCGACGAACTGGGCGTGGAACTGGAAGATGCCGCCGTGGCCGGCGTCGGGGTAGATCACCAGTTCGCTGTCGGGCAGGCGCCGCGCCAGGTCGTGGGAGTTCTTCGTCGGCACCATCCGGTCGTGGTCGCCGTTGGCGACCAGCACCGGCTGGCGGATGACCGAGAGGTCGGACGGCTTTTCCAAACCCCACCGGTGGATGGCCTTGAGCTGGGCGACGTAAGCCCTCAGCGCGATCGTCTTGTCCCGGTCGTTCTTGCGTTCCTTCAACCGCGCCAGGAACTCCTTGCCCGCCCGCTTGCCGTTCGAGGTCCGGGTGAAGAAGAGGAACTGCTTCGGGTCCTGCAGCGTCAGCAGCGCCCTGACGGTGTCGAGGTTCGAAATCCTGGTGACGTTCTTGATGCCCTCGCCCCCGGCGGGGCCCGTGCCGGCGATGACCAGCTTGCGGACGAGGTCCGGCTCGGTCTGGGCGATCACTTGGGCGATCATGCCGCCCATCGAGAAGCCGAGGAGGTCGACGTTCGTCAGGCCGAGCGCGCGGATGAAGGTGACCGCGTCGGCCGCCATCCCCTGGATCGACTTCGGGGTGGTGCCGGTGGTCGCGCCGACGCCGCGGTTGTCGAAGGTGATGACCCGGTGGTGCGCGGCGATGCCGTCGACGACGCGGGGGTCCCAGTTGTCCAGGACCGCGGCCAGGTGGGTCAGGAAGACGACCGGGACCCCGGTCTTCGGGCCGAGCTCGCGGTAGGCGAAGTCGACGCCGCCGGCGGAGACGGCGCGGGTCGGCGCGTCCTGATAGGACGAGACGACGTCTTGGTTGTTGTTCATGGTTTCGTCCTTGTCTTTCAGTGGGCCAGGAAAAGGTCGACCTGGGCGGCGAACTCGTGGATGTGTTGGAAGAGGAAGGCGTGGCCGGCGTCGCTGTAGAGGATCAGTGTGGAGTCGGGGACCTGTTCGACCGCCTTGTAGGAGCCGAGGGCGGAGATCATCACGTCGTGGATCCCGTTGGCGTACAGGACCGGCTGGCTGATCGCCTGCAGCTGAGCCTTCAGCTGGTCCCAGTCCACGGCCAGGAGGCGTCCGACAGCGGCGAGCTGCCCCTGGGCGGCTTCCTCGGTGACCGGGGGGCCGCCCGCTTCGAGGCGCTTGGCGACCTTCTCCAGGTGCTCGAGCCCCGCGGCGCGGGCCGGTCCGGTTTCCGGGTAGAAGAGGTAGAGCAGGTCTTCGGCGTCGGCGTCCGGCTTGGCCATGATGGACAGCACGCGTTCGTCCATCCCGGGAGTGCCGGGCGCGAGGCCCGGTCCGCTGCTGCCGGCGACGACGACCTTGCGCACGAGACCGGGCCGGCGGAGCGCGACCAGCTGCGCCACGATGCCGCCGAGTGACCAGCCGAGCAGGTCGGCCTGCGTCAGCCCGAGGGCCTCGATGAACTCGATCGCGCCGTCGGCGAAGCCTTCCGCGGTGTCACGTGGCTCGCCGCCGGTGTACCCGATGCCGACGTTGTCGAAGATGATCACGTCGCGGTCCGCGGCGAGGTGGTCGACGAACTCCGGGTCCCACCAGTCGATGGTGCCGCGGAACCGCATGAGCAGGACCAGGGGCACACCTCCGCGCGGACCGGTGCGGCGGTAGGTGAATACCGCGGAGGGACCCGCGACGGTGTGGTTCTCGAGAGTGTCAGCCGTGTACGTCGTCATGTTTATATTATGACCATACTTCAATGCGGGGTGCAAGCGCCCATCGGCCCCGGTGGGTGATGCTCGCCTGCGGCTCGAGGTGGAGCAGGACTACGGGGCGGCGGTATGACGTGCCCGCAACTTGGGTTTGTCGATCTTGCCCACCGCGTTCTTCGGGACGACGTCGAGCACGATCAGTGACGTCGGCCGCTTGTGGCCGCGGAGGCTGCTCGCGCAGCGGGCCTGCAGCGCAGCGGGATCAATGGTGCTGCCGGGGCGTGGTTGCACGTAGGCGACGACGACCTCTCCCCACTCGGCGTCGGTCACGCCGATCACGACGGCCTCGAGGATGGCCGGATCGCCGGTGAGGACGTAACTTCGTTACAATTTGGGGGCAACCTTCGCCTCTTCGCGGCCCGGCCGCACGTCAGCCCTCGGAAGCGTCCAGCACGGTCAGCGCGTTGCGGATCCCCTGCTTCAGGATGTCGTCCGAGAGTTGGCGGTCGGCCAGGGCGCGGGCGAGCTGCAGGGTCCCGACCATCAGGGCGTAGATGCTGAGGGTCTTGTTCCGCGCCGACGGCGGGTCCTGCGGCGCCAGGCGGGCGGCGATGTCGTCGATGACGGCCAGCACGCTGCCGGTGTAGGTCTCCTTCGTCGGATCCGTGCAGCGGCTGATCTCGTCCAGCAGTGCGGCGGACGGGCAGCCCTCCTCGGGTGTGTCGCGGTGCTCGGGCGAGAGGTAGGTGCGCACCATCCGCTCGACGCCGTCGCGGCCGGGCGGGAAGGAGGTGAGCCACTCGCGCTGGCCGCGCAGCTGCTCGGAGACCACGGTGGCGACCAGGTCCTCTTTGGATTCGAAGTGGGCGTAGAACGCGCCATTCGTCAGACCTGCGTCCTTCATGAGCGTGGCGACGCCGGAGCCGTCGATCCCGTCGCGCTTGAGCCGGCGTCCGGCCGTATCGATGATCCGCTGCCGCGTCGCCTGCTTGTGCTCCTTCGCGTATCGCACCACGCGCGCCTCCACTCATCGGACTGATACCCCATGTTAGTACGATCATAATCTAAGTTCGGCCAGCACCTTGCACGCATGCTCGCCAGACCATATTGTAGTATGGTCATAATCTCAAGGTGGGTGGCTGACATGAAGGCGTTTATCGTCGATCGCTACGGCAAGAACGGCAACACACTGCGGGCCGGCGACGTGCCGGAGCCCGCCGTCGGCGAGCACGACGTGCTGATCCAGGTGCACGCCGCCGGCGTCAACGCCCTGGACTCGAAGATCAGGGACGGGGAATTCAAGCTCTTCCTGCCCTACCGGCCACCGTTCGTCCTCGGCAACGACGTCGCCGGCGTCGTGGTCCGCACCGGGGACCGCGTGCGCGAGTTCAAGCCCGGCGACGAGGTCTACGCCCGGCCCGACAAGGACCGGATCGGGACCTTCGCGGAGTTCATCGCCGTCCACGTAGACGACCTCGCTCTGAAGCCGAAGCGGCTCACGATGGAGGAAGCTGCTTCCCTGCCGCTGGTCGGCCTGACTGCCTGGCAGGCACTGATCGAACTCGCCCACCTGCGCAAGGGACAGAAGGTCTTCATCCAGGCGGGTTCCGGCGGTGTGGGGACGTTCGCGATCCAGCTGGCGAAGCACCTCGGCGCCACCGTCGCCACGACCACGAGCACCGCGAACACCGGCCTGGTCGAACGCCTCGGGGCGGACATCGTGATCGATTACCGCAAGGACGACTTCGAAAACGTCCTGCACGACTACGACGTGGTCTTGCACAGCCTCGACAAGGAGGCGCTCAACAAGTCCCTGCGGATCCTGAAACCCGGCGGCAAGCTGATCTCCCTCTCCGGCCCGCCCGACCCGGACTTCGCCCGGGAAATGGGAAAGCCGTGGATCCTGCGCCCGGCAACGCGCGCGCTGAGCCACGGAATCCGGACCGCGGCCGAGCGCCGACAGGTGGACTACTCGTTCCTCTTCATGCGTGCCAGCGGGGCCCAGCTCCGGGAGATCACCTCCCTCGTCGACGCCGGCATCATCGAGCCGGTCGTCGACCGCGTCTTCCCCTTCGATGCCACCAATGACGCCATGGCGTTCGTCGACAGGGGACGTGCCAAAGGCAAGGTCGTCGTCACTGTCCGTCCAATGAAGACGGACCTTTCATGACAATGCTGTCTGACTAAAGGAGCCAGACCATGGCGATCAGCCCGGAAGCAAAGTGGTCCCTTCGGCGCGTCGAGCGGCACGGGGATGGTGGTGCCGCTCGCATCGCGCCGTTCCAATGGGACGAGGGCAGCGGTCATGGTTTCCCTCCTCTCGGTTGATCAGTGCTGGCAGTAGGTGCTCAGCGGGGCCTTGGCTTTCCGGTAGAGGGTGACCAGGGGCATGCAGGTGCCGCAGCTGCCGTGCAGCTGGCAGCCGGTGCAGCCGCCCTGGCGCAGCAGCAGCCGGTCCGCGATCCCGCCGAGCCCCGTTAGGCCTTCCTCGAGCAGCGGGACCTGAGGGTCGCGGCCGACTTTGCAGATGCTGGCCATGCCGTGCGGGTCGACGTGGAAGAACGTGTGTCCGGCGTTGCAGCCGGTGAACGGCTTCCGCTTGCGCAGGTACTCCTGCGACTGCGCTGGGAGGCTTTCCGTGCCGCCGTAGATGGTGGGCGAGACCGCCGTGAACAGCTTGTCGATCAGTGGTTCGCCGCCGGTGAGTTGCAGCCATAGCACCCCGGCGTCCGCGAGCAGCTGCAGGAGACGTTCCCGATCCGGCCAGCGGCGGCGCGCCGCGTCGACCAACCAGCCCGGACAGAGCTGCCCGGACGCGGTGGATGCCAGCTGCTCCCATGATCTCACCGGCAGCCGGATTCCTGACTCGCTGCCGGGACGGAGGAGGAGGTAGTCGTCGAGGAAGGGGCTGGTGATGAGCTCGAACACGGGTGGCTCCTTCTCATGGGTCAGCCGGTCGGACGCTCGACGGATCGGCTGTACTCGACGGCGGCGATCGAGGCGTGGATTTGTTCGGCGGCCGGGACGGGCAGGGCGGCGTTGACGACGACGGTGAGGCTGCGACGGCGGATGTCGATGAAGAGAAGATCGATGTCGGTGGCCTTGCACAGTTCGTGCAAGGCGCCTTGCCAGTACACCTGGTCCGGTCCGTTTGGGTGGTGAATTGATAGCCAGCGCAAACTCTGGAGACGCGTCGTCGACACCGCGCCGCCAAAGGACACTCCTCATCGGCCTGGACGCAGCGGCGCGTGACGGTGAACCGCGCCACGTTGTTTCTGGTAGCGCTGACGCTGGTTGATTTTCACAGACGGTGGGACCCGTCGGATCGCGTCCAGCAGAGGGCTCGCGGGCCCCGTTGCTCTGGAGCGGGCAGGATGTGGTGCAGGGGAGTCGTGCTTGTCGGACGCGCGACCCGAGGATTGGACGCGTGATGGGACGCTTGTCGGTGTTCACCTTCCAGTACATCGCCATCGACACGGAGGCTGGTGTTACGCCGGAGGAGTTCGAGACCTTCGTGCGTGGTGAAGGCGTTCACCTGCCCTTGTACCCGGCGTGGCGGTGGACTCTGCTGCGCGGGTTGCGTGGAGAGCGGACCGGGCAGTACCTGATGTTGTACGAGATCGAGAGCGCCGAGCAGCGTGATCGCTACGTCACGGCCCGGGGTGAGCAGACCGAGCTGGCCCGGCTGTTCTGGGCGCGGCACCCGGAGGCGGAGGCGGTGCTGGCGCGGTGGCGGCGGCTGGGCACGTTCGGTGAGCTGCCGACGTTGTTCACCGACTACCGGCTGCTGGCCGACAATCCGCGGAGCACGGTCACGCCCGGCCCCCGCTACCGCGACCGCCCGGGGGAGGAGCCCGTCGCCCGGGTCGTCGGGATCCACAACCTGGCGTTGCGCGCCGGTGTGACCGAGGAGGTGTTCGACCGCTTCATCGCCGAGAACCACCACCGGATCGACGACTACCCGGACTGGCGGTTCCACGTGCTCAAGGGCGAGCGGGGCAACCGCCTCGACCAGTACGTGATGATGATGGAGATCGCGAGCTTGGAGGCGTTGGACGTCTTCTACCCCGAGCCCGACATCGCCACCGGCGAGGCTGCGGAGTTCGCGGCTGCCCACCGTGACACCAAGCAGATGTACGAGGAGTGGAAGCAGCTGGCTTCGTTCTCGGGCTCGCCGCAGATCTACACGGACTACCTCGCCGTCGCGGAGAACCCGGCGTAGTCCCGCAGGACTGGGACGGGCCCGGGATCAGGTGGTGGTGAGGTGGTGGGTGCGGAGCCGGTCGAGCATGGCGGTGGTGATTTCGGCGCGGGTGGTTTCGTTGAGGATCTCGTGGCGGGCGTCCGGCCCGGCGACGCCCCAGGGGGCACCGTGGTGGCGGTGATGACCACGGCGACGCCCCTGAACCAGGTCATCGCCCAGGTGAGCGCGGCCAGCGCAGCGGCGCGCCGCGTCGGCTCTGCTCACGCAGATCGAGCCGGTGCCTCAGGCTCGGCCCGACATCACCGACATGGTGGTGAAGACCGTCCGGGAGGTGGTCGAGACCGAATCTGATGCCGCATCGAGGCTCCCGGCCGTCGCCGCCGCGCGTGCTGGCCGCGCATGGGTTCGTGGACTCCACTTTGTTGACGACGACCTTGATCAACTCGTTGACGAAGACCGTCCGCGCCGACATCGCAGTGGATGACCGCCGGGAAGCTCTGCGGTCCTCTGCACGGCCTCGAACCGCTGGGCTACGCAACAAAATCGGCCAGCCTCCTGGGTTCTCGCCGAGTGATCGACTTCGGCAAGCGTCGTTGACGTAGCCGGACCGCCGACGACGAACCCGGCCGGCGGTCCGATGTACATCGCCAATCCCGCTGGCGAGCGCCGCTGCCAGGCGTCGATCGGCTGGTTCACGAATACCCACCTCCGGGGTTCGGAGACGTGGCGTCCTCCACCACCGTCACCGCGTCGAGAAGACCATGCAGGCCGATTTCGTAGCGTTCTTCGTCCACCGGATCGGACAGCCACTCGGTGGGCGGCGTGTCGGAGACCTTCTCGCGACCCGACTCCGCGATGGCCAGCTCCACCTTGATCTCGACTTCGAGTCCGTGCAAGGAATCGTCCGGGTTGCTCATCGCTGCTCCCTGGTGTCCCGGTCAGGCCGGCCGAGGGGCGCGGCGGTCGCGGCGCCGGGCCAGTTCGTCTTCGTCCACGAGCGTGATCATCGATCCGCCGGGTGGGCACAGCATCGTCACGACGAAGCGGACCGGGATGTCGTCGCGGTTGTTGCCGTCCTGGTAGTGGATGACGTCGCCGCCCGGCTCCCAGAACGCCTCGCCGGCGCGCACGATCCGCTCAGGCTCGCCTTCGAGCTCGAACCGCATCTCGCCTTCCACCACGTAGCCGAATGCCGGGCCGGAGTGCCGGTGCGGCGGTGCGCCGCGGTCGCCCGGCGGGTACTCGATGACCACGGTCATCGCGTGCGCGCCGGCCGGGATGGACGGTGGTTCCACTTCCTGCAGCATCGTGAGTGCGTTCTGCCAGGTGGTGCTGGTCATGGCGAATCCTTCCGTGACGACTGGTTCGTCGGCTAGGACCGGGCAGCCCCCGCTGGCGTGACAGCCACGGCGGAATTCCCCGCGTGTCACGGATCGGGACCGTGCCCGGTCCTGGGGGCAAGACCGACCGAAGGAGCGAACCGGTGCCGGCAGAGAGCAGGATCCGGATCCGGGTCCGGATGAGCGCGCGTCCGATCGACGAGCCGTACCGCAGTTCGAGTCAGCTCGAGTTGCTGTTCGACCTGATCTTCGTGGTCGCCGTCGCGGCGGCTACCGACGAGCTCGCGCACGGCATCGCCGACGGGCACGGCTGGGCCGCGCTCGGCGGCTTCCTCCAGGTCTTCTTCGCGATCTGGTGGGCGTGGATGAACTTCACCTGGTTCGCGTCCTCGTACGACACCGACGACGTCGCGTACCGGTTGCTGACCATGGTGCAGATGACCGGGGTGCTGGTCCTCGCCGCGGGCGTGCCGGCCGCCGCCGGTTCCGACTACCGTGCCGTCACGGCCGGCTACGTCCTCATGCGGATCGGGCTGGTCGCGCAATGGCTGCGGGCGGGTGTCGAGGACACGGCGGGCCGGCGGACCGCGTTGCGTTACGCCGCGGGCATTTCGTTCCTGCAGGTGTGCTGGGTGGCACGCCTCGTGCTCGCCGAGACGGGGGTTGTGCCGCCCGCCCTCCTGCCCGCGCTGTTCGCCGTCCTGGTCGTCCTGGAACTTGCGGTGCCGCGGTGGGCCGAACGGACCGGGTCCACGAACTGGCATCCGCACCACATCGCCGAGCGCTACGGGCTGTTCACGATCATCCTGCTGGGCGAGGGCGTCCTCGCGGCGAGCAGAGGTGTCCGAGGGGCGCTCGAGAGTGCCGAGCTCAGCGGTCCGCTGATCACCATCGCGGTCGCGGGCCTCGTCCTGCTCTTCGCCCTCTGGTGGTTGTACTTCCTGGAACCGGCCGGTGCGGGGCTCGACGATCGCCGCGACCGGTCCTACCTGTGGGGCTACGGCCACTACGGGATCTTCACGGCGCTCGCGGCACTCGGTGCCGGTCTCGAGGTCGCCGTCGAGGACACCGGACACGGCATTTCGGCGTCACCGCTCGCGATCAGCTACGCCGTCGCGGGCTCGGCCGCCCTGTTCCTCGTCATGCTCGGGCTGGTCCACTCGCCCATCGTGGCGGAGCCCGTGGTCCGTCCCGTCGCGATTCTGGCCTGCGTCACCGTCGTCCTGCTGCTGCCCCTCGCCGCGCCGCGATTCGGCGTGGCCGTCGTGGTCGCGGGCATCGCGCTCGGCTGTGCCCTGCTGACCGCTTTCGCCGTCACACCGAAGTCGAAACCGAACTGAAGAATCGAGGTTCCATGTCGGACACGCACGCCATCGGCACGATCGACGATCTCCGGCGCCATCTGCAGTGGGCGATCGAGCTCGAGCACGCGACCATTCCCCCGTACATGTGTGCGCTGTACTCCTTGGACCCGGCCCGCAATCCCGAGGCCGTGCACGTGCTCGGCACCGTGCTCACCGAAGAGATGCTGCACCTGGCACTGGCCGCGAACCTGCTGAACGCGGTGGGCGGCTCGCCCAGGCTCGACACCCCCGAGCTCCTGCCGCCGTATCCGCATCCGCTGCCCCACGGCGACCGGTCGGTGGAAGTCCACCTCGCCCCGTTCGGTGCCGAGGCCCTGGAGCTGTTCCTGAGCATCGAGCGGCCCGCCTCGGCGGACGCGCCGCCCCAACCGGACGAATACCGGACGATCGGGCAGTTCTACGCCGCCATCGAGGCGGGTTTTCACGTGCTCTGCGAAGAAATCGGCGAAGCCGAGGTCTTCTGCGGCGCCCCGGAGCGGCAGCTCGGCGAGGGCCACTTCAGCGGTGGCGGCGGCACCATCATCCCCGTCCACGACTTGAAGTCCGCGTTGGCGGCGCTGGCGGAAATCGTCGAACAGGGTGAAGGCGCCGCGCGCACCGAGGTGTGGGACGGCGACCGCGACGTCTACCACCCCGATCACGACGAGGTCGCGCACTTCTACCGCGTCCAGGAGCTCCGCGCCGGCCGCCGCTTCCAGCCCGGCGATACCCCGCAGACCGGGCCGACCGGCGAGGAGATCGCCGTCGACCGGGACGGGGTGCTGCCGATGCGGCCCAACCCCCGGACGAGCGACTACCCGGAAGGCAGCCCGGTCCGCGTCGCCCAGGAGGAGTTCAACCAGACCTACAGTCTCCTGCTCTACCTGCTGGAGCAGTCCTTCAACGGCGAACCGGGCCAGGTGAAGCAGGCGGTCGGCGTGATGTTCACGCTGCGAGCGCAGGCGGTGGCGCTCATGAAGCTGCCCAGCGGTGACGGGCGGACGACGGCGGGCCCGGCCTTCGAGTACGTGCCACCCGAAGACCGGACCTGAAGCCGCACCGGTCATCCCGCGGCCGCGAGAGGGGAGCGCGCGGAGCCGGTGATGACGTCGTCGCGCAGGACGTGCTCGAGGCGGGCCACGGCGCCGTCCTGCGCGGCGTCGAGGAAGACCCGGACCAGGCGGTCGCACTCCACCGCCTGGACCGGTTCGCTTCGTCGGCCGGCGAGGTGTGCGCGAGCTCGCCGGGCCAGCTGGCGCGCATTGGCGTTGCTGATCGCGAGCGTCTCGGCGATCTCGCCGAACCGGTAGCCGAACGCCTCCCGCAGCACGAAGACGGCGCGTTCGGCCGGAGACAGCCATTGCACCAGCAACTGGACGGCGTACTGGAGGTCTTCGAGCCGTTCGCTCGCCTGCGTCGGGTCTTCGGTGCCGGGAATTCGTTCCGGCAGCTGATCCCCGACGGCGATCTCGCGGCGGAACCGGGCAGAGACAGCGACGTTGAGCGCGACGTTCGTCGTGACCTTCACGAGGTACGCGACCCGGTCGTGCACCCGCGCCCGGTCTGTGCCCTGCCAACGGATCCAGACCTCCTGGACCACGTCCTCGGCATCGGCCGCCCGGCCCAGCACCCGGTAGGCGATGCCGAACAGGCGGGGCCGGACGCTCTGAAAATCCTCCGCTGCATCGACCGTCGCGGAAACGACGTTGACGTCGGACATGCCCATCACGGCCTTCCTGTTCTGTGGGGCGATCGGCGGCCGCACGCGAAGGCGCGGACGAGCGCGATGACGGTGGTGGCGGTGCGGTCGAGATGGCTGCGGCCGTCGGGCAGCAGAGCGGTCGGGCTGAGGTAGCTGCGTGGCCCGACGTGCGTGGCCGGGTCGAGCCGGCACACGGTGATCTTCCCGGCGCGGCGGGCCCGGTTCCAAGCGCTGCCACGCACCAGCGGCCAGCGCTGGGGGAAGATCCACGTGCCGGTTCGCTCGATCCGGTCACTCGCACTGGTGAGCCGGTAGAGGTGCTGGGCCCGGGTGAGATCGCCGGTGCCGTTGTGAAACCCGCCGAGCGTGATCAGCAGCAGCGGGGCACGCAGCCGGGTGTGCAGTTCGCCGGCCGCGCCGGTGGCGACCTGGGCCCCGCCGCTGTAGCTGAGCAGGACCACCGGGACGCCGGTGCCGCGCCGGTAGCCGGCGTGCCGGAGCTGGGCGGCGATCTGGGCGCCGATGGCCCGGTTGTAGAGCGGACGGTAGCGGTGGTCGGCGGCGACGAAGGTCTGCATGACGTTGTGCAGGAACAGCATCAGCCCGGCGTGACGGCGCAGCCATACCCACACCGGCCGGTCGGCGAGCGGCTCGCCCAGCGGCGAGTAGGGCTGCACCTGACCCAGCACCCGCAGTTCCGGCGCGCCGGCGAGCAGGGCCTCGACCAGCCGCCCGCCGTCCCGGGTGTCGCGGGCGCGGCGTTTCCCGATGCCGTCCAGGTAGACCAGATAGGCGGCCGGGGGACGGTCGAGGGCCGCGCCCCGGGCGAGGGGCACGTCCTCGGGGAGTTCGGTCGTGGGGGCGCGCCAGCCGGCGCCGTAGGTCAGGACCTCGTAGCGGGCCAGCAGGCCTTCGGCGAGCAGGACCAGCCCGAATCCGCCCGCCCAGAGCAGGAAGCCGTTCATACGGCCACCTCGGTCGCGGGGATCCGCATGACGAGCCGCCGGACGGCCGCCACCGTGACCGCGAGCCCGGTCCCGGCGACCGCCAGGCACCCGGTGGCGGGCCACCAGCCCAGTCCGATGGCCGCGGCGAGCGGTCCGGCCAGCCCGGCGCCGACGCCTGCGAAGAGCAGCAGGTGGAGCAGGGGTCCGAGCATGGGGAAGGCGAGGACGGCCGTGAGCGTCAGCGGGGCGAGCAGGCCCGGTGTCCACAGGAACGCACCTGACGACGACGGCGCCGCCCCGGCCAGCGTCCACGCGGTCAGCGGCCACAACGCGAACACGGCACCTTCGACGAGGCCACCGGCCAGCAGCCACCCGGCGACGGCGGTCCGGGACAGCCCGGGCCGGCGCACCACGAGCGGCAGGATGCGCCCGGCGGCCTCCGAGCACCCGGCGAGCAGCAGCAGGACGACGATCGCGGGGGACATCACGCAGCCCTGCGCTGGGCCGCGTGCAGGAACGGCTCGAGCTCGTCGGCAGCACGCCGGTAGCCGCCGGCTTCGTGCTGGGCCGCCTGCAAGGTGGTCGCGGCGGCCCGGAACCGGGGTTCGCCGACCAGGCGTCGCGCGAGGGCACGCACGGCGTCCTCGGTGACGTCCTCGGTGCGGATCGACAGGCCGGCCCCGAGTTCCGTCACCCGAGCGGCGACCACCGGCTGGTCGGCGCCCTGCGGGACTACCAGCATCGGCACTCCGGCGTACATGGCTTCGTTGACGCTGTTCATCCCGCCGTGGGTGACGAGCAGCGCTGCGCGGTCCAGTACCTCCGGTTGCGGCACGAACCGGCGGGCGATCACGGTGGCGGGCAACGGGCCCAGCGCGGCCGGATCGGTCTGGCCGGTGGAGACGACGACCGTGCCGCCCAACGGGGCGAGGGCGGTGGCGAAGGCGCGCAGCAACCGGGGCGCGGTGCTGAAGATGGTGCCCAGGGAGGCATACAGCACCGGCTCCCGCAGCCGGTCGAGCGGGAACGCCGGGTCCGCCGGGCGGGCACCGATGCTCGCACCGACGAACCGGTAGGACTCGTCGAATTCTTCGGCGGCGGGCTGGAAGGCCCGCGAGGTGAAGACCAGGTTGCGGCGCTGGCGGATGTTGCCCAGGTCGACCGGCGGCAGCCCACGCGTGTCGTACCGGTGGTGCAGTTCGCCACGCGCCCGCAGGTAGCCCACGAGGTCGTGGGGCCGCGACGCCGCCAGCAGGCCCCATGACCCGCGGGTGGGGCTGGGCACCTGTCGGTTGAACGCGAACGTGGTGAACGACGACACCGCCGGCACGCCGAGTTCGCGGGCGGCGACGGCACCCCACGGGCAGGCGCTGTCGTGGACGATTAGCCGGGGCTGGCCAGCTCGCAGGTCGGCGAGCACGGCGGGCAGCAGCTCGACGGCGGCGCCGGCGAGCGCCGCCACCAGCCTCGCCGGCGTCGGTGGGTCGGGAAGTGGACGGTCACCTCCCGGGTAGAGGCACACGGTCGCGCCGGTGGCCTCGACCTCCGCGCGGAACGAGGGTGAAGTGTGATAGCTGACGGCGTGGCCGCGCCGGACGAGCTCGGCCACGACCGGCAGGGTCGGGTTGATCCGCCCGTGCATCCCAATGGAGAGGAACGCGATCGTCCTCTTCGGACTGTGCTGGTCTCGTGGGGGCATGGATCCACCGTCGTCCCGTGCGGCCCCTGGTCGCGCCCGGGTGAGTCCCGGGGGAAGCACGACCAGGGACCGTGTCACGAATCCGGCGGCCGGCCGGTCCTCCGAGTGACCGCGGGCACCGGAACCATGGCCGGTGCCCCTTCCACCGCCAAGGATCGGAGTCGTCATGAGCACGCACACCGGGCTCCAGACCGTGGGGCAAGTCATGAGGCAGCCGACGATGATCGAACCGGGCGCCCACCTCGCCGCGGCCGCCTACGTGATCGAACACCGGCACGATCCCGCGCTCGTGGTGGTGACGGACGACACCCACGTGCCCGTCGCCATGATCACCGACGCCGAGATCACCAGGGCGGTCGCGCACCGCCGGAACCTGGAGAACACCCGGGTCAGCGAGGTCGCCAGGACGAACCTGGTGCCCGTGCGAGCCGATGCCACCGCCGAGGACGCGGCCCGGCTGATGGTGTCCCAGGGTGTCCACCACCTGCCGGTCGTCGACGATCACGGGCTGGTCGGGATGGTCGACCTCCGCGATCTCTACCGGGTGAGCTTCCCGGCCCCCTGAGCGAGACCCATGAGGGTGCCCCTCATGGCATTACAGTTCGCTTGGTGATCTCGAGCAGCGATTCCCGGCGCGGGCTGCGTGGCCGGCGTGACGAGTGTGCGGCGCTGGATCGGCTGCTGGCGGACGCCAGGTCGGGCCGGAGCCAGGTGCTCGTCCTGCGCGGCGAGGCGGGCATCGGCAAGTCCGCGCTGGTGGAACACCTCGTGGCGAACGCGGCCGGCTGCCGGATCGCGCGCGCCGCCGGCGTCGAGTCGCAGATGGAGCTGGCCTTCGCCGGGGTGCACCAGCTGTGCGTGCCGATGCTGGGGGAGCTCGATCGGCTTCCGGACGCGCAGCGGGCCGCGCTGTCCGTCGCGTTCGGGCTGAGCACGGGGAGCGCGCCGGACCGGTTCATGGTCGGGTTGGCAGTGCTCAGCCTGCTGGCCGAGGTCGCGGAGGACGAGCCACTCGTCTGCGTGGTGGACGACGCCCAATGGCTTGACCGGGTGTCCGCGCAGACGCTCGCCTTCGTCGCGCGCCGGCTGCTGGCCGAACGGGTGACGCTGGTGTTCGCGGTGCGGGCACAGACGCTCGGCCCGGGCGAGGATCCGCTGGTCGGGCTGCGGGAGCTGGTGGTCGGGGGCCTGCGTGACGGCGATGCGCGGGCGCTGCTGGATTCGGTGCTGCTCGGCCGCGTCGACGAGCGGGTGCGGGACCGGATCGTCGCCGAGGCCAGAGGCAATCCGCTGGCGCTGCTGGAGTTGCCGAAGGGGCTGACGGCGGGGGAGCTGGCCGGCGGCTTCGGACGTCCGGACGCGCGGCCGCTGGCGAGCCAGATCGAGCAGAGCTTCCTGCGTCGCTTCGCGTCGCTTCCGGCCGCGACGCGACGGCTTCTGCTGGCGGCGGCCGCCGAGCCGGTGGGCGATTTGTCGCTGCTGAGGCGAGCGGCCGAGCGGCTCGCCGTCGGTGCGGATGCCGCGGCGGCGGCCGAGGCGACCGGGCTGATCGAGCTCGGTACGCAGGTGCGGTTCCGGCATCCGCTGGTGCGCTCGGCGGTGTACCGCGCGGCGGACCCGTTCGAACGCCGGGAGGTGCACCGGGCACTCGCCGAGGCGACCGATCCCGCATCCGACGCGGAACGCCGGGCCTGGCATCGCGCCCAGGCGGCGGCCGAACCGGACGAGGACGTGGCGGGGGAGCTGGAGCGGTGCGCCGGCCAGGCCCAGGCTCGCGGCGGGGTCGCGGCCGCGGCCGCGTTCCTGCGGCGGGCGACCGGACTGACGCCCGATCCGGCCAGGCGCGGTGCGAGAGCGGTGGCCGCGGCCCAGGCGACCTTCGAGGCCGGGGATCCCGACGCGGCGCTGGAACTCATCGCCGCCGCGGAGATCGGCCCACTTGACGAGGTCCAGCACGGCTTGCTGGCCTGGCTCCGCGGCCGGATCGCGTTCGCGCGCCGACGCGGTGGCGAAGCGATGCCGTTGCTGCTCGACGCGGCCGGGCAGCTGGCGGGGGCCGGCGACGGACGAGCGCGTGAGGCGTACCTCGAAACCATCGGATCAGCGGTTTCGGCCGGCCGGCTGGGCGAACCCGGCGCACTGCGGAAGGTTGCCGAGGCCGCCCGGGCCAGCCCGCCGGGACCGCAGCCACCCCGGCTGGTGGACACCCTGCTCGACGGCCTGGCAGCGCGGCTCGCCGACGGCTACGTCCAGGGTGCGCCGTCCTTGCACCGTGCCCTGGTGACGTTCCGGAAGGAGGCCGGGGACAAACCGGACGAGACCATGCGCTGGCACTGGTTGGCCTGGCTGGCGGCCGCAGACATGTGGGACGACGAAACGTGGCACGAACTGGCCACCCACGCCGTCCGCGGGGCACGCGAGAACGGCGCGCTCAATTTCCTGCCCCTGGCCCTCAACTACCGCGGGGTTGTGCATGTGCATGCCGGAGAGTTCGAGGCAGCCGCGGCTCTGGTCGAGGAGAACAACGCGATCTTGAAGGTGACCGGCAACTCGCACCTCGCCTACGCCCGGCTGATGCTCCGGGCGTGGCGTGGCGATGCCACGACGCACGCGGTGCTCGAGGCCGGCGCCGAATGGGCGAGCACCTGGAAAGAGGGCCGTGCGAGCGCTGCGCGTCACTACTTCAACGCGTTGCTGTACAACAGTTTCGGTCAGTACCGGGCCGCGCTGTCCAGTGCGCAACAGGCGTGCGAGCACGAAGACCTGGGGATCTTCGGGTTCTCCCTCGCCGAACTGGTCGAGGCGGGCACTCGCGCCGATGCCCCCGAAGCGGCCGCGGCCGCGCTGCGCCGGCTCGAGGAGCGCGCCACCGCCAGCGGAACGGACTGGGCCCTCGGGGTGCTGGCCCGGTCGACGGCCCTGCTCAGCGACGGAGCAACCGCGGATCGCCTGTACCGCGAGTCCGTCGAGCGGCTCGCCCACAGCCGGGTCGCCGTCGATCTCGCGCGCACCCACCTGGTGTACGGCGAATGGCTCCGACGCGAGAACCGGCGCCGCGACGCGCGGGAACACCTGCACACCGCGCACGAGATGCTGCGCAGCTTCGGCGCGGACGCCTTCGCCGAACGGGCCCGCCGCGAACTCCTGGCCACCGGTGAGTCGGTACGCCGGCGCACGGCCGGGGCACGGGACGTCCTCACGGCACAGGAAACCCAGATCGCCCGCCTCGCCGGCGAGGGGAAGACGAACTCGGAGATCGGCGCCGAGCTGTTCATCAGCCCCCGCACCGTCGAATGGCATCTGCGCAAGGTGTTCACGAAGCTCGGTGTCGACTCGCGCAAGCAGCTCCGCGAGGCGTCTGCCGCCCACTGATGTCACAAACACGGTCCTCGGTCCGGTCCTGGCTGTCGACTTGGGACAGGAGCGTGAGATGGGACATCGGCCAGAAGGAAACCTGCCTGTCGTCGTCGGCATCGACGGGTCGTCATCGGCCGCCGACGCCGCCCGATGGGCCGCACGCGAAGCCGCGCGCCGCGGGGCTCCGCTGGAGGTGGTGACCCGCGCTCAGGACGCGATACCGCTGCTGATCGCCAAATCGCGTCGCGCGGCGCTGCTCGTCGTCGGTGACCGGGGCCTCGGCAGAGTCGCCGGACTGACCGCGCACGCGGACTGCCCGGTCGTCGTCGTGCGCGGGGAACAGCCGTCCGAAAGCGATGGTCCGGTGGTCGTCGGCGTCGACGGCTCCCAGTCCGGCGAGGCGGCACTGGAGTTCGCCTTCCGGACGGCGGATCTGCGCGAAGCGCTGTTGATCGCGGTGCACGCCTGGACCGACAGCGCGCTCGACGCCGGCCTGGTGCCGTTGCTGAGCTGGGACGACGTCGAGACCGCCGAACATCCGCTGCTCGCCGAGTGGCTGGCGGGCTGGAGCGAGAAGTACCCCGATGTCGTGGTGCAGCGCGTCGTCGTGCGGGACCGGCCCGCCCACGCGGTGATCGAGCAGGCCACCGCCGCCGCGGCCCGGCTGGTGGTCGTCGGGTCCCACGGCCGGACCGGCGTGACCGCGCGTGGCTCGGTCAGCCACGCGGTGCTGCACCACGCACCCTGCCCGGTCGCCGTCGTCCGTCCTGAGAGGACACCGCGATGAGCGCGCTGAACCGCCAGGAGCACCGCGCTCTGCGGGCCATCGAGAAAAGCATGAAGGCCGAAGATCCCGAACTGGCCGAACAGCTTCGTTCCTTCGGCGGCGACGCGGTGAGACGGCTGCACCGGTACGCCGGGTGGGCGGCGGGGCCACTGGTCCTCCTCGGCATCGCCGTGGGCGACGCGGTGCCGCTGCTGACCGGCGTGCTCCTGGCGACCTGGGCCGTGCTCGGCTGGACCGCGCGGCCCGTCAGCTGACTTCGCCGGCCGGCGAAGTGCGCAACTGCCGGCGTGACGTGATGCCCAGCTTGGCGAACACGGTGCTCAGGTGCCATTCGACGGTGCGGGGGCTGATGAACAACCGCGCACCGATCTCCGGGTTGGTCAGCCCCTCGCCGGCCAGGCGGGCGATCTGTGCTTCCTGCGGGGTGAGGGTCGCCGGCGCCGGGACGGCCGGACGGCGAACGGTCGCTCCGGTCGCCTCGTACTCGCGCCGCGCGCGCTCGGCGAGCGCCTCGGCCCCGATGTCGGTCAGCAGCTCGTGGGCGATGCCGAGCTGTTCCCGCGCGTCGTCGCGGCGGTCCGCGCGCCGCAGCCACTCGCCGTGGAGCAGCCGGAACCGGGCGGCTTCCATCCGCACACCGGCCCGGTCGAGCCGTTCGACCGCCTCGCGGTACAGCTCGTCGGCCGCACGCCTGTCGCTCACCTGCGCGGCCACTCCCGCCGCGGTGCCCAGCGCCCAGTCGGTACCGCTTGCCTGGGCCAGCCCGCTGATCCTGGCGGCCGCCTCGGTCGCGTCCGCAGTCCGGCCGGTCCGGATCGCGGCCTCGACCAGCTCGACCGTCGACCCGATGGACAGCCCCAGCTCCTGCGGGTACGCCGAACCGCGCCCGGCGGCGGCATACGCCTCTTCGTAGCGCCCCAGGCTGTTGTTCAGCACCGCGGCCGCCCAGCCGGTCGCGGTCAGCACCTTTCCCTCGCCGCGCAGGAGCATGTCGTGGGTGATGACGTCGATCACCCGGCGCGTCTCGGCCTCGCCGCCGCGCCACGGTTCGAGCACCAGCACGCCGTAGTGGGCGAAGAAACCGCTGCCGGTGGCCTCGCCGATCGCCGTGGCTTCGGCCACGAGCGCGGCCGCCTCGGTGAGGTCCCCGGCGTAGGCCCGGTTCGACAGCCGTAGCAGCAGCGCCGACGGCAGCACGGACAACGCCCTGGTGCCACGGGCCAGCTCGACCAGCCTGGCCGAGAGAACGGACCAGGTGTCGAACTCCCAGGCGGCGTGCGCCATGCGGCAGGCGAGGGGGAGCCAGCCCAGCGCCTCCTCGTCGGCGAGCTCCGCGTCCCGGAAAGCGGTCAGTGCCTCCTGGACCAGCGGCACGCCGGCCGGGTAGCTCTCGACGGTCATCCGTGCCAGGCCTTCGAGGAGCAGGCCGGTTCGCGTCGCGTCCGGCGCGGGGGCCATGGTGAGCGTGGCTCTGGCGACCTTTTCGATGGCTTCGTCGCCCGGCATCCGGCCCGCGGTGAGCGCGGCGTAGATCGCGTCGCGGTAGGTCTCCCTGGCCAGGCCGGCGTCGAGCGGTTCGAGCTGTTTCGCCGCGTCGAGCAGCACCGGCAGGCCGGCGCTGGCGCTGCGGGAGGCGAACATGACCTGGCCGCGCAGCAGGGTCGACTGGGCACGGGCGAGTTCGTCGAGCGGGTTGAGGTCGGCCGCGTCCAGCAGCGTGAGCGCCTCGCCGAAGGCGCCGGCCTGGTGTTTGGCGTGGGCCGCCGCCAGCGATCGGGCACCGCGGCGGGCCGGGTCGGGGGTGAGCTGGGCGGCTCGGGCGAGGAAGGCCGCCGCGGCCGCGACGCCGCCGCGTGCCCGCGCCTGGTCCGCCGACCGTTCCAGCCCGGCGGCGACGGACTCGTCGAGCCCCGCGGTGGCGCAGGCCAGGTGCCAGGCCCGCCGATCCGGGTCGGCCTGGGCGTCGGTCGCCTCCGACAGCGCCCGGTGCACGGCCTGGCGGTCACGGGTCGGTGCCGCGCGGTAGGCCGCCGACCGGACCAGCGGGTGCCGGAACCGGACCCAGGTGTCCAAAGTGAGGAGCCCGGCCGCCTCCGCGGGGGCCGCCGCGTCGTCCGCCGCGATGTCCAGGTGCCGCGCGGCCCGCCGCACCAACGCGACGTCGCCGCCCGGCTCGGCGGCGGCGATGAGCAGCACGCGCTGGGTCTCCGCCGGCAACGACCGGACGCGGCGGAGGAACCCCTCTTCCAGCTGGCCGGCGAGGGGACGGGCGTCGGGACTGGCGAACCCGCCGGCCAGCTCCGCCGCGGTCAGGGTCCGTGGCAGTTCCAGGAGGGCAAGGGGGTTCCCGCGCGCCTCGGCCAGGATCCGGCCCCGGATCCGTTCGTCGAGCGGTCCCCGGGACGCCGAGTCCAGCAGCACACCCGCGTCATAGCCGCTCAGTGCCGCCACCTCGAGCCGCGGCAGGGTCGTGAGCGCGTGGCCGGCGCTCGGGTCCCGCATCGCGAACACCAGCGCCACCTGCTCGGCGAGGAGGCGGCGCGCCACGAAGACGAGGATCTGGGCCGAGACCTGGTCCAGCCACTGGGCGTCGTCGACGAGACAGACGAGCGGCCGGTCCGCGGCCGCCTCGGCGAGCAGGCTCAACACCGCCAGCCCGACCAGGAAACGGTCCGGCGGCGGCGCCGCGGTCATGCCGAACACCGTGGCGAGCGCCTCGCGCTGAGGGGCGGGCAGCCGGTCGGCGTGCTCCAGGAACGGTGCACACAGCTGGTGCAGTCCGCCGAAGGCGAGCTCCATTTCGGACTCGACGCCGGTGGCCCGCCCGACCTGACAGCCGGTCGCGTTCCGCCGTAGGTACTCCAGCAGCGCCGTCTTGCCGATGCCGGCCTCACCGTGCACCAGGACGGCCGCGCTTCGACCGCCCCGGACACCCGCCAGCAGGTCGTTGAGGGCTTCGCACTCGGCTCGCCGCCCGACGAGGGCTTCCGGCGATCGGCTGTTTTTCATCATGTCTCCGCGAGGAGACTACCGGGGCCGGCGCCGGGTCACCGGCAAGTGATCATTCGACGAGCTTGCCCGCCGTCGAGACTTCCCGGACGAAGGCCGCGATCTCCGTGGGCACCGGTGCCACCGCCTCGCGGGTCACCTGCCCCGGCCCCGACCAGACCAGATTGACCTGCAGCGCCGGGTCCGGCTCCGGGAAGTCGGAGCGGTTGTGGCAGCCACGGGTCTCCCGGCGCTCGATCGCGGCCTCCACGGTCGCGCGGGCGGCGACCAGTGACGACCGCAGGTCGAACGCGTGGGCCAGATCCTGGAAGCCGGCCCGGTCGGGGTGCACACCTACGTCCTTCGCGGTCGCTTCGATGTCGTCGAGCCGGCCCAGTGCCGTCGCGAGGCCCGCTTCGTCGCGCACGACGCCGGCGTGCTCGGTCATCGTGTCGCGGATCGCCCGCTGCAGGGAGCGGACGTTCTCGGGCCCGTTCGCCGCGAGCAGCCGGTCCACCTCGTCGCGTGCCTCGGCGACCGCGGCCGCGTCACGCTGCTGGGCATCGAGGCCGGCCGAGTAGTCCGCGGCGGCGTCGCCGGCGATCCGGCCGTAGACGAGCAGCTCGATCAGCGAGTTGCCGCCGAGCCGGTTGGCTCCGTGCAGCCCGCTGGCGGCCTCGCCGATGGCGTACAGGCCCGGCACCCCGGTGCCGTGGTCGTCCGGCCGCACCCACACCCCGCCCATCGAGTAGTGAGCCGTCGGGGCGACCTCGATCGGCGTGGTGGTGATGTCGAGCATCTGCAGTTCGATCAGGGTCTGGTAGACGCGGGGGAGCCGCTGCATGATCGTTTCCCGGGGCAGGTGCGAGACGTCGAGCCACACTCCGCCGTTCCGGCTGCCGCGGCCTTCCTTGATCTCGGTGTAGGCGGCGAGGGCGACCCGGTCGCGGGTGGACAGCTCCATCCGGGCCGGGTCGTAGCGGGCCATGAACCGCTCGCCGAGCTGGTTGCGCAGGATGCCGCCCTCGCCGCGGGCCGCCTCGGACACGAGCGTGCCGGCCGCGTCCTCGGGGGCGATCAGCCCGGAGGGGTGGAACTGGACGAGCTCGGGGTCGCGGATGCGCGCGCCCGCCGTGACGGCGAGCTGGAACGAGTCGCCGGTGTTCTCGTCACGCCGTGACGAGGTCCGCCGCCAGATCCGGGTGTGCCCGCCGGCCGCCAGGATCACGGCGTCGGCGTGGATCAGGTACCGGGTCCCGTCGCCCAGGTCGAACCCGTAGGCGCCGAAGACGACGCCGTCGCGCGTGAGGATCCGGGTCACGTACATCGTGTCGATGATCGGCACGGAAAGCTGCCGGGCCCGGTTCACCAGGGTCCGCTGGATCTCCAGGCCGGTGTAGTCGCCGGCGAACGCGGTCCGCCGGAAGGTGTGCGCGCCGAAGAACCGCTGGGAGACCCGCCCGTCGGCCTCGCGGGCGAACGGCATGCCCCAGCTTTCCAGCTCCGCGATGCCCCGGGCGGCGCCCTCGGCGACGATCCGGACGGTGCGCGGGTCCGCGAGGAAGTAGCTTTCCTGCAGCGTGTCCGCGGCGTGCTGCTGCCAGGTGTCCTCGGGGTCCATGGTGCCGAGTGCCGCGTTGATCCCGCCCGCGGCGAGGTTGGTGTGGGCGTCGGCGCTGGGCCGCTTGCCCACCAGGAGCACCTCGGTGCCGCGTTCGGCCAGCCGGATCGCGGCGCGCAGGCCGGAGCCGCCGGTGCCGATCACCAGTGCGGAGGTCGCGATCCTGCGCTCGGTCGGGTTCATGCGTGGTCCTCTCCTCGTCCGGTGAAGGCGCCCGGCGGCGGGTGGGACCAGCCACGCTCTGCTTGACGCGTACTCCGGAGAGCCGTCTGAAACCCGGTGTTCTCGCTCTTACCTCGCGGCTCGGCCGGGCACCTTTCACCACCAGGACAGTGCGGCCCGCACAGATGTGACTGCCTCCTGCGTCACACATCCCCGCGCCGGCTTGTCCTTGCTGCGGAAGCTGTTCGCCGGACGAAGGGAAATGTCGTGAAGGTCGTCGTAATCGGGGGAACCGGGCTGATCGGCTCGAAGCTGGTCGGCAAACTGGGCGAGCACGGTCACGAGGCGGTGGCCGCCGCCCCGAACACCGGGGTGAACACCCTGACCGGAGAAGGGCTGGCCGAGGTGCTCGACGGCGCCGCGGTCGTGGTGGACGTGTCGAACTCGCCGTCGTTCGCCGACGATCCGGTGCTGGAGTTCTTCCGGACCTCCACCACCAACCTGCTCGAGTGTGCGGCGAAGGCCGGTGTCGGGCACTACGTGGCGCTGTCGGTGGTCGGCACGGACCGGATGCTGGAGTCGGGCTACTTCCGCGCCAAAAGCGTTCAGGAGCGGCTGATCCGCGAGTCCGGCCAGGCGTACTCGATCGTGCACGCCACCCAGTTCTTCGAGTTCGTCAAGACCATCGCGGACATCAGCACGGTCGACGGCGTGGTCCGCCTGCCGCCGGGGCTGATCCAGCCGATGGCCGCCGAGGATGTCGCCGCCGGCCTCGGCCACGTCGCCATCGGGCAGCCGGTGAACGGGCTCCGCGAGATCGGCGGCCCGGAGCAGTTCCAGCTGCCCGAGCTGGTGCGCAAGGGCCTTGCGGCCAAGGGTGACCCCCGTGACGTCGTCGTCGACGAGCAGGCCACCTACTACGGGGTGCGGCTGGGGGAGCGGACGCTGCTGCCCGGCCCGGACGCCCGGCTCGGGGAGATCACGTTCGACAAGTGGCTCGCGCAGCAATGACCACGGCAGCGAAGATTTCGATTCCCGGCTACATCGCGGGGATCTGGGACGTCGACCCCGTCCACTCCGATGTGTCCTTCACCGTGCCGCACATGATGGTGAGCAAGGTGCACGGCCGGTTCGGGCGGTTCACGGGCCGGATCGTGACCGGGGAAGACGTGACCGGCTCGTCGGTCACGGCCACGGTCGAGGCCGCGTCGGTGGACACGGGCAACGAGTGGCGGGACAAGGACGTGCGTTCGGCCTCGTTCCTCGACGTGGAGAACCACCCGCTCTGGACCTTCCGCTCGACCGGCGTGCGGGTTGACGGCGACGGCCTCGTCGCCGACGGGGACCTGACCATCAAGGGCATCACCCGGCCGGTGTCGCTGGCGCTGGAGGTGAACGGCATCGTGCCGGACACCGCCGGGGGCACCCGGGCCGGCATCTCGGCTTCCACGACCATCGACCGCAACGACTTCGGCGTCACGGTCAAGCTGCCGCTCGACGGCGGTGGGGTCGTGGTCGGCGAGAAGGTGCAGATCACCCTCGAGATCGAGGCGGTGCTGCGCCAGGCGTGATCCGCCGGGCGTGTCACGCGAGTCCGGCGTCGCGAATGACTCATCGGGGACCTCTGGCGTCCCGAATGAGTCATTCGCGACGCCACAACCTCCGGGGCCGCTCGGACCAGGGAACGGTCATTCGTTGTGCGGCAAGGCGTCGCGGATCTGCCGCCGGGAGGTGATCGACAGCTTGGTGAAGATCTTGCGGAGGTGCCACTCGACCGTCCTCGGGCTGAGGAAGAGCCGGGCACCCACTTCGGGATTGGAGAAGCCCTCCCGGACGAGCAGGGCGATCTGCCGTTCCTGCGGGGTCAGCTCGTCACTCGGCGAGGCCCCGGCAGTGCCCTTCCGCGCCAGTTCTCCGACGGCGAGCAGCTCGCCGCGGGCCCGCTCGGCGAACGCTGTCATGCCGATCGAGACGAACATGTCGTGCGCCGTGCGAAGGTGGTGCCGGGCATCGGCGCGCCGGGTCCGGCGGCGCAGCCACTCGCCGTACAGCAGGTGCGCCCGGGCCAAATCGGGCCGCAACAACGTCCGGCCCAACCGCTCGATGGCCTCGTGGTAGAGGTCGTCGGAGGTGTCGTTCCCGGCGAGCAGGGCCCGTGACCGAGCCAGGATCCCCCGCGCCCAGTCCGTGTCGCACCCGACCGCCGCGTCCGCCAGGTGATCTAGCGCGCGGCGGGCGATCTTGTCGTCGCCCACCCGCACCGCCGCTTCGACGAGCTCGGGCAGCACCCACACCGAGACGATCAGCTGGGCGACCTCCGCGCCGGCCCGGGCCGCCGACAGCGCTTCCTCGTAGCGGCCGAGTCCGTTGTAGAGGACCGCGGCCGTCCAATGGGCGATCGGCCCGCCGGCCGGTGCGGCCGCGGCAGGCTCCTTGCCCTGCAATGCTTTCAGGATGAGGGGGTGCGGCGGAGCGGGCAAGCCGGTGGCGGTGGCGACGGCCTCGGCTTCGGCGAAGGTCGCCGCGGCGGCGGCGAAGTCCCCGGTCACCGACTTCGCCGATCCCAAGCAGGCGAGGTAGACGGGCAGCTCGGTCAGGCTGCCCGTGGTGCGCGCCACCTCGGCGGCCCTCGCGTACGTCTCGCACATGACCTGCTCGTCCCAGGCCGCGGGGCTCACCCCGCAGGCCACCCAGCCCCACTTCAGCAAGTCCGGGGTGGGCACGTCCGCGAGCGCGGCCATCGCCGTGCGCAACGGGCCGATCGCGGCGGCCCGGCCCTCGGTGACGAGCAGCGCGCAGCCCGTGAGCACCAGGTCGAGCGGCCGCGGAGCGCCTTCCGGTGGGGGAAGTTCCCGGATCGCCCGGGAGATCGCCACGAGATTCTCGTCGTCCGCGGCCCCCGACGCGGCGGTACCCCAGGCGAGCAGGTAGGTCTCCCGCGCGAGAGCCGGATCGAAGGGCTCCAGCCGCCGCGCGGCGGCCAGCAGCAAGCGTGGGGCGTCGTCGTCGCCCGCCGCGTGGGCGATACGCCCCCGCACCAGGTGGGCTCGCCCGCGGAGGAACTCGCTGGGCGCCTCGGTTTCGGCGATGTCGGCGAGCCGGCGTGCGCCCGCGAGGTCGCCTGCCCGGACGCTGGCGTCCGCGGCCGCCACGGCACGCTCGGCGCGGCGGGTGGCGTCGACGGTGAGCGCCACGGATCGCTGAAGAAAGGCGGCGGCCGCGGCCAGGCCGCCGCGGGCCCGCGCCCGGCCGGCGGACCGCTCGAGCTCTGCGGCAACGTGCTCGTCCGGTTCGGCGGCGGCGGAGGCCAGGTGCCAGGCACGCCGGTCCTCGCCGGACTCCGGGTCGGTGACTTCGGCCAAAGCCAGGTGCACTGCCCGGCGGTCTGTGTCCCCTGCGGCCCGGTACACGGCCGATCGTGCGAGCGGATGGCGGAAGGTCACGCGGACGTCGAACGACAGCAGCCCGTCCGTCTCGCCGAGGGCCGCCGCCGGCGTGACGCCCAGCCGTTCGACGGCGCGCCACACCACGGTGGGGTCGCCGACCGGCTCGGCGGCGGCGACCAGGAGCAGCAGCCGAGCCTGCTCGGGGAGCTCCTCGACCCGCTTCAGGAAGCTCCGCTCGACCCGGTTGGGCAGCGTGCCGGTGTCCGGCAGGCCGAACCCGCCCGCCGCCCGGCCGGCGGTCAGCTCGCGAGGCAGTTCCAGCAGGGCGAGCGGGTTGCCCTTGGCCTCGGCCACGATCCGGTCGCGGATGTGCTGGTCGAGGCCGGCGTGGGCCGCCGAGTCGAGGAGGGCGTGGGCGTCGGCTTCGCCGAGCCCGGTTACCGCCAGCTCCGGCAGCCCGAGCAGGTCCCCGCCCCGGTGGCGGGTGGCGAGGACGAGGGCGACCGGCTCCGCCAGCAGCCGGCGGGCGACGAAGCCGATGACCTGCGCCGAGGCGCTGTCCATCGACTGCGCGTTGTCGATCACGCACAGCACCGGGCCGTCGGCCGAGACGTCCGACAGGAGGCTGAGGATCGCCAGGCCGACCAGGAACCGGTTCGGCGGGGTGCCGGCTCGGATCTCGAACACCGTCTCGAGCGCTTCGCGTTGCGGCGTGGGCAGGTCAGGCAGCCGGTTCAGCAGTGGCTTGCACAGGTGGTGGAGGGTGGCGTAGGCCACCTCCAGTTCGGACTCGAGGTCGGCCGTACGCAGGACCCGGACGCCGGTCGCCGCGCTCTCCAGGTACTCCAGCAGGGCGGTCTTGCCGGCTCCTGGTGCGCCGTGCATGACGAGCACGCGGCTTTCGCCGGCTCGAACGGCCGCGGCCAGCTGATCGAGGACTCGGCACTCCGATCCCCGCCCCACCAGTCCGGAATGCCCTCGAAACGCCATCGTGGTCCGCTTTCGCCGCGGTGGTTCTGCGCTGGTCAGCCACGATTATGGCAGCCCGCGATGATCCATCCGCGACGTTCCCACGACCTAGGCAGCGGCGTGCCGCGCGGCGGCCTTCCCCTTGATCACGGCCTCTTCGAGGGCCTTCGCCCGGGATGCTTCGGCTTTCGGGACCAGCGCGGCCATGGCCGGGTGGAGGTGGGCCCTGGTGAGTTCGGGGACGATGAAGTCGACCTTCATCCCCATGGTGCCGCCGAGGACGGCCGTCAGGTAGTTCCGGACGTAGTCCGTGCCCTCGCGAGGCGTGCCCGGTTCATAGGAGCCGCCCCGACTGGCGACGACGTGGACCGGGGTGCCGGCGACCGACGAGCCGGGACCGGCAGTCCGTCCCGCGATGACTATGTGGTCGAGCCATGCCTTCAGGGTCGACGGGATCGTGAGGTTGTACATCGGGGCGGCGATGAGGACGACGTCGGCGCGCTCCAGCTCCTCGGCCAGTTCGACGCGCCGGGAGAAGGCGGCGGCCTGCTCCGGGGTGTGGGTGGCCGGGTCGGCGAACCCGGCCTCGGCGCCGGCCGTGCCGAGGTGGGGGACCGGCTCGGCGGCGAGGTCGCGGTAGACGACGGTGCCGTCCGGGTGCTGCTCTTCCCAGGCCTTGCGGAAGGCGGCGGTGACCGGCCGGGAGGCGGAGACGGACTCCGGCCAGACGGACGTGTCCAGGTGCAGCAAGGTGGCCATGATCTACTCCGGATTTTCTTGAAGGGGAAGAAAAGGTGGTCAGGCGTCGACGAACGTGACTGTCTGGTCGAGCGGGGCCCGGGGCGTGCGGTACGTGTCGGCTGCGGTGTCTTCGAACCCGATCGACAGGCCGCAGAAGAGGAGAAGTTCCTTCGGCGGCAACAAGATCTCCGAGACGGTCTCGTGGAACTTCGCCCACGCCATCTGCGGGCAGCTGTGCAGTCCTTCGGCGCGCAGCAGCAGCATGATGGTCTGCAGGTACATCCCGGCGTCGGACCACTGGGGCCGGCACAGGTCGCGGTCGAGGTAGCAGAACAGGGCCGCCGGGGCGCCGAAACAGTCCCAGTTCGCGGAAGCGGCGCGCTGGCGCGCTTCCACGTCCTCCCGGGGAATGCCGAGCGAACCGTACCGCTGCTCGCCGAAAGCGGCCCGGCGCTCGCGGTACGGAGTTTTCAGCGTGGCCGGGTACTGCTCGTACTCCGGCTCGTCCCAGGGGTCGCCGGCAGCCAGGCGCTCGCCGGTCCGCTTCTTGAGCTCGGCCAGCGGCGCGCCGGTCAGCAGGTAGCTCCGCCAAGGCTGCAGGTTCGAACCGGAAGGAGCCTGAGCGGCGGCGGACAGGACCCGCCGCAGCGTCTCCTCCGGCACGGGCCGGTCGGTGAACCCGCGCACCGCCCGCCGGCTCTCGACTGCCTCGTAGACGTCCATCGTCCGCCTCCACCTAGTTGGTTACTAGTGAGACAGTATCATTCGATACTTTCGTGGTCGATACTAACATCCCGCATGGTGACGGACGCGACTTTTCGGCGGCTTAAGCTTTGGGGTTCTCGGGATGAGCGAACCGGGTCAGCAGCTCCGCCAGCCGCTCGGGCTCGCCGGGCTCCAGATCGCCGGCCAGGCGTTCGGCCAGCGGTTCCGCGGCGACGTGGGCAGCGTCGAACAGCTCCAGGCCCGCGGGCGTGATCTCGACGGCCCGTGCCCGCCGGTCCCCGGGGACGGCCTTGCGCACGGCCAGGCCCTTGCGCTCCAGGTCGTCGACGACGCGCATGATCCCCGCCTTGTCGGACCCGGTCTCCGCTCCGAGGTCCCGCTGCAGGGTGGGCCCACGATCGGCGAGCACGATCAGCACGGCAAAATGCCGCAGCTCGATGCCGAGCGGCCGCAGCGCCTCGGTCATCACCGCGGCGGCGCGCCAGTGCGCCCGCCGCAGCAACAGCCCGAGCGCGAAGGGTGAACCATCCCCAGGGCGGTCGGTCGCCCGACGTGGAGCATCAGCGGTCATGAAGGCACGCTAGCAGCAACGAATCACACGATACGGTATCGACCGATACCATGTTCGGCTTCCCGTGTGAAGCGAATCCGGCCGTCCGGAGCGCCCGAACTCGAACGCGCTGCCCCGTGAACCTGGAAAGGGCCAGATGGTCTGTCGCAACGCCTGGAAGTACGCGACAACGAACATGTCCCAGTCAGCATCGGGGCGGCACCGCGTCGGTGTTGGAATCGACATCGCTGGTCTTGGCGTTGCCCGACCTGGTCGTCCTGCGGCCGGTCATGATGCCCGGGGTATTGGACCGGATGGTCCAGCCACTGCCGGGCTTCGGTTTCGTCGGCCAGGGCGGTGGCCAGCCACCGGCGCAGCCTTGGATCGCGGTGAGCTTCGACCAGCGCCGGTAGGTCGTCCAGCCGCCATGGGCGCAGCCCCAAGGTGGCTGCGACTCGATCTGCGGTAGGGGCAGGGTGATCGTCACGTCGGCCATTGTGCGCGATCGGCTCGGTTGGCTCGGATGACGATCGGTCAGACGCGCTCAACGCCGCCTCATCGGTATTGGGGCGTGCGGCGTGATCATTCGTGTCCGTCGCGGGCGGTGACCCCGGTGGCAACGCGATCAGTGGCATGAACGCGTTTTTCCCACTGCAGTCGCCGCTGTGTTTCGATGTGAAACTCGGTATAACGGTGCAGATATCACCGGGGGACTGGATGCCGGCGCCCGGGTCGCAGTTTGCCGGCGGGACCAGTGCCCCATATCGAAAGTGCCAGGTTGGAGCTTGACATGTATGACCCGGTAGGGGGTGTCGCCGAGTGCGACGGGTGCCGTCGGCAGATGCTCGTCGAGCTGCGCATGATCCGCAATCTGGAGGCCGAGCCCCAGGTTCTCGACGAAATTCGCGAGGGGATCATCTTCGACTTCGTCTGCCGCTACTGCCACAGCACCACGCGCCTTCCGCATCCCCTGCTCGTCTACCACCAGCGACACCTGCCCACGATGTTGTACATCGCGGTGCCGGGGATGAGCCGCCACGACAGCCAGTGGACCGGGACGGATCTGGCGCAGGTGGTCCGCGCGGCCGAAAACCTGACCGAGGCACCGCACGTCGGCTGGGGCGAACTCGAGGCGATAACCCCGGTCATCGAGAACTGGATGACGGAGCCGACGCCGGCGAACCAGGAGGCTGCGCCACCGGAGGAGCCCCTTCCGGACGATCTGGAAGCTCTGCTCGCCCGGATTCGGGAGCGCCTCGATCCGTCAGCCGCTGTCGTGGACCAACTGACGCAGGTCGACACCTCGCTCGCGGAACTGAGCCTCGCCCGACGGCGCTTCGGCGAGGCAGCCGACCAGCGCATCGCAGAAGTGACCCCGGTCTTGGAAAAGCTCCGAATCGCCGTGGAGCTGACCCAGATCGAAGAGCTCATCGATCCGGTGCGCGGCGCGACGCCGCAGGGGTTCGAGCGGGCGCTGATCCAGTCGACAGCGTTGGAGGAGCGGGCCGAAGGCAGTCAGCGGGCGCACGCGAGCGTCTACCGCGCCCTGGCCCGCTTCAAGCTGGACGAGCACAGCGGTGTCGAGGACCACACTGAGGCGATTGCCATCCTGGAGCCGGTCTTGCCCGTGCTGCGCGCGGAAGCGGAGCGCACCTGGCTGGCCGCCGCACTGAGCAACCTCGGCATGATGTACTACGAACAGAGGCGAACCGGCGCTGTGGATACCTGGATCGAACGGTCCATCAGGGTCGGTGAGGAAGCCCTCGGACTCCCGGAGCTGAGCCGGGTCGACAGCCTCCGCGACCGGGCTCGCCGCGCCGCCGTTCTGGGCAATCTGCACAACGCGTACGGTGCCCGCCTCACCGGCGACCCGGCTGAGAACGAGGCACGTAGCTTCCGGCTGGGCGAAGAAGCGCTGGCGCTGCTCGACCCGGCGGAGAGTGCCTTCACCGTTGCGCTGATCCGCAACAACCTGGGTATGCAGTACCTGCGCTCGCAGCGCGGTGATCGGTCGGCCAACATCGAGAAGGCCCGTGAAGAACTGGAATTCGCCGCGACCGGACTACGGCGCGAACACGCTCCGATGGAGTGGGCGATGGTCCAGAACAACCTCGGGATCTGCTATCAGGAGCGCTACGCCGGTGACCGGGCCGGTAACATCGAGATGGCGTTCACCTGCTTCAGCAATGCGACGGCCGCGACCCGCCGGGAGAACAATCTCGGCGAATGGTCCCGCGCCCGGCTCGGACTGGCGATGACCATGCTCGAGCGCGATCTGGAGCCGGTCGAGCGGTTCGAGCAGCAGTCCGTCGACTTGATCGAAGAGGTTCTCGCGGCCGTCGAGCCCGACACTCCCGTCGCCGGCGAATGCCATCAGCAGCTCGCCACCCTCTTCGGCCGACGGGTGAACAGCGGGGCCGTCGAGTACGCCGGCCGCGCCCTGGAACACGGTGCCCGGGCGATCCTCCTCCACGACCGAGACCGCCAACCACGGGCGTGGGGTCTGACGATGTCCGGGCTCAGCCTGGTCAAGGCGCAAATGGCCGATCCGGATCTGCCTGGATCCTTGAAGTGCGCAGAGGATGCGATCAAGGCACTACCGCGTGACAGCCTTCCGTTCGAGTGGGGAATCGCCCAGCTCAACAAGGCGGTCGTGCACCAGATCCACGGGAACCTGGGCGCGGCGGTCGTGCATGGTGAGCTCGCGTTGCAGGAGCTGACTCCGGCGCGGGCGCCGGTCATCGCCGCCCGGGCCGCCGACGTCGTCGGCGAATGCCACGCCGAGGCCGCGCGGTGGCCGGAAGCGGCCGAGGCCTTCCAGTCCGCGGTCACCGCATTCCGGTACGCATATCAAGACGCGGCGCGGGCGTCCGCCCGAACGGCGCTGTTCCGGCAGGCCGGCGTAGCGCACACTTCCGCGGCGTACGCGACGGCCCGCGCCGGCGATCTCGCACAGGCGGCGATGCTCGCCGAGGCGGGCCGGGCGTTCGCGTTGCGGGAGGCCCTCGAACTCGACCCGGACACAGTGGACCTGTCGGCCGACCACGACTCGGACGAGTATCGGGAGTACCTCAGTGCCCTCGCGTCGATGCGGGCCGCCGAGGCCGCTGTCCGCGTGCCGTGGCTCGCCCACCCGCGTACCACGGCCCAGCAGGCACGCTCCGAGGACCGGCAACGACAGTCCGAGCTGGAGTCGGCCCGGCGAGCGGCGGCGCAGGCGCGCGCCCGGCTGACCACCCCGGCGCCGACCGACGTCGCCGCGATCCGCCGGTACGCCGCCGGGCTGGACGCAGTCGTCTACATCCTGTCGTCGGCGTGGGGCACGGTCATGCTCACCCTTCGGCCGGAAACCGGCCTGATCGAGAAGCGGGAGCACGCATTCACGCACGAGCACCTGGCCGCGCTGCTGCTCCACCGCGACGGGCCCCGCGGCGGGCTGCTCGTGGGCGCGGTTCTCGGTGGCGAGCTGATGCGCCAGGCGATCGAGGACTTGCAACGGTCGCCGGTGGCGGGATGGTTGCGGGACGGCCTGCAGGGTCTCGGGACGACCATGATCGTCCCGATGGGCCCGTGGAGCGCCGTGCCCTTCGCTCTGTTCACCGAAGACGGCTCGGTCCTGGTCCACGCCGTCTCCGCCGAAGTCCGGCACCACTGCCGCACGAGGCTGGCACGGAAGAGCGGACGGCGACCCGGCGTGCTCGGCTACGCCCATCGATCCCTCCCGCTCGCGAGCCGCGAAGTCGAAGCCGTCGCCGCGATGTTCGGTGACGGGCTCACGGTGCCGGCGGGGCCGTCGGCCAAGGACGACTTGCTGGCCGCGCTGGCGCGATTCGATCACCTGCATCTCGCGACGCATGGGATCTACCAGCTCGACGAGCCTGCCGAATCAGCCATCTACGTCGACGAGGAACCGTTACCGCTGCGCGAACTCATCCAGCACCAGTTGCTCAACGGCGTGCGGCTCGCGTTCCTCTCCGCCTGTCAGACCGGGATCAGCGACGTCTTGTCCGCGCGTGACGAAGTCGTCGGCCTGCCGTCCGCGTGCATCCACAGCGGCGCAATCGGCGTCATCGGAACGCTGTGGCAGGTGGACGACGCGGCGACCCTCTTGCTCGTGCAGACGTTCTACCGCGAGTACCGCAGTTCGGAGCCGCCGGTGGCGCTGGCCCGTGCCCGCAAGTGGTTGCGCACCGTGTCCGCGGGCGAGATTCTCCGAGAATGCGCAGACTTGCCGCCGGCGCTCGAGTTCCTGCGACTGCGGCCGTCGACCGACCGCCCGTTCAGTGAGCCATACTTCTGGGCGCCGTTCATCTACGTAGGTGCATGAGGAGCTCCGAGTGTCCAACGAAGAATCGTCGATCCGCGGTGCCGCGGCAGCAGTGCGGCCTCACCTGCCCGAACTGATCGGGACGGAGTCGGCGGGCACGTTCACGGCCGAGCTCGCGGCTGCACCCGACGACGAGAGCCTGATATCGGTGATCAGCCGGCAAGACCGGGTGCGCGAGTGGATGTCCGACTACCTGGAGGCGGTCTCGGCGAGCGAGCGGGACTACACCCGCTTGAGCGGTGATCCCGGGTTCGTGCGGCCGTCCGCGACGTTCACCTGCCCCGAGGGCACTTTGGTCTGGTACCGGCGCTTCGTCGGGGAGCGACCGCCGAAGTGCCCGGTGCACGACGTCGACTTGGTCCGCACCGAGGAACAACCGTGATCGACTCGATCTTCCGGACGGTCAGCGGGCGGGCCTCGCAACGCGTGTTCGGCGCGGCGCTCCTGGCGACAGCTTTCCTGGGCGCGGCCGTCGCTGCCTGGTCCAGCCACGACGGCGGGGCCCTCATCGCCCGAACGACGCGATGGCTGACGGGACGCTCCGGTTTCGAACAGGGCCTGGCAACGGCGGCCGTTCTGGTCGGCGTGACACTGGTCGCCGTCGTCGTTCTCGCGATGACTCCGCAGGTCCTCAGATGGCTGCAAGGATACTGGCCGACCTGGCTGGACCCCGTTCGAGCGCGTCTGGTGCGCCGCATCACGAGCGCCGCCGACCGCGACGCCGGAGCGATGCAAGAGCTCGAACGAGAACAACGCACCGACGCCCGGCTGGATCGGCGGCTTCGGCAGTTGCCCAGCGAGTCCGACCGGTACCTGCCCACCACGCTCGGCAACTTGGTGCGTGCCGCCCAGACCCGGCCGATCGACAAGTACGGCCTCGACCCGGTCGCGATCTGGCCGCACCTGTTCCTCGTCATGCCGGAACCCACCCAGAAGGAGATCACCGCCGCCGTGAACGCGCTGGAGCGGGCGGTCATGGCGGTATTCTGGTGCCTTTTGCTCGTCGTTCTCGGCCCGTGGGTGTGGTGGGTGGCCCCGCTGGGCATCGCCGCCGCGGTGCTGCTGCAACGCACCGTCGTCCACGGGGCGGCGCGAACCCACGCCGAACTGATCGAGGCCGCGGTCGATCTTCACCGGCTGGATCTCTACCGGAAACTGCGCTGGCCCCTGCCCGCGAACCCAGCTGAGGAACGTGAGCTGGGGGAGCAGCTTGTGTCCTACCTCAGGTACGGCTCGGACAGCGCGAAGCCGACCTTCACCGTAGCCGAGTAGGCAACGACTGACCGATTCCGGGATGCGGGTGCTTTCCCGAGTCTCGTAGCGCTGTGGCGACGCGTGTGCTTCGTGCTCGGTCAGGTTCGAGCTTGGTGACGCCTGGTCTGGCGCCGCCAAGCCGCACGCTCCTTCGCCGAGCTCAGCGACGACCTGGCTGTCGGCAACTGGCCTCAACCCCCGCTGCTTCCCCGGAAAATCGTCGTGTTGCTACGCTTCGTGTTGCATTCGAGGATGTGTCGCTGGTCGTGGTTCGGTTGGGTGTGGCGCTGGACTACGACCGCCGATGTCGCGCTGATGACTTCAGGTTTCTCATCCGCGACCGGGCTGGACAGTTTATGATCTCGTGTGACGCGGGCCTGGCTGACGTGGGCATCGAGACGGTAAAGATTCAGGCCGCTGCTGCGGTGGTGGAGATGGCCTCAAACTCGACCGGGGTGAGCTTGCCCAGGGGTGCGTTGGCGGCGTTTGCGTGATACTTCGTCTCGACCCGGCACAATCGCCGACTGGAGTGCCTCCCGGGTGCGCCACCGCCGGGTATCGAGGACGTTCTTCTGCAGCAACGAGAAGAACGATTCCATCGCGGCGTTGTCACCGCACGCCCGCCCCGACCCGGCCCATCGACCCGCTCGGCCCATGGCCGCGCAGCAGACGTCGGCAGGCCGCCGACCGGAATTGGATCCGCGGTCGGAGTGGACCACGACACCGTGCGGGTCGCGCAGTGCGATCGCGTTACGCAGCGCGCTGACGGCGAGTGAGGCCCGCATGTGCGTGGCGATGGAGCAGCCGACGATCTTGTTGGAATAGCAGTCTTGACCGCACAGATACAGCTCGCCCTCACCGGCCTCAGGGTCGACGGTGAACGTCACAACGGTCCTGCTTTCCAGAGATTCGTACAGACCGGATCGACGGCGATCGGGGCCGGAACACGCGATCTGCTGTCAATGACGCCGGCGGAGCACCGGCCTGCAATGATCGGTGCCGTGAGCGGGAAACGGGACGAGCCCGGCAGGCGGCGGGAGCTGCGGCGCGATGCGGTCGACAACCGCGACCGGGTCCTGGAAGCCGCTGCAGTCGCGGTCCGCCGGGAAGGGACCGCGGTTCCGATGGCCACCATCGCGGCGGACGCCGGGGTCGGCGTCGGGACCGTGTACCGCCACTTCCCGTCGCGGGACGCGCTGCTCAGCGCGTTGACGCACCGGTCCTTCCAGCTCGTGCTGGAGACCGCCCGGCGAGCCGCGGCCCTCGACGGGCCGCCGATCGAGGGGATTCGCTTCTTTCTCGAGCGGACCATCGCGCACGGAACGGACCTTGTGCTCCCGATGCACGGCGGGCCGGTCATCAACGACCAGGCCACGGTCGCACTGCGAGACGAGGCCCATCGGACGCTGGGCTCGATCCTCGAACGGGGCAAAGGTGACGGCTCGATCCGGATCGAGGTCACCCGAGCGGACATCGTCACGTTCGGCGCGTTGCTGGCACAAGGCCTGCCCCACGTGCCGGACTGGAAATCCACCGCTCGCCGCCATGCCGACATCTACCTCGCCGGCCTTCTGAACCGGACCGGCCAGCCGGATCAGACTGCTGAACCGGCGACGGATTAGGATCCCGATCGCCGCGGCCGGGGCAGCACGATCGCGCCCGAGGAACAAGCCGACGGAATCGCTCAGCGTGGTTCGCCGAACCACGTGGTCAGGGCTTCGTGAAGCGAAGCCACGTCCGGGGCGCCGTCCGCGGCCCAGGCGACGTAGCCGTCCGGGCGGAGCAGCAACGCGGTCACGCCAGGCACCGCGGGTAGGCGACGCAGGTCGACCCGGTCACTCCATCCTTCGACGACAGCACCCAACCCCGCCGAGTCACTCAGCTCGGCCAGCACCGGCCGGGGCAGCCGCATGGCGTCTGCCAGGCCGGGGAGGTCGGGCAGGTAACGCCCGGTCAACGGGTGAGTCCGAGGGCCCGCGTCGTAGCGGACGTCGAGGCCTTGCAGCCGGGCTCCCAGCAAGTCGGTCAGAGTCACGTCGGCTTCGAGGAGCTGCGCGAACAGAGCTCGCATCGCGCGGCTGTGCGGGTCCGGTCGCATGAGCGCGATCTGGGCGCGGGTGTTCTCCAGTACCTGTCCGGCTACCGCGTGACGTTCGGTGGTGTAGCTGTCCAGCAACCCGCTCGGTGCCCACCCCCGCACGGTCGCGGCCAGCTTCCACCCGAGGTTGGCGGCGTCCTGCAGGCCGATGTTCAGGCCTTGGCCACCGAACGGCGGATGCACGTGTGCGGCGTCGCCGGCCAGCAGAACGCGACCCCTTTGGTAGGTCGCCGCTTGGCGGGTGTTGTCGGTGAACCTGGCCGCCGATTCGACTTCGGTGACGATCACGTCCGTGTCGCTGATGCGGCGCAGTGCTTCCTGCAACTCGGCCTGAGTGACCGGGGCATCGCGGTCGGCGGGCGGGCCGGTGAATTCCACGGCGAGGATCCGGCCGGGTTTCGGTCCGTAGGCGTACAGCCCGCGGTCGGTGGCGTGCCAGCCGGTGGGCAGGGGCACGGCGGGGTCCAGGGTGAGCGCCGCCTGGTAACCGGTGGTCAACGGGTCAGTACCGGGAAAGGGGAACCCCGCGAGCTTGCGAACGGTGCTGCGGCCGCCGTCACAGCCGACGAGATAGGCGCACCGGATGGCTTTCGTGCCCTCGCTCGTGCGCACGCGCACCGTCACTTCGTCCGTGTTCTGGCTGAGGCCGGTGACCTCGTGGCCGGTCAGCACCGGTACGCCGAGCTCGGCCACCCACGCGCCGAGCAGCCGCTCCAGCGCTTGCTGCGGCAGGGCGGTGGCGGGCGGGACCTCGAGGGCCGATTCGGTGTTCAGGAGCAGCCCCGCGAAGTGCCCGCCGAGCCGGGCTCGCGGCCGGCTGTTGGCGCCGGGGGCGGTGCGCTCGCGAGTGAACGCGGCGAATCCATCACCGTACTTCGCGGCTTCCGCGGCGATCCGGGCGCCGAGCCCGCGGCGGGCGAGCAGCTGGTTGCTGCGCCCGTTGATCCCGCCTGCCTTGAGGGCCTGGTTCTGCTCGGTCAGGCGTTCCAGCACGGTCACGGAAACGCCGGCGAGGCTCAGCTCGGCCGCGAGCAGGAGCCCGACCGGGCCGGCGCCGGCCACCACCACATCATCATCCATAAAACTATGATGATACTAAAATTATGATCGTGTCAAGTTTGGTCCTGGTATGGTTTTCGACCATGCGCGAGGGACTGAGAGAACGCAAGAAGCGGGAGGCCCGGCAGCACATCTCCGATGTCGCGACACGTCTGTTCGCTCAGCGCGGGTTCGAGGCCGTGACGGTCGTGGAGATCGCCGAGGCGGCCGGCGTCGCCAAGGCCACGGTGACCAACTACTTCCCGCGCAAGGAGGACCTGCTCCTGGATCTGCAGGCAGAGGCCGAAAAACTGCTCGTCGACGCCCTCCGGCACCGTCCGCCTGGTCAGTCCGTCGTCGAGGCGGTCCGGGGGCTGATGCACCGGCTGCTGGCCCAGCGACACGTGCTGTCCACCGCCGCGCCCGGCATGGCGAAGTTCGGTCACCTGATCGCGGCCAGTCCCGCGCTGCTCTCGCGAGCCCGGGAACAACGCGAGTACCTGGAATCGGCCGTAGCCCGCGAGTTGAGCGAGGAAACCGGCGATCCGGTCCGCGCCGACCTGGTCGCCCGCCTGCTCCTGGCCGCGGCGACCACCGTCGTGGTCACCCCCGTTCGCCGGCTCATCGCCGGCGAACCGGCCTCGGCCGTCGTCATGGACCAGGGACGGGTGATCGACGAGGCATTCGACCTGCTGACCGAGGGGATCGGCACCTTCGGCGGCACCCTCGAAGGTGCTCCCGCCCAGGATGACTGATCGCGATGGAGAAACCCGGATATCCAGCGTCCACCTGGCTCGGACACCGCTGTCAGCAGGCCGGCAACAGCTATCCGGTCTGCGGACTGCGGGTCCGCTCCACGATCATCCGCAGCGCCTCGACGTGCGCGAGGAACCGCTGCCGGCCCCCGTCGCTGGCCTGGACCGACGTCTTGGGCACCCGCCCGGCATACGTCCGCCGCTGCTCGACGTACCCGTCCTTCTTCAGCGTCGTCAGCTGTTTGGACAGCGCGGAGTCCGACAGGGACACCGCGTCCCGCAGAAAAGCGAAATCGCACCACTGTGCCGCGCACAGCACCGACATGATCGCCAGCCGCGTCGGATCCGACAGCAGGCGGTCCAGTCCGGACGGTGGTGGAGCTGTCATGCGGGCTGCCGCCGCTGGGCCACCGTGAGCAGCAGCTGCGAAAGGGCGAACAGCGCGGTGAACGCGGCGCCGTAGAGCACCCCGGCAACAGTGTTGGGATACCCGGGCAGGCCGACGGCGTCGGCGAGGTCGTGGGTGACCTCGCTGCCGTAGCGGGAGATCAGCCACGCGCCGAGACCCGCGATGAAGGCCACGACACCGAAGACCCACGGGACGAAAGGCTGACGGCGCTGCACGCCGCGCACCCTACCCAGCGGCGCCGGACCGTTCACGCGACTGGTCGCGAACACCACGGCCAGCACCACCAGGACCAGAACGGCGACGAGTTTCGCGCCACTGAGACTGATCACGTCGTTGAGCGCCATTCCCCCGGCGGCCAGCACGAAGACCGCGGCATAGACCCACCACGGCAGGCGTGCCGCCCGTCGGGTCCGGTCCTCGTGTGCCCGAACCGTGGCCAGGGCTTCCGCTGCTTGCTGCTCGTCCATGACTACCTCCTTCGACTACTTGCCTACTTGGAAAGTACTCACTTCTTTCCGGATAGGCAAGTAGTCGAAGGAGCGCTTTCGCGGGCATCTCACGCCGTGCCCTGCGACCTACGCCGCCGGCACTGCCGGGAACCCCGGTCGCTCCGGGCCATGCGGGATGCCGATGCGTCCCTCACCGGTACGCGGCGCCCGCAAGATCACGCGGGCAACGTGGCCGGGATCGTGAGCGAGAGACGAAGTTTGGACGGGCCGTCCAGGTTGATCAACGCCGTCCCATCGGTGTGCGGTGCCCGAGTCGAATGAGACAAGCAGCTTCCAGGCAACGCGACGACGTGCCCACTGACACGGGCAGATGGGGCCCGGATACCAGCCGGCGCATGCCCGACGCACCTGTAACCCTGCCCGGCTGGCAGAAGATGGACGCACTTCGCGATCTGGGAACTGCGCACGACCGAGGAAGCCGGCTGGCTCGCGGGGTTCGACATGTTCGTGCCGTCACTCGCACACAGCAGCTGTCCGCGCCACCGATCGGCTCCGGTGCGTCGGCAAGCAGAGCGCACAGGACAGCCAGTGGCTTCACGCCGGCACGACGGAGAACCGCTGCCGCACCGCCAGCCGGCACCTCATTCCTATCGCCTGTAGCTGTACAGCTTTCGGTGGGCGATGACCTCATCGAGGTTCTTGTTGGGTTCGGCGTCGAACAGGCCTCCGTGATAGGTGATGATGGCGGCGATGTCGTACTCCGTGAGCTTCTCGAGAGCAGAAACGGCGTCTTCCGCCACAACGCCGTCCTCGGCCATCGGATCCTCGTTTGGACCGACCAGCTCTCCGTGCAGGATGTTCAGCGCGTCACCGGCGACGAGGGTCCTGCTTGCATGGTGGTAGAGGCAGATGTGACCGGCCGTGTGGCCCGGGGTGTGGATCACTGTCACTCCGCCGCAGAACGGAAGTCGGTCACCATCGCGCAGGACTCGGTCCACCGGCGTGGCGGCGTTGTCGAATACTCGCAGGATCCTGGCCTGTTCCTCCTCGGAGCGGTCGGAAATGCGCTCCATGAACGCGTCCGTCAGCCGGCTCAGCTTTTTGTCACCCCGGATGTGGGGCGCATCTTTCTCATGGGCGTGCACAGCCACGCCGGGATGCCCGGCAAGAAGCTCTGCCGCACCCGAGATGTGATCGATGTCCTGCTGCGTGAACACGATGTGGTTCAACCTGGCATACGGAGCACCGGCGGCCTCGGCCTGGTTCCTGATTTCTTCCAGGCTGCCCGGTACTCCGGTGTCGATGAGGACGACATTCTCTTTGTCCCACATCAGGGTTGGGTGGAACACACGCGGAACGCCCATCACCTGCGTGTGCACAGCCAACATCTCGAGATTTTCTGCTACTCGCATCGCGATGCTCCTCTTGGTTGCAGCGGTTTGGATTCCGCCGTTGATGGTTCCTCGTTCTGCGGTGAGACCTGCCGCCTTCGCCCGTCCCAGTGGCGTGCCGGGCGTCACCCGGCCTGCACGCCTCATGCACCGGTCTGGAACCATTTCCGTAACGCGCCTGTCATCTCTTCGCCAGGAGCGGTCCAGCACACGTATCCGTCCGGCCTGATCAGAACTGCCTGAACATCGTCCCAGGGCAACGTGTCCGTCACCGTGGCGGCGATCCGATCCCGGTATGGCGCAGCGGGGGCGAGGAATTTCTCGTCGTGGGCCAGCAGGACACCCTGGCCTTTGTGGAACAGCCGGCTCGCCCAGCCTTTGTCCACTTTGAAGTCGGGAAGTCGACCTCCGACGTGGCCGGCGCCGCCGTAGTCGATGTCCAGACCGCTCATCATGTCGGCGGCCACCCGATTGGCGTCGGGAACGTTGAGCAGCATGGCCAGGATCTCGCGCAGCGTCTTGCGCTCGAGGTCCGGGCCTTGCAAGGCGGACTGTGCCCGGATGGTGGCCAGCACGCGGGCGCCCACGGGGTGTCGTTCACTCTCGTAGGTGTTGAGCAGATCCTCGGATGTCCGGCCGGAAAGGACAGCTGCCAGTTTCCAGCCCAGGTTGAACGCGTCCTGAACGCTGAGGTTCATTCCCTGGGCCCCGACCGGCGGATGAACGTGTGCGGCGTCGCCGGCCAGGAACACGCGGCCGACGCGGTACTTGGCCACTTGGCGAACGGCGTCGCTGAAGCTGGACGCATACCGGACATCGATGAGCTCGTACTCGTCGCCGTAGAAAAGTCGGAACCGGTCGGCGACGTCATCGGCCGTGATATCTCCTTCTGGCGCATCGGAATAGACGAACCGATACAGCCCTGGTTCCCCGAGAGGCACCATGCGGGCGAAGGTCCCGTCCGCCCGGCGACGAGGTTTCATGCCCGCCAGTGACCAGCCGACCGGTGGCTGTGCCGTACCTGGGCCGCATACGACGTCGGCTACGGCGGTCCATCGAGTGGCGTCGGTGCCGGCGAACTCGACGCCGAGCAGCTCGCGTACCGTGCTGCGGCCGCCGTCGCATCCGATCAGGTACCGTGCTCGCAGTTGTTCGGGGCCATGGACGGTGACACCGTCGTCATCCTGATCGAATCCGGTCAGCTGCCAGTTCCGGCGAACCTCCCGCCCGAGTTCGGCCAGCCGATCCTCGAGGATTTCCTCGACGCGTGCCTGCGGAACGCCCATCTGGTACGGATACCGGCTGTCGAGTGCGGCGTAGTCGAGTGTGTTTCCGGCGAACTCCCCGCCCTCAACTCTCCCGATCGACCGTTCGTCGACACCCGTCAACAGGCCCCGCATTTCCAAGATCTCAGCGGTTCGGGGTTGCAGGTTCGTCGCCTTGCTTTGCCCTGAGCGTGCCTTGAGCGTCTCGACCACGATGGCCCCCACTCCCGCGAGGGCCAGTTCGGTCGCGAGCATCAATCCAGCAGGCCCAGCGCCCGCGATGACGACGTCCGTGTCCATGGAAGCTCCTTCCGCAAGAGTCCGAAACTGGTACAATACCAATATTGGTACCATACCACGTTTTGCCGGCATCTCACCAGTAAGCTCGGATCGTGGATGCTGAACTGGCCCAGACAGGACGCCGGGAGCGCAAGAAAGCGGCGACCCGTGCCCACATCTCAGCCGTTGCGCTCGAGTTGTTTCTGGCGCGGGGGTACGAGAACGTGACCGTGCGGGACGTCGCGTCCGCTGCTGACGTGTCCCCCACGACGCTGCTCAACCACTTCGCGACGAAGGAAGCGCTGGTCGTTGACCGCGGGAGCGAAATTTCGGCGGAGCTCGTCCGAACGGTGGCCGACCGCGGTCCTGGCGTTGGCATTCTCGATGCTCTGCGTGCCTACGCCCACACCCGGATAGAGCGGGCTGTAGCCGCCACCGACCCGAACACCAAGAGCTTCATCGCCCTTGTCGCCGGTAACCGCGATCTGTCGGAGTACTGGCGCAGGACGTGGATGGGCCACGAGGACGTCCTCGCCGAGGCGATTCGCGAACAGGCCGGCATCTCACCGGAGGATCCACGACCCGTGATCATCGCCCATCTGGTGCTCGACGCGATCGACTTCGCCTTGCGCTCGGCCGATCCCCGAAGGATCCTCGATGCGGCATTCGACGTCATCATCAGTGGTGGATCGATTGAGTGAAGGAGCATGTCGCCGCCGAACTCTGCCGCAAGGTCGCGGACGTCGGCGGCGAGCTCACCGCGGGCGTGGAGCCGGACGGCCGGTTCCGGCTGCGCGCGGTCGGAACCGGCCTGAACCCCGGCCGATCCCGGCTCGTGAGCGACTGCTGGCAGCGCAGCCCCGGAAGACCAGTCACTACCCGGATTTGCGCGGCGAGACGCACCAGATCACCTACAAGAGCTGATCAACCGGATGCTGACCGGGCTCTACAACCCGGACGTCGCCGCAGTACGGGGTCCATTCGCCGCCGGGCCCATTCACCGGCGGTATTTGCTCGTTCCTCGCGGTCGGCGTCGTCGAGCGCAGACGGAGGTGCGGCCGTGGAAGACAAAGTACGGCGACCGACGGGTCGGTTCCCGGATTTTCCACGGTCACGTCGCCGAGGTCGCTCAGCTTGGCCGAGACGTCCTCGCGCAGCGGTGCGGCGGAGATCATCTCGTGGACGATCACGCTCTGCTCGACGAGGGCGCCGACGTCGAGCGAGTCGTGGCATGGGAGTTCGTCGAGGGCCAGGCACTGGGGCGTGGTGGCCTTCGGGCTGACGGCGAACGGCGGAGGTCAGCGCGGCGGGCCCAGCACGATGTTGCCGTACTTGCCGGCGATCGCCGGGTCGGGCGTCACCTCGAAGCCGGGCGGCCTCGGGGTGGACTTGTCCCGGCCGGTCTCGCGGAACATGCCCTCGATGCCGGCCGGCGTGTTGATCATCAGCAGGTCGGCCTTCTTCGAGGTGATGCGGTACCCGTGCGGAACTCGCTTGGGCAGGAACACGACACCGCCTTCGGCAAGCTCGTACTCCTGGTCGTCGCACCACACCAGCGCGGTGCCCTTGATCAGCAGGAAGATCTCGTCCTCATGCAGGTGCTGGTGATAGGGCGGAGCCTCGCCCTCGCTGACGTCGAACCGGCCCATCATCAGCTGGCCGTCGGTGGCCGCCGCGTCCAGCAGGATCGCCAGCGTACTACCGTTGAGCCAGTCGAGTTGTTGCTGCTGCTCGGGTTGTGCGAGGTAGGCCATACTCATTAACCGGACGATATCGTCCGGCTGACTGGACTGTCAACGCTCCGAGGCGCCAGCGGTTTCCGATGTCCCCGACTGGCCTGGGGATGTCATGAAGGCGGTGCTCTTCTGCCAGTACGGCTGTCCCGAGGTGCCGCGCCATGAGGAGGCCGCCCGGCCCCGCCCGGTAGCCGGGCACGTGCTCGCAGACCGGCCAAGCAGACCTGTGCCACAGTGCTCGCGACAGCCCGCTCGCGGAAATCGCCATGGTGCACCAGCTGAGCGCAGCCGGCCGGATCTGGGGCAAGATCGTCCTGACGACCACCGCGTGATCCGCAACCGCGACACCCGCCACGACCGTGGCCACCCTGACCACAAGTCCGGTTCCCTTGCCCCGCAACCACAAAGGACATCACCATGACGCATGACCAACGCCAGGCTCTGCTGGACATCCTGCGGCACGCCCCGCTTGACATCGGTGGCGATATCGGCGAGCAGCGCGTGATCTTCCACGACATGATCGCGTCAGTGCCGCTACCCGAGGACGTCTCGACGAACCCCGGCGAGCTCGGCGGCGTCCCGGTCCTCACCGTGGAGACGCCCCACATCGACCCGTCGACAGTGATCCTTTACTTCCATGGCGGCGCCTACGCCCTCGGTTCCGCCGCCGACGGCGCGGGGCTGGCCGCTGATGTGGGCCGCCGCGCCGGTGCGCGCGTCATCTCGGTGGATTACCGGCTCGCGCCGGAGAGTCCGTACCCGGCCGCCCTCAACGACGCGGTGGCCGCCTACCGGGCGCTGCTCGACCAGGGCACGCCCAGCGCCGCGATCGCGTTCGTGGGCGAGTCCGCCGGCGGTGGTCTGGTCGCCGCGACACTCGTCGCGATCAAGGCCGCCGGTCTGCCTCAGCCGTCGTCGGCCACGGTCTTCTCGCCGTGGGCTGATTTGACCGTGTCCGGCGGCTCCGCGGCGGGCAAGGCCGCTGTGGACCCCGCGCTGACCGCGGACGGCCTCGGTCGACGTGCCTTGGACTACCTCGGCGACACTGACCCGGCGACGCCGCTGGCCAGTCCCGTTTTCGCCGACCTGACCGGGGTGGCGCCGCTGCTCGTACAGGTCGGGTCCTACGAGATCCTGCTCGACGACGCCGTGCGGCTGGCCGCCCGCGCCGCCGAGCACGACATCGAGGTCCAGTTGCAGGTGTGGCCCGGCCTGCCGCACGTCTTCCAGGGTTTCGCCGCGATGGTCGACGAGGCCGATGTCGCTCTCGACGCGGCGGCCGCGTTCGTCAAGGCGCACTTGGGGGTCGAGGCCGCGCCGGCGCCGGCGGAGCGAGTCTAGGTGATGGCAGCGCGCCAGGTCTTGAGCTGAGCGTTGGCGCGTCGACCTGGGCCGCGCAGGTGATCGTCGGTCTGCGTACTGGACTCGGGTTTGTCGCGACCCTTCGCGCTCGGCTTGGCCGCTCGCGCGCTGGAAGGGTTCAGCGCTCGCCGTAAAGGGTTCCGACGGCCGTCTCGCGGATCGCGGCTTCGGCGGCCGCGACGCGGTCGAATGTGACGCGGGTCAGCGCCACCGTGGCCGGCCGGTTCGGCGTGATGGTGGCAGCGCCGTTGCAGCGGTCAGCGCAGCCACCACCACGCCGAACCCGGATGCAGGACCGCGGCCACCGCGGCGCCGAGCACCATGCCGGGATTGCGGTACCGGGCCGCCAGGGCGGCATCACCGGCCTGTGCGGCTCCCGCCACGGTGGTCGGCCGGAACGACCTGCTGAACACTTTCGAGGCCGGTTGGCAAGCAGGGGGTGGAAGGGCAAGGCGGACCGAGGAGCTGCATGGCGTCAGACGCGGAACTCATCAGCAACTCGCTGAACGGCGACGGGAACGCCTTGATGGAGGTGATCTGCCGCCACGAGGTCGCGCCCGGTGCTTACCCGGCCCGGCGATTGGGGCCTCGCTGGTCATCAGGAGCACGACCGCGACCGACGGAAAACCCTACGTCACGTACAACCTGTACACCGACAAGGGCGAGATCTTCTTCGCGGAGGCGCCGAGTGCTCTTACCAGGGCGGTTGCCGGTGGCGACAACCTCTCCAGCTCCTCCGATTCCTCGGTGATCGCGGCCGCGCGTTGTGGGTGCGGCCAATCCCGAGGTCCGGGCGGGCGTGCTGCGCCTGACGTCCGCCATTCCGGAGGTCAGTGTCACGAAGGCGACCGTCGACGGACAGCCCGTGCTGAACCTGACGGCCGGATCAGCACTGTTCGCCGGGCACTCCGAATATGTGCTGACGATCAATGCGCGGACCGGTCTGCCGATCCGCTCCGAGAACAGCAAGACCGCCCCAGGCGAGAAGCCTTCGCCCGCAGCGGCCTACGAGTCGTCACGGGTGAAGGTCGCCGACATCGCGGCGGGCAAGTTCTGACCGAAACCCGGCTTTGACCGTGCGGGCGTGCAAACCTTCGTCGCCAAGGAGAGAAATGCGGAAGAAACACCACCTCTATGCGATGCTGGGGTGCCTCATCACCACGGTCGTCAGCCTTCCTGGGGCGAGCGCCGCTCGAGCGGACCAGCCGGATCGGTTGCCCGTGGAACATCCGACCGACACCGTGGCCGACCAAATGGTTCGTGAGGGCATTCGAATCGGACCGACCGATCCAGCCACGCAGCTCACCGCCCGGGTGTTCCTCAAAGGCGACGCCAACGGCTTGGCGGGCTACGCGCGCGCGATATCCGACCCGGCCGACCCCCGCTACGGCCATTTCCTGACACCCGCTCAGACCCGTGGCCGCTTCGGTCCCACACAGCAACGGATCGACGCGGTCACCACCTGGCTGCGCGGCACCGGGCTGTCGATCGACTTGGCCGGCTCCCGGGGCGTCGTCGTGCACGGAACGGTGGCCCAGGCGGCCTCCGCCTTCGGCACGCGGTTCGCGAACTACACCTCCGGGGAACGACAATTCCGCGCGGCGGTGGATCCGATCACCGTGCCCGCCGCGGTGGCAGCCGACGTACTCGCCGTCACCGGGCTCACCGCCGGCGACAAACCCACCAAGCCCCCCGCCGACGATCCTCCGCCGGAGCCGGGGGCACAGGCACCGGAGAAAGTCGCCGGCCGAGCCGATACGCCGTCCAGCCCTTGCCCCGCCTACTTCGGTGACACTCCCGCCACCACACTCCCGCCTGCCTACGGGCATCCCGTCCAGTGGGCCCCGTGTGGCTATACGCCGAAGCAGGTACGCGACGCCTACGGGATCACCGGCACCGGGCTCACCGGCAAGGGCGTGACCATCGGTATCGTCGGCTCCACCTACGCGGTCAACGCCCTCGCCGACGCGAACCGCTTCGCCGCGGAACACGGCGAGCCTCCCTTCGCGCCAGGTCAGTTCGCCGCGTATGTCGCGCCCGGTGCCGGTACGAGCGAAGCCAGCGGCGAGTTCGGTATGGACATCCAGGCCGCGCACGCGATGGCCCCGGAAGCGAACATCGCCTACGTGGTCGGTTCCGCGGCCACGTGGGGAGACCGGGTGCTGGACGGGATCGGGACCATCGTGGAGCAGCGCCTGGCAGATGTCGTTTCAGGCTCGATCACAGTCGGCCGCACCCCCGGCTGGGCGCCCGACGCGATCGCCGCGTACGAGCGCTTGTTCCAGGAGGCGGCCGTCGAAGGCATCACGGTCACCTTCGCCAGCGGCGACTCGGGCGGTGGCCTCGTCGACGGGGCGAGGTCCGTCGAGTATCCGGCGTCCAGCCCCTGGGTCACCGGGGTGGGCGGCACCACCCTGGCCATCGGCCCGCGGAACAGGTACCAGGGGGAAGTCGTCTGGGCGACCGACAGCACGGACCTGGCGGCGGACGGCACCCGCTGGGAATACGAACCACCCGGCTACCAGGGAGGTGCGACCGGTGGCGGCACCAGCACCGTGTTCGGGCAGCCCTTCTACCAACACGACGTCGTACCCGCGACCTTCGCCGGCACCCCGCCGATGCGCACCGTCCCGGACGTCTCCGCCCTCGCCGACCCGGACCTCGGCCTGCTCATCGGGACGACCGGGTACGACCTGAGCGGCACCCTGGGCTACACCGAGGACAACGGCGGCGGCACCAGCCTGGCGTCCCCGTTGTTCGCCGGCATCGAAGCCCTTCTCGTGCAGGTCCACGGTCCGCTCGGTTTCGCCAACCCGGCTCTCTACGCCCGCCACCACATGTTCCACGGCATCCACGACAACCCGGCGGGCACCCCGAACACCATCGCCTTCGCCGTCAGCCGCCGCGGCGCCGTGACCCTGGTGACTCCCGGGCAGTACGCGAACGCCAACCTCGAGTTCGCACCCGGCTACACCACGGCAACCGGGCTCGGCTCCCCAACCCGGGAACTGATCGACTCCTTCCGGCCAAGGCCGTGGCGCTACGGCATCTCCGTATCCCAGTGCGTCGAGTCGTGCGGACGGGTCGGAACAGTCTCGGGGTCGCTTATCGATGGCGGGGTCGGTCAGTGAGGATGCCGGGCCGAGCCCGGACGGCCAGACGCGTGGCTGTAGTCCTTGTCATCAGGGCAAGGCTGATGAGTCCACCGGACGGACGACGCGATCTCGCATTCTTCTCGCCCGGTGATCATGTGCGACACCGCCTGCCGCGGTGTCAGCGGCGGCTCAGCACCGCTACCCACGCGTCGTCAACGCTGACGTGGCGCTTGACCGCGGCAACGATGGGGACGGTCTCGACGTCGATCACGCCTTGGAGCGCGGCCACCTTGCCGGTGAGGTAGGCGTACAGGGCGGCGTCGTCGGGGCAGCTGATCGAGGCGATCAGGTTGGCCGCGCCCGTGCTCGCTGCGGCGAACGATACTTCGGCGTGGTCGGCGAGAGCGCGTCCCACGGTGTCGAGTCGATCCGGTGAGATCGACAACCAGAGCATCGCCCTGGTCGCGATGCCCAGTACTGCCGTGTCGATGTCGAGGTCGAAGCCAAGCAGTCCGGCGTCGAGGAGTTCGCCGATGCGGTCCCGCACGGTCGACTCGTGCCAGTGTGTCCGCTCGGCCAGTTGCCGGTACGTCGCCCGCCCGTCGTCGGCCAATGCCTCGACCAGGGGCCAGTCCAGCTCGCGCAAAGCGGTGTCGCCGGCCGGCACCGTGGCTCGGTGACGCAGCTGCCCGATCTGTCGAGGTGACAAAGCGGTGGCGACGGTCGTCGGTGGCCTGGCACCGTCGAAGAAGACATGCAGTACCCGGTAGGCGTGGGTGGCGGTGACACCCCAGTGGGACGGCAGATCTCCCAGGAAGGTCTGATTCTGTGGCGTCGCTCCGCAATCGCGGAAAGCGCACACTACCTCGGCACCCATCGTCGCCAGTGACACCCAGGCTGTGTCGGGTCGCCGGGCCAGCGCCGCCGCGACCGCAGGTGCGGTGTGCGGGACCCGGAGCCGGATCATCCAGTCCGACCGGCCGACGCGATCACCTGCGGGCTGGCCGACGACCCGGACCACGCCGCGCTCGCGCAGCAGCCGATAGCGACGGGCGACGGTCTGTTCCGACCGGCCGACCACCTGTGCGAGCCGGCTGAACGTAGTGCGGCCGTCAATGTACAACCCATGGATGATCTGGCGGTCGAGATCATCAAGACCGTGGGAAACCACACCATCACTCTATTAGGTCGGTGGAAAAAGCTACAACACGGAGAAACAGTGGAAGTCGAACGAGTGCGTGAGCCACGCTGGCCGGGTGGTCGGAGAACGTATGAAGGAGATCGTCCGATGAAGGCAGCTGTGGTCCGCGAGGTGGGGCAGGATCCCGTCTACGGCGAGTTCGAGGAGCCGGTGCTGCGCGAGGGCGAAGTCCGGGTGGCGGTGACGGCGTCCGCGCTCACGAACTTCACGAAGGTACGTGCCACCGGGCGGCACTTCAGCGTTGCGCCGCGGCCGCCGTTCGTCGTGGGCATCGACGGGATCGGGCGGATGGACGACGGGTGTCGTGTCTACTTCCTGTTCCCGCGTGCACCGTTCGGCGGGATGGCGGAGCGGACCGTGGTCGCTTCGGCGCAGTGCATACCCGTGCCCGACACCGTCGACGACGTGACGCTGGCCGCGCTTGCCGACCCCGGCATGTCCTCGTGGGTCGCGCTGGAAACGCGTGCGGAGCTGGTACCGGGCGAGACTGTGCTGGTGAACGGCGCCACCGGTACTGCCGGCCGCGTCGCGCTGCAGGTGGCGCGCCATCTGGGCGCGGAACGCGTGATCGCCACGGGACGCGACCGGGCTGTTCTCGATTCACTGATCGCTCAGGGCGCCGACGCGATCATCCCGCTGACCGACGACCCGGGACGCCTGACGGCTGCCCTGCGGGAGGAGTTCGAGCGCGGAGTCGATGTCGTGCTCGACTACCTGTGGGGACCGCCCGCGCAGAGCCTGCTCGCTGCCACGAACGCCCGGAAATCACGCTCGCCGCTGCGGTTCGTGCAAATCGGCTCCGCTGCGGGCGCGGAACTGGCGCTGCCCGGGTCGGTGCTGAAAGCGACGGATCTGCGCATCCTGGGCAGCGGGATCGGAAATGTTGCGGTCGGCGACATCATGCGGATCATCGGCAAGCTGATGCAGGCCGCCGCCACGACCGAGTTCTTTCTCGACGTGCAGACGCACCCGCTGTCGCGTATCGGTGAGCTGTGGCCGGCGGCGAGCGTCACACCGCGCACCGTGTTCACGGTCGAGGCTCCCGCCTGACGTGCACCCTGCGGTACGAAGAAGCAAGGCGCGGAGGGGGGGCAGGTTCCCCGGTGCCGGGATTCTGCCGGGGCGACGGAGCGTGACGGGCGAGGGGGACGGTCATGGACGAGGTGAACGAGCAGTCGTCGGCGTTCGGCAAGCTTCTGCTGAGCCATCGCCGGGCGGCCGGCCTCAGCCAGGCGGCGCTGGCCCGGCTCGCCGGGGTGAGCATCCGCGCGCTGCGGGACCTGGAGCGCGGCCGCGCCCAGGGAGCCAAGCAACGCTCGGCCGAGGTGCTCGCCGCTGCCTTGACGCTGGCGGGTACGCAGCGTGAGCTTTTCCTGGCGGCCGCGAAGGAAGGCCGGCGTCGCGTTCCGAACCTCTCCGCGGCGGCACTGTGTGCGCTTCCGCCGCGAGTGCAGTCCCTTGTCGGGCGGGTGCGTGATCTCGCCCGGTTGCGCGCGGAAGCGACCGCCGGCGGCGTCGTCGCCGTCATCGGACCTCCGGGCGTGGGAAAGACGTCGCTGGCCGTCGCCGCGGCCTACGAACTGAGTCACCGATTCCCGGACGGTTGCTTTTTCGTCGACATGCGCGGCATGGATGACCAGCCGCTTGCCGTACGCGGCGCACTCGATCGGCTGCTCCGTGCGCTCGGCGTGACGCCGGCCCAGATCCCCGCTTCGGAGCCGGAGCAGGCAAGCCTGCTCCGCGTCCTGCTGGACAGCCGCCGCGTACTGGTGGTATTGGACAACGCCACCGACGAAGCGCACGTTCGCCCGCTGCTGGCGACCGGCCGCGGTTGCCTGACCTTGATCACCTGCCGTCGGGCGCTCGGCGGGCTGGAGCACGTCCGGCGGCTGTGGCTGGACCCGCTCAGCCGGGCGGCGGCCGTCGAACTGCTTTCGGTGACCGTCGGCTCCGCTCGGGTCGAAGCCGAGCCCGAGGTGGCGGCCGAGCTGGTCCGGCTGTGCGGACACCTGCCGCTGGCGGTCCGGATCGCGGCCAACCGGCTGGCGAACCGCCCGCACTGGTCGTTCGCCTACCTCGTCAACGAGTTGCGCGACGCGCGGCTCAGGTTGAGCTCCTTGTCCTCGGGTGACCTGCAGGTCCGCTCCGCCTTCGAGATTTCCTACCGCCGGCTGTCGGCCGCGGCGCGGGTCCTGTTCCGCCGGTTGGCGGCCGTGCCCGGACCGGACTTCGGGATCGAGCTGGCCGAGGTCGTCTCGGCGGCGACCGAGCCACAGGTGCGCCTGCACCTCGAAGAGCTCGCCGAGGCCAACCTCGTCCAGGCCACGCAGACCACGGGTCGCTTCCAGTTCCACGACCTGATCCGGATCTACGCCGCGGAGCGCCTGGAGGCCGACGAGCAGGTGGCCGCGCGCGAGCGGCTGACCGGCGCCGTGCTCGACCATCTCCTCGGCACGGCGATCGCCGCCGGCCGGGAGTTCTTTCCCGACGCCCGGGAGAACCACCAGTTCGCTTCGAAGGACGAGGCGGCCGGATGGCTGGATCTGGAGGCCGGGAACTGGCAGGCCGCGCAGGAGCTGGCGATGCGGCTGGGCCGGGAGCACGATGTGCTCGAGCTGGCCAAGGCGATGCACTGGTACTCCGACACCCGGTTCATGCGGCACCCTTGGGACCGCATCTTCGGTCTCGGCGTTGCCGCCGCGCGGACGCTCGGGAGCCGGCGCGACCTGGCCACCTTGCTGAACTTCCTCGGCTGGGCCCGGCGAGACCGGGGGGACGACGAACCGGTTCTGCGCACGCACCAGGAGGCGCTCGCGGTGGCGCAGGAGGTGGACGACCGGCAGGAGCAGGCGTGGGCACATGCTTACCTGGGCACGACGCTGATGCGGCTGGGGCGGTTCGAGGAGGCGCGGGAGCAGGCGCTGGAGTCCACCCGGCTGGCCGAGGAGTTCGGATGGTGGTCCATGCAGGCCCCTCTGCGCTACCGGCTGGGCCGGGTGCTGCGGGCGACGGGCTGCTGTGACGAGGCGCTTGCGGTGCTTCAGCAGCTGATCGAGGACGCGGAGAGACACCGCGATGGAGCCTCGCCCGAATCCCGCCGGTGGATGATCGGGTTCGTCGTGGAAGAAATCGCCCACACGTTGAAGGAGCTGAAGCAGTGGCGACGAGCCGCGGAAAGCTACCGGGAGGCCCGGACGGCGTATACGTCCTACACCGCGGGGGATCGCGCTCACCTGGCCGCCACCATCGCTTTTCACGAAGGCACGGCGTGGCGTGAGGCCGGCGAGTACCCGAAAGCCCGCGAATGCCTGAACCTCGCCCTGGACGCGCTGACGGAGCAGAACGTGTCTCTGCGTCGTGAAGAAGTTTTGGCCGAACTGGAGCGCATACCGTCTTCGCCGGGCCGATGAACCGAGCGGCGCCGTCACCCGATGCGCATGTCTTGCATGCTGACTCGCGTGAGGCACTCGGACGCCTTCGCCGCGTGGCGGACGGCGGACGCGCCGTCACCGGAGTGCCGGGCGCGCAGGGACTCGGCGGTCAGGGTCAACCCCATCAGCAGATCGACGTACATGGTCTGCGTGTACGGCGTCGGCTGCTCGGCCACCCCGGCCACGAGCCGATCCACGCACCGATCCAGCTCGGCGGCGATCCCGGGGACGCGCTCGTCGCAGCCGCCGGGTGCCAGCATGGCGCCGGCCGCGGTTCCCTCGAGTTCCAGCGCCCTGAGCAGTTCCTCGGCCGGCATCTCGTTCACCTCCGGGCTTTCTTCCGATGTCGGTCGCCAGCATGGGCCGCTGCCCCGCGGCACGGCGACCGTCCTGGCACAGTTCGCCGTTCGGGCGGTGAATCGTGCCCGGGATGACCGCCGGACGAGTGGCAACGTCCCGCCGGCAGGGGCATCCGGGAAGCACGAACAACGCACCGTGCCGCTACCGGCAGGTTTCCCGCGCGGGAAACCTGCCCCCCGTCCGGTCTTGCGATCGCCACCCCGAACCGCTTTGTTGATCTCATGTCCGCCCAAGCTGCCCCGACGACCGGGCGCACCCATGCGCCGGAGGTACGGCGTGCCCTGATCGGCGTGACCGTGCTGGCTCCCGATCCGCTCCTGCGCACCGGGCTTCTCAGCGAGCTCCGGAACCGGCCGGGCATCGAAGTGCTCGATGACGCCGGCCGAGCCGACGTCGTCGTCGCCGCCGCGAGATCCGGCCTGCGAGACGTGCTGACCTCGTCCCGGCGGCTTGTGCTGATCGCCGACGACGTCCGGCAGGACGACCTGTGGGCCGCGATCGAAAACGGGCTCACGATCCTGTTGCCGCTGGCCGAGGCGACCCCTGCCCGGTTGCTGCGGGCGATCAGTGAGGCCCATCGCGGCCACGCACGCCTTCCGCCCGCCCACCTCGAACGCCTGCTGCGCTCGTTGTCCCAGCTGCACAAGAACGTGCTCGCTCCGCGGGACCTCACGTTGAGTGGTCTCACGCGCCGGGAGACCGACGTGCTGCGGCTCCTCGCGGACGGACTGGACACCGCGGAAATCGCCCTGATGCTGGCGTTCTCCGAACGCACGGTGAAGAACGTCCTGCACTCGATGCTCACCCGGCTCGGGCTGCGCAACCGCGTGCACGCGGTCGCTCACGGAATCCGCAACGGGATCATCTGAGCGAGGTCAGATGATCCCGGCTCGAATCGCGTAGGCCACTGTGTGGGAACGGTTGCGGAGGCGCAGCCGGCTGGTGACCGTGTAGACGATGTTCTTCACGGTGCGATCGGAATAGTTCAGCCGGCGCGCGATCTCGTGGGTGGCGAGCCCGTCCGCCATCATCCGGAGCACGTCGATCTCCCGCTGGTCGAGCACACTCGCACGTGCCGCGGGCGGACCGAGCAACTCTCGCTGGAGCCGGTCCGTCTGCACGAGCAGTTGACCGGCCAGGTCCGCCTGGGTATCCGAAGTCCCCTCCGCGACGGCGTGGATCCGGGACACCAGCCGGTCGTCGGACGCCGCTGCCCTCGGCAGGATCGCGACCACGCGAAATCCCGCCCCGGCCAGCGAAACCGGCGTTTCGGCCGCGTCCACCAGCAGGATGACCGGCTTGGCGGAGCCGGCGGTCACGGTCCGCAGTTCGACGACGGCTTCCGGGGTGAAATCGTCGAACGCCGCGACGACGACCGTGGTCCGTTCCCCGTCCAGCCCGTCGTTCACGACCACCCCGGACCGCGCCTGCAGGCAGTTCACCAGGCCCGCCCGGGTGATCGGATCCTGAGCACAGACGGTCACGCGAACGTCGTCCACCAGCTCCTCCAAGCGTCGCGGCAGCACGAGATCCGGCCGGAGCCGACCCACCGGCTCCCCACCACTTTCCCATCGTATCGGGAAATTTCCGGCCGTGATGCGCACCTCGTCTCGGCAACAGCGCCCGGATCGGGATCGCGCCGGCGAACCCGGTGGCACCGGAATTCCCGTTACGGCAGGGGATCCGCAGGTTCGTCCCGCACGGCCAGAACGCCTTTGCGGTAGTTTCCGCGCAGTCCGCCGAGTTTTTCGAAACCCGCGTTCATGTCGTCCAGTGAGAGGCAGTGGGTGAACAGATCGCCGTGCCCCACGGAAGAATGCGCGAGCAGCTTCGCGGCCCAGCGCATGGCGGCGAGCACGCGCTTCGGGTCGCGGAAGTGCCCGTTCACGATGCGGATCGCCTCGTAGTTCCACCCGCCGAGGTCCACACTCCTCCGGCCGTCCTGGTGATAGCCGCCGATGACGAGCGTCCCCTCTCGCCGCACGAGGCTGCCGGCGAGATCGAGACCCGACTGGGTTCCGGTCAGTTCCACCACGACGTCCGCTCCCCGGCCCCCGGTTGCCTGCCCGACCACCTCCCGGGCGCTCTCTTCGCCCACGGTCCCGGTCCCGGTTCGAGCGCCGGCCGGGTGCCGGCGCTCCGACGGTCCGCGCCCGACCTGAACGACCTGGGTGAACCAGCTCATGTCCAGGAGCCTGGTCATGAGTTCCCCCATGAACCCGGCCCCGACCACCACGGCGGTCTCCCCACCGGCCGCGGGCAGGCAGGACCAGGCGTTCAGACAGCACGCCAACGGCTCGACCAGGACGCCGTCGACCCCGGGCACCAAGGGAACGACGTGCTCCGACTCCGCGGACACGTATTGCGCGTAGCCGCCACCGGGGACCCAGGCCGTCACCCGGCGCCCCAGGAGATCCCGGGGCGCGTCCTCGCCCAGTGCGCAGACCACCCCTTCGACTTCGTGCCCGAGGCGGACCGGGACCGGCGGTGCTCCGAGTCGCCACCGGTCGAGGTCACCCGAGCAAATGCCGGTCCGCGTCACGCGCAGGAGGACGGAGGTGCGGTCCGGCGGCCCGACACGTTCCCGGACGATCTCGAACTGCCGCGGTCCGGTCAGGATGACCGATTTCGCAAGCTCGTCTTCGCCTGGGGGGTTCACCACGAGATCAGTTCTCCGTCCTTGTCCGCCGACTGGTAGGCGGCGGTGATCAGCCGGGTGCTCGCCACCGCGTCCTGCGCACGCGCACCGGGGGGCACGTAGGCCGCCACGCCGGCGTCGGCGGCCTCGACAAGGGTGATCAGCTGCCGGATGTAGCACTCCCGCGCCGGTGTCTCCCATGTCCCCGCCACCCCCGTGGCCCGCGCTGACCGCGCGTCGACCCGCACGCGGACCACAGCGTCGCCGCACCCCTCGTCCAGGTGCATGGCGAAGGTGGCCTCGGTGCCCCGCAGCAGGATCGTCAGTTCGGCTCCGGTTCCCCGGCCGGACCACGCGACGGACAGGGTGCCCGCCCCTTCGAGACCGCCGGGCCGGGACCGGAACATCGCTATTTCCGCCGAGGAGTCGCGACGGATGGGCCCACCTTCGAGAAGCGGTGTCGCCAGGGCTGAAACCATCTTCGAAGTGACGGCGCAGATGGGTGATCGACGCCCGAGAACGGGCAACATCACCCCGAGCAGGTGCGGGCCCAGATCGAAGGTGGCGCCCGGGCAGTGGCCGGTGCGGAAATGTCCCCAGTCCGGATCACCGTCCACCCGGAGCCACGTCCCGGCTACGTCCACCAGCCGGCCCAGGCCCCCGGCAGCCAGCCAGGACAGGACAGCGGGCGGGATGGCCGACAGGAGGTGCAGACCGAACTGCAGGTGCACTCCGGAGTTCTTCGCCAGGCTGACCAGCTGCGTGACGTCCCCAAGAGACCAGGCCGCCGGTTTCTCGCAGAGCACGGCTCTCGGCCGGGCCGGCAGCCGCAGGAGTTCGGCGAAGTTCGTCAGGTGCGCGTTCGGAGGCGTGGCGATGATCCACACGTCGGCATCGGACCGATGGCAGTCGCCGATCCTCGTGCGGGCCGCGGAGCTCGGCAGGTGGCACTCCGCGGCGACGAGCTGCGCCGAGCCGATCTGCGGATCCACGACCGCGACGAGCTGGGCGCCGGCCACCTCCATGAGGGCGTGGCCGAGGGTCCTTCCCTGCTGTCCCGCGCCCACGAGTCCGACCCGCACCGGGCCGCCGCCCCGGCCCTTCGCGCGGCTGGCCGCGTTCGGGCCGCGTCGCCGGCGCCCGGTCACGGTGTCACCGCTTCGCGCAGGGGTCGGTGCGGGTTGTCGATGACCCGGTTCAGCAGCCGCAGCAGGCGTTCCTCCTGCGCCGGCACGAGGTCACGGTCGCCGGGGGCCACCCGCATCACGAGACTGATCCGCAGCCCGGAGGCGTCCGGGCTGCCGGACGCGAAGAGATCGAAGCCGGTGGCGCCCATGCGCCGGTGCTGGTGCATCGTGGTGGCGCAGCCGGGCAGGGCGAGCTCGGCGTGGAACGGGGTGATGTTCACGCTCGGATCACCCCGGCCGAAGGACTCGCCCCGGTCACCGAGGTCGGCCAGCACCTGTTCACACGGCAGGCGCTGGTGCGTGACGTCCGCCCGGTTGTGCTCGGCCGTCCGGCGCAGCAGCTCGTGGAAAGTCATGGTGGGGGACACCGCCACGGTCAGCAAGTACCGGTTGGCCAGGTACGTCGGGACGCTGCGGGACAGCGCGGTCAACCGGTTGGACACCGGTACGGTCAAAGTCACGACCGGGACGTCCCGCTCGAGCGCGATCTGGGCCGCGACCACCGCCAGGACGAGGTCTGGCCAAGCCGTACCGGCGGCCTGCGCGGTGGCCTGGATATGGTGTGCGGCCGGTGGTTCCAGGCCGGCACCGCCCAACGCCCGGGCGTCGGGGCCGGCGGCCCCCAGGCGCACCGGTGCCGGCACGCCGGCAAGACGGCGGCGCCAGTACTCCCGGTCGTCGTCGTACCTGGCGGACTTCCAGTACTCGTCCAGTTCCGCGTGCAGAGCCCGGAGCGAACGGAACGGGCTGGGCCCGGGCTCGGTTCCCGCGCGGATGGCCGCGTACACCTCGGCCACCCGGTGCAGGAGCAGGCCCGCGCTGAAGGCGTCCATCACCATCGGGAGGAACCGCAGGTACCAGCGGAAGTGGTCGGGCCCCAGCCGGAGCAGCGCGGTGGAGAACAGCGGGGAGTCGCCGGGCGAGACGGGTACGCGGTGCTCCGCCGCGGCCCATTCGTCCGCGGCGGTGGCGGGGTCGGCGGAGCCGGACAGGTCCACCATCGGCAGCCGCCACCGCACCGCAGGCAGGATCTCCTGCTTGAGGACGCCGTCCCGCTCGACGAACCGGGCCCGCAGTGCCTCGGTCTGCGCGATCACGCACTGGGCGGCGGTCTCCAGGGCCCGCGCGTCCACCGGGCCGTGGATTTCGACGTACTGGCCCACGGTGTTGGCCTGCCGCTCGGCCGCGAGCTGCTTGCTCGCTGCCCACAGCGAGCGCTGTGGGACGGTGACGTCCAGCAAGTCCGGCGGTGCCGTCGGGGCCGTCACACCGCACCGCCGAGGGGCGGCGTGCCGGAAAACCGGCGTCCGGTGCCGGCGACGTCGCCGGGGCTCCCGGCGGGTCCGGGCCACCGGGCTCCCGGCGCAAGCGCGGTGGTCACCGGGCGCCGCCCAGGATCGTGCAGAGCAGTTTCTCGCTCTCGCCGAGACCGAGCGCGGCTTTGGCGTCACGGAAGTCGACCAGGCCGATCTGACAGGTGTCGATACCCAGGCCCGGCGCCGTGGTGGTCAGCAACTGGGCCATCGCGCCCGCCTCGAGCAGGCAGAACGGCTCGGCCCGGTCGCCGTAGAGCCGTTCGAAGGCGGCGGTGTCGGCGACCAGGAACAGGGAGAACCCCGCGGTCTCGTACGCCTCCCGGTTGTCGCTGGTGCGGTGGTGCCCCGCCAGCACCAGCGGGTCGTCACTGACCGGTACCAGCTGGTGCCCTTCGGCGTCGTAGCGGTAAAAGCCCTCGGCGAGCGCGCTCACGCCGGCGCTGTGCACCTGGACGTAGACGTCGACGGGGTAGACGCCCGAGGCCGATCCCCAAGCGCGGCGGGCGGTGCCGTCCTCGGTCCACTGCCGCAGCTGGGTGAGCAGGCCGCCGAACGCCTCCAGCCGCACCTTGGAGCCGCTGAACTTGCGGACGCTGCGCCGGCGACGGTCCGGTTCGGCACCGGCCGGAAGGCCGATGCCGGCCGGCGATCCGGGATGCCGGTGCCGGGCCTGTTCCTTGACCTCCTCCCGGGCGTCCACGTCGAGCAGCACCGGCGGCGGCCCGGGCTCCGCGCCCGGGGCAGCGGCCGGGGGAGCCGCCGGAGTGCCGCCGGTGTAGAAACGCACCAGTTCGTCGGCCGAGCGGATCTCGTACAGCAGCTCGAGACTGGGGTGGTGGCCGAACTCCGACGACAGGCCGTTCGCGATGCGGATCAGGTCCATCGAAGTCAGCCCGGCCGTGCCGAAGTCGATCTCGGAGAGGTCGGTGCCGGCCGACCCGGACCCGGCGAGGATCTCGGTCAGCACCGAAGTCACCCTGGCGGCGACGTCTTCTTCGTCAGTCACGGGTTCTGGCGCTTCGCCGCCGAACAGGGCACCCCGGTCGACCTTGCCGTTCGCGGTGAGCGGGTAGTCGTCGACCATCCGGATCAGGTCCGGCACCAGGTAACGGGGTAGTTTGCGGGCCAGCTCCGCGCGCACCCGGGCCGGATCGAGCACCGAGCCGGGGTGGGACCGGACCGCGGCGACGAGCCGCCGGTCCTGGTCGCGGGCGCCTTCGGCGCCGACCACCGCGTCCCGCACCCCGTCGAGGCGCGCCAGCGCACTTTCGATCTCACCGGGTTCGATCCGGTGTCCCTGGATCTTCATCTGGTCGTCCTCCCGGCCCAGTAGTTCGAGTACCCCGTCCGGGCCGACCCGGGCGAGGTCGCCGGTGCGGTAGAGCCGTTCCCCCGTGGCGGGCCGCACCGGGAAGCTGCGCCGGGTCCGCTCGTCGTCACCCCAGTAGCCCCGGGCCAGCCCGGCACCGGAGAGGAACAACGGGCCGGGGGTGCCGGCCGGCACCGGTTCGAGCCGCTCGTCCAGGACCGAAGCGCCCTGGGCCCGCATCGCCGTGCCGTACGGAATGCTGCGCCACGCCGGGTCGACGGCGCCGACCTCGTAGAGCACCGACCAGATCGAGGCCTCGGTCGCCCCGCCCAGGCTGATCAGTCGGGTGTGCGGGAGCCGTTCACGGAGCCGCCGGGCCAGGTCCACCGGGATCCAGTCGCCGCTCACCATGATCAGGCTGAGCCGGGCGGCCCAGTCCAGGTCGTCGCCCGTGGTCTCGGCGAGCAGCCGCAGCAGGGCAGGCACCGAGTTCCACATCGTCACCCCGTGCCGGACCATGAGGTCCGCCCAGTGCTTCGGGTCGGAGCGGTGTTCCGCCGCCGGCACGACCAGGCTCGCGCCGGCCGACAGGGTGCCGAAGATGTCGTACACCGACAGGTCGAAGGTGAGCGGCGTGAGCGCGAGCAACCGGTCGGCGGGCCCGACGGTGAACCGCTCGTTGACGTCGGTGATCGTGTTGAGCGCGGCGCCGTGTTCGATCGCGACGCCCTTGGGCCGCCCGGTCGAACCCGAGGTGTAGATCAGGTACGCCAGGTCGCCGCTCGTGGTGCCCGGGTCGTCGAGGTCGGCGGGCCGGTCGTTCCACACGTCTTCGAGCACGAGCAGCCGGGTGCCGGCGGGCCAGTTCCCCGCGGCGGCCCGGGTGGTGAGCGCGAACCGGGCGGTGCTGTCCCGCAGCAGCAGCTCGAGCCGCCCGGTCGGTACGGCGGGATCGACCGGGACGTAGGCTCCGCCTGCCTGCACCACACCCAGCACCGCAGGGGCCTGTTCCCAGCCGGGGGGCACCCCGACCGCGACGAGGTCGCCGGGGAGCAGACCGGCCCCCTTCAGTGCCGCGGCCACCTTTCCGGCCGCACCCACGACGTCCTGGTAGGACACCGAGCGCTCGTCGGTGCGGATCGCGATCGCGTCCGGGCTCGCGGCGGCCCGGGCCAGCACCGGGTCGTGCAGCCGGGGCGACTCGGCGACGCGGACGGGTGCCGTTCGCGGCTCGGGCCGGCTCAGCGTCGCCGGGCCGGCGGTCCAGTCGCGGTGGCGGGCCAGGCCGCGCAGCAGCGAAAGGTACGCGTCGAACATCTCGTCCAGCAGCCCAGGCGGGAACAGCACGTCGACCGAGTCCCAGGTCAGCACCGCGTCGTCGCCCCAGCGCATGGCCTGGTGGTCGAGCCACACCTGCGGGGTCTGGGACAGCCCGTACAGGCGGCGGCCCAGCCAGTCCATCTTGCCGATGTCCTTGTCCAGCATGCTGGTGAACACCACGGGAGCCACCGACTCGGGCTTCTTCGCCCGGTCCTGCGACTTCGACCGTTCCCGGCGCACGGTCACACTTCCCAGCTCACGGTGTTCGAGCGCGACCAGCATCGAGCTCTGGAACTCCCGGAGGTAGTCCTCGAACGAGCCCGGGCCCGGCCGGGCCGCGACCAGCAGCACGCTGGTGAACTCACCGATGGCCGGGGCGGACAGGCCCAGCTGTGGCCCGTCGAAGGCGGGGACCCCGAGGGTGAACGGGGTGTGCCCGCTGAACCGGCCGAGCACACTGGTGAACGCCGCGCCGAACAGCGACGACACCGTGATCCCGCGCGCCGCCGCGGCGTCGCGCAGCCGCTTCCAGTCGGACTGGTCGAGCACGGCGCTGCGCCGCGTGAACTCGGGCCGCCGCACGGTGTCGGGGTCGGTCGCCAGCGGCAGTGCCGGCGGTGGGGGCAGTTCGCCGGCCAAGCGGGTCAGCAGCTCCTGGTCCGCGCCGCTGCCGATTTCCTCGAGCCGACGGCGCCGATCGCGCGCGAAGGCCCGGAACGCCCCGGCGGGCCCGGCCGGCGGCAGGGGAAGGCCCCGGTACCGCACGCCCCACTCGTGGATCACCACGAAGATGCTCTGCGCGTCCAGCATGAGCAGGTCGAAGCTGACGTGGATGCGCACTTCCCCGGGGAGCAGGGTGAGCCGCAACTCGAACAACGGCCCCCGGTAGGCGTCCAGTACCTGGCACGACATCCGGGCACGGGTGGCCGCGACCTTGTCCGCCGCCCCGGGATCGGCACGCAGGTCGTCCACCTGCACCTGCCAGGCCTCGGTGGGCGTGGTCTCCCGCTGCCGGCCGTCCAGGGTGGCGACCATCCGCAGCGCCGCGTGCCGCCGCACGATCTCGTCCCAGGCCGCGATCGCCCTGTCCGGGTCGAGCTCGGGCATGGAGTACTCGCCGTAGGCGTGACTGGACACCCCGCCCAGCCCCAGCCCGTCGAACCGGCCGACCAGGTACGCCTCCTGCAGTTCGGTGAGCGGGATCGATTCGTCCTCGTTCCGCGGTGCCGCCGGTTGCGGTACCGGTTCGGGCCGAGGCGGCGCCGGCGGCGTCCGCGGCGCCGGCTCGGTACCGCCCTCGGGCACCGGCCCGAGGTCCAGGCCGTCCAGCACGAGGGTGGTCAGGTCGGCCACGCTCGGCCCGCGCATCATCGTCATCGTGGTGACGGTGACGCCCAGCTCCCGCTCGATCCAGGAGCTGACTTCGACCGCCAGCAACGAGTCCATGTGCATCGTGGTGAGGGGCGCGTCCGGCGGGAACTCCTGGTCGGGCACGCCGAGCAGGGCGGCGCACCGGGCCTTGATCCGCGTCCGGAGCAGCTCGACGCGGGCCTCACCGTCCAGCGTCCGCAGCCGCTGCACGATCGAGCGCCCGTCCGCATCGGCCGGTCCGCCCGGCGCGCCACCGGTCAGCACCTCGGCGTACCGGGGTTCGTGATCGGCGTCGATGCCGAAGTGCCGGATGATCCGGGCGAAGTCGACCCTCGTGACACCGACCCGGGGTGCGGATCCCCGCCAGAGCAGCCGCAGTGCTTCGAACACGTCCTCGGTGCCGAGGTGGCCGACCCCAGAGGCGGCCAGCGCGCGGGCCGCGTGTTCGTTGCGGGTCAGGTAGCCGGCCCCGTGGATCGCGCCCCAGTTGACGGTCAGCACCGGCCGGCCGAGCGCCGCGCGGTAGTCGGCGAACTGGTCGAGGAAAGCGTTTGCCGCCGCGTAGTTGGCCTGGCCCGCGTTGCCGAGCAGCGAGGTGGTGGAGGAGAACAGCACGAACGCGTCCAGGTCGTGCCCGGCGGTGGCCCGGTCGAGGTTCCAGGTGCCGCGCACCTTGGGTTCGAGCACTTCGCGGAACCGGCGCTCGTCGAGTTCGGTGAACGGGTCGTCGTCGATGACCATCGCGCAGTGCAGGACGCCGCGCAGCGGCGGCAGCTCCCGGTCGATCCGGGCCACGAGCGCGTCCACCTGGGACGCCGAGGTCACGTCGACCGCTTCGGCCAGCACCTGCACGCCGTCCGCCCGCAGCCGGTCGAGTGCTTCGGCGGTCTCCGGCCCGGTCACTCCGGAGCGGCTGACCAGCACCAGCTGCCGGACCCCCGCCCCGGCGAGCCGGGCGGCGAGGTCGAGGCCGATGCCGGCGAGCCCGCCGGTGACCAGCCAGGTGCCGTCGAACCGCTCCGGGCCCGCCGCGGGAAGCGGGGTCACCGGCACGTCGCGCTCGCTCATCGCCAGCACCAGCTTGCCGATGTGCTCGCCCGCCGCGAGGTGCCGGAACGCGGCCCTGGTCTGGGACGGGTGGTAGACACGGTGGGGCAGCGGGCGCAGCGCCCCGGACGCGAACCTGGCCAGCAGCGCCCGGAGTTCCCCGGCCACCAGAGCCGGCCGCTGGGCGATCATCTGCTGGAGGTCGAAGCTCGAGTAGGACAGGTTGCGCGTGAACGGCCGCAAACCCAGCCGCCGGTCCGCGCGCAGATCGCGTTGCCCGATTTCGACGAACCGGCCGTACGGGGCGAGGCAGGCGATGCTGCGTGCGGTGGCCTCGGTGCCGACCGCGCTGAGCACGACGTCCACCCCGGCCCCGCCGGTGACCGCCCGCACTTCGTCGGCGAACGCGAGCGAGCGGGAGTCGAAGACGTGCGCGACGCCGAGCGAGCGCAGCAGTTCCCGCTTCTCGGGAGTGCCGGCGGTGGCCAGCACCTCGGCTCCGAGCTCGTGGGCGAGCTGGATCGCGGCCAGCCCGACCCCGCCCGCACCGGAGTGGATGAGCACCCGCTCGCCGGAGCGCAGTGCGGCGAGGCGGCCCAGTCCGATCGCGGCGGTGAGGAAGACCAGCGGCACGGTGGCCGCCTCGGCCGCGGACAGGTTGGCCGGCTTGGGAGCGACACAGGTCGCGTTCACCGTGACGTGCGAGGCGAGCGTGCTCATCGTCGAGTCGACCGCGACCACCTCGTCGCCGACCTCGAGCCCGGTGACGTCCGGGCCGATCCGGGTGACGCGGCCGGCGCACTCGGCGCCCATCCGCAGCCCCCGGCCGCTGGCTGTGGAGGGCATCCGGCCGAGCGCGACCAGCACGTCACGGAAGTTGAGACCGACCGCGCCGACCTCGATCTCCACCTCGCCCACGTCGGGTGCCCGCCGCGGCTCGGCCGCCCACCGCAGCTCGTCCAGCTGCCCCGGGTGGTCGGTGACCAGTGCGTACGCGTGCTCCTCGGGCAACGCACGGGCGTCCACGCTGCCGAGCACCGCCGTGGCCGGATGCGCAACGATGCGGCGTACGTAGCGTTCGCCCCCGCGCAGCGCGATCTCGTATTCGTCGTCGTCGCGGCACAGCTGGGCCCAGAGCTGGTCGAGATCGTCGACGGCGGCCGCGTCCAGGTCGACCATCAGGCAGCGGGTGTGCGGCAGCTCGAGCCGGGCCGCCAGGCCGATGCCCCACGCCGAGGTGCCGCCGAGCCGCACCGCCTCGCCGTGCAGGCTGTGCGCGCCCTTGGACACCAGCACGAGCCGGGGGCTCTGCTCGACCGGGAAGTCGCGGAACACCCGGACCGCGTCGGCGAGCTCGACGCAGCGATCCTGGATCGCCGTAGCGGGGTCGGCGGCGTCTTCGGCGCCCGTGTTCCACAGCTGCACGATCCGGTCCGGCCGGAGGTCGCCGAAGTGCACCGGATCGCTGGGCGGGACGATCAGGGCGCGGCCACCGTACTCGCGGACCCGGGCGGCCAGGCCGGCGGCGAGCGCCGGGTCGTCGCCGAGGATCACCCAATCGGCGGCCGCAGGCGCCGGTGGCGCGGCGGACGCGGTGATCTCCGGGCCGGTGGCGAACAGCACGGTGTGCGGGGCGGTGTCGTTGCCGGTTTCGTCCTCGACCGCGGCGACGTCGGAGAACCCGCCCTCGCGGAGCAACCCGACCCACCGATCGGCGGCCAGCAGCGGGCCGGTGGTGCGCACGTCCCGGTCGGTGAAGGACCACCAGCCCTTGGTGAGGCCGAACGTCAGGTCCGCCCAGATCCGGCCCGGCAGCACCTCGGCCAGCACCAGCAGGCCCCCCGGGGCGAGCAGGTCACGCAACGAAGTCAGCGTGCGGCGCAGCTCGGGGGTGGCGTGCACGACGTCGGACGCGAGGACGACGTCGAACGAGTGCAGGTCGACGCCCTGCCCGGCCGGGTCGCGGTCCAGGTCCAGCACCCGGTATTCCACGAAGGGGAAGTCGCGGAAGCGTTCCCTGGCCCGTTCGGTGAACGCGGCCGAGACGTCCGTGAAAACGTACTCGGTGCGGTCCGCCGGCAGGACGGGAAGGACGGCCGCGGTCAGGCCACCGGTGCCCGCGCCGACTTCGAGGACGCGCAACGTGCGCCCTCGCGCGGCGGTGGCGGCAACGCGCTCGAGGACCTGCCGGACGACGTCGTTGTGGAACCGGACGGCCTTGGCGGTCTGGAAGAAGCGCTCGGCCTCGCCGTGGTCGCCGTCCGGGAACAGCAGATCCAGCGGGTCGGTCGTGCCGGTCAGCACGGCGTACAGGTGGGCCGCGGTCTTGCGAAGCAGGCGCAGTTCGCCCAGCGCGTCCGGATAGGCGGTCAGCATCCGGGCCCAGCGGGCGCGGTGGTCGCCGTCGACGTCGCGCAGCACCCGGAACGAGCCGTCGTCGTGGGCGGCCAGGATCCCCGCGCCGGTCAGGAACCGCAGAAAGCCGTCGAAGGCCGGCCGGTAGAGCGGGAGCAGCCCGGCGAGGCCGTCGACGCTGATCGTGCGCCCGGCGGTGAGTCCGGCGCCGAAACGCGCGAAACAGTCGGCCAGATACGCGGCGCAGAGGTCGCTCAAGTCCGCCCGGTACTGCGGGCTGTCGCCGGCCAGCGCCGGATCGAGCAGGCTCAAATCCGCTACCGCCTCCTGGGCGCCGAGAGTGACCGCGCCGGCCGCCGGGCGGACCGAGGAGCGCCACCGCATCCGGTAGAAGTGGTCCGAGACCGCCCCCTCCGGGCTTTGCGGCCGGGGAACCGGGGCGCCGCGCATGCCGACCAGCTCGGCGAGCACGGCACCTTCGGCGTCCAGCACGGCGATGTCCGCGTGCAGGGCGAGCGAGTCACGGGTGTGCACCCGGAGGTGGGCATAGGCCGGCGGCCTGCCGTTCCGGTGTACGCGAACGGCATCCACGCCGGACGGCACGTAGTTGACGGGGATCAGCCCGTCCGGCCGCCGCGCGGCGCCGTCCAGTACCGCGGCCTGGATGCAGACGTCGAGCAACGCCGGGTGCAGCACGTACTGCTCGAGCGTGCCCGCGAGCTCGGCCGGGACGGCGAGCCGGACCAGGGTCTCGCCGTCGCCGGTGTGCAGCTCGGCCATACCGCGGAACGCCGGGCCGTAGACGTAGCCCCGCGCGGTGAACGCTTCGTAGACGTCGTCGTGGGAGTGCCGGGTGGGGCAGCGTCGCCGGACGGCCGCGAGGTCGACATCGCGGCCGCACCCCGGCTCGGGGTGGTACCGGCCCCGCGCCGTGCGCGCCCACACTTCCCCCGCGAAGGAGCGGTGGTGCAGCTCGAACGTGCCGTCCTCGGGGTTCAGCTCGATCCGGCCGATCTGCACGTCGTCCGGCTCGAGCGCGCACGACCGCTCGAAGTCGACGAACTCGAGTGCGGCCGGGCCGCCCAGTTGCTCGCGGACGGCGGCCAGCGCCGCCTCGACGTAGGCGGCGCCGGGCACGATGACCGTGCCGAACAGCTCGTGCTGGCGTACCCAGGCGAGCCGGTGGTCGTCCCAGCGGATCTCCCAGGTCGGCCTGGCCGCGTCGACCCGCTTGAGCATCGGGTGCGGCTGCCCGCCGGTGCGCCTGGCCTTGGCGGCCGATGTCTCGTTCCAGTGCGTCTCGTGCTGCCAGACCGGTCCGGGCAGCGGGGCCGCCGGGACCGGGCCGGGGTAGCGGCGCGCCCAGTCGATCTTCCGGCCGGCCGCGTAGAGCGCCCCCAGCGACTCGAGCATTCCGGCCCGGTCGTCACCGCCGCGGGAGAGCGAGGCCACGGTCACGGCCGGGCGGCCGGTGTCGTCGAGGATTTCGCGGACCGAGCCGAGCAGCACCGGGTGTGGGCTGAGCTCGACGAACGCGTCGTAGCCGTCGTCGAGCATCGCCCGCAGCGCGCCCTCGAAGAGCACGGGCTGCCGGAAGTTGCGCCACCAGTAGTCCGTGTCGAGTTCACCGTCCTCGATCCGGCGAGCGAGCACGCTGGAGTACATCGGGATCGTGGCCGGCGCGCTGTCGACACCGGCGAGTTCACGAACCAGTTCGTCGCGGAGCGGGTCCATCTGCGGGCTGTGGCAGGGACAGGCGACCCGAAGCTTGCGAGCGAAGACGCCCCGCTGCTCCAGGAGGGCGGCGACCCGGTCGAGTTCCTCGTGCGGGCCGGACAGCGTCGAGCCGCGTGGGCTGTTTTCGGCGGCCAGGCACACCGCGCCCGCCGCTTCGGCGCACACCTTGCCGGCCGCGTCGGCCCCGAGCGCGACGAACATCATCCCGCCGGTGCCGTCGGCCCGGGAGTGCACGCGGGCCCGCTTGCAGACGAGGCGCACGGCCGACTCGAGGTCGAGAGCGCCGCTCAGGTGGGCGGCGGCGTACTCGCCGACGCTGTGGCCGAGCACTCCGTCCGGGCTGACGCCCCACGAGCGCCACAGCTCGGCCAGCGCGACCTGGACCACGAAGATGGCCGGCTGGAGGCAGAAGGTCTCGTTGACCCGGCTGTCCGCCTCGTCGGCCGCGAGCGCGTCGAAGATCGACCAGCCCAGGTGCGGGCGGGCCAGCTCGTCGCAGCGCAACGCGGTCGACCGGAACACCCCCTCGGTCTCCAGCAGGGAACGGGCCATCGCCCACCACTGCGGCCCCTGTCCGTTGAAGAGAAAGGCGAGCTTGCCCGCCGGGTGCCCGCTGGGGGCTCCGGCGAAGACGCCGGGCCCGCTTTCGCCGTCGGTGTAAGCGCGAAGCTTGGCCACGGCCTCAGCGGCGTCGTTGGCCACGAAGGCCAGCCGATGGCCATGGTGGCTGCGCCGGCGAGCCAGCAGAGCGGCGATGCGCTCCAGGCCGCCATCGGGCGCATCGAGGCCCGCCAGCCACTCCGCGTACCCGGCTGCCAGCCGCCGCAACGCCGTCTCGCTGCGGGCGCTGAACGTGAGCAGCACAGGCCCGGCCCCCGCCGCCGCGGGGCTCGGCCCGGCGACCGGCGGCGCCTCGGCCAAGACCACGTTGGCGTTGGTGCCACCGAAGCCGAACGAGTTGACGCTGGCCACCGCGGTCGGCAGGTGTGCCGGCCACGGGGTCAAGGCGGTCGGCACGCGCAGGCCGAGACCGGTGAAGTCGATCTCGGGGTTCGGCTCGTCGAAGTGCAGGTTGGCCGGGACCTGGTGGTGGCGGACCGCGAGCACCGCCTTGATGAGGCCGGCCACCCCCGCCGCCGCTTCGAGGTGACCGATGTTCGTCTTGACCGAGCCGACCAGCAGCGGCCGGTCCGCCGCCCGGTCGGCGCCGAGCACTCCGGCCAGCGCGGCGGCTTCGATCGGGTCACCGACCGGAGTACCGGTGCCGTGCGCCTCGACGTATCCGACTTCGCCGGGTGCGGCTCCGGCCACGCGCAGCGCCGCATGCAGGTTGGCCTGCTGGGCAGAACCGCTCGGCACTGATATACCGGGGGTGTGCCCATCCTGGTTGACCGCGGTACCGCGGATGACGGCGTAGACGCGGTCCTCGTCGCGCAGGGCGTCCGCGAGCGGCCGGAGCAGGACCAGTCCGCCGCCTTCGCCGCGGCCGAAGCCGTCGGCCGCGGCCGAGAACGCCTTGCACCGGCCGTCGGCGGCGAGCATGCCCGCCTGGCTCAACGCAATCCCGAAGCCGGGCGTGAGGATGAGGTTGACCCCGCCGGTCAGCGCGGCGTCGACTTCGCCCGTCCAGATGCTCTGGCAGGCCGCGTGCACTGCGACCAGGGCGGAGGAACAGGCCGTGTCGATCACCATGCTGGGGCCACGCAGGTCGAAGGCGTGGGACACCCGGTTGGCGAGCAGGCTGGTCGACATGCCGGTCGCGGCGTGCGCGCCCATGGCCTCGCCCTCGCCCGGCGCGGTCTGGATCTGGGCGTAGTCCTGGCTGCTCGCGCCGACGAACACACCGGTGCGGCCGCCGGCGAGCTGCTCCATCGGGACGCCGGCGTCTTCGCAGGTCTCCAGAGCGATCTCGAGCAGCAGCCGCTGCTGCGGGTCGAGCTGATCGGCGATCCGGCGGGAGAAGCCGAAGAAGCCGGCGTCGAAAGCGTCCACCCGCTCGAGGAACCCGCCCTCGCGCAGAGTGGTCCGGCCCGGCACCCGATGATCGGCGGTGAACAGCCGCTCGACGTCCCACCGGCCCGGTGGCATCGGCCCGACCGCGTCCACCCCGCCGGTCAGTAGTTCCCAGAAGCTGTCAGGACCGGTGACGCCGCCGGGGAATCGGCAGCCGATACCGACCACCGCGATCGGCTGATGCCGGATAGCCGTGCTCATCTGCGCTCCAGTCCGTTTGACATTTTGATCGCAATTCTCTGCCGCGCAGCGACCATGTCGAAGGTGGCAGGCACTCGACCGAGCCTCCCCGACCCGGGTCCGCGGGGAAACCCCGCCGAGTGATATGGGCAAGAAACTTTGACCAAAGCTCCCCGGCCGCCCGAAGCGGAGAGCGTGGACGTACGGCGGCCGATAGTCTGGCACGCGAACCGGACCGGTCCACCGTCGATTTCCCGTCTTGTCAAAATGGAATAATTCGGCGTTCTCGCCACGCATCGGCTGCCGGAACCCGCCGGGCGGCGGCGTTTTCGCGGATCGACGCCGGCTCGGGGCCGGCGAATCGCCGATGGCGAACCGTGGCCCGTCGGTGGTAGGACTGTCTTGTTGCGTCGAGCGGCGCGCACGTGAAAGCGCTTCATATTCAGCGCTTTGCCGCCTCCGCGGTCGGGTCATCCGAGCCGTATTCCCGCCGAATCCGGAGAAGGTCGGACGTGATGTGGCGACATCGAGTCGAGCGGCAGAATCCTGCTTCAAGCCGCCATTCCGGCCCAGGCCGTCGAAATCGACGGCGTGGCCTGGCACCGCTGCGCCATCGCGGCTTCCGGTACCTGTTGTCCGGGCAACTCGCCTCGAACATCGGCGATGCCTGCTATGCCGTCGCGCTGCCGTGGTACGTGCTGGCCGAGTCCGGCGGGACCCTGCTGCTCGGAACGACGTTGGTCGCCTATGGCCTGCCCCGTACCGCGCTGATGGCGTTCGGCGGCCTGGCGAGTGACCGATGGCGCCCGTGGACCGTGATGATGGTGTCGGACATCGTCCGCACGGTCGCTGCGGCGGCGCTCGCCGTCGCGGCCCTGCTCGGCCCGGCGCGGGCCGAGTTCCTGGTGCCCGTCGCGGTGGTGCTCGGCGCCGGCGAAGGCCTGTTCCTCCCCGGTTCGTTCGTGATCGCGCCGAAGCTGTTGCCGGACACGGAACTGCAGGCCGGAAACGCGCTCAGCTACAGCGGCACCCAGCTCTCCTTGCTGATCGGGCCGGCCCTCGGCAGTGTCGTCGTCCCATGGCTCGGCGTAGGAGCCGCGTTCGCGGTCGACGCGGTGACGTTCGCGCTCTCGGCACTCTCGCTGGCCGGCATCCGGTCTGCTTCGACGCCGGCTGTGCCTCGCCGGCACACCGTCGCGGGGAAGCCGACGTTGCGCCGGCTGTTGCTCGGGGAGCCGACGCTGCTGGTGGTCCTGGCGATTACGCTGGCCGGCTCCCTGGGCTCCGGTGGGCTCAGCGAGGTAGCCGTACCGGCGCTGGCGCACGGCCCCCTGCACACCGGCGCGGGCGGCTACGGTGCGCTGCTCGCGGCGCTGGGAGCGGGCGCCCTGCTGGGCACCGTGGTCGCAGCCCGGCTGAGCCGGCCTCGCCGGCCTGCTGTGCTCTGCTCCGCCGCGTGCCTGATGCAGGCGCTCATGATCGGCCTCGCACCATACCTGGGCGGCGCGGTCACGGCGGGTCTCGCACTGTTCGGTTACGGCCTGTGCAACGCCCTCGCCAACATCATCATGATCACCGCGTTGCAGCGCTGGGCTCCGCCGAACCTCCTCGGTCGCGTCATGGGCCTCCTGTTGCTGGCCGGGTTCGGCATCTTCCCGATTTCGGCCGCGTTCGGCGCCCTGCTGGTCGACAGGCTCGGGCCGGCGCCCTTCTTCCCGGTGGCCGGAGCCATCCTCGTGGCAGCAGTGCTGGGCTCGATGACCCAGCGCCGATGGCGCGACTTGGGAAGGGTGCCGTCGCACGGCCGTGACGGTGCTTCGGAAACCTGAGTGAAACGCCCCGAAGATCAGGGCGTGGTGGCCCGGACAGGAGGGACCACACGGTGAACTCGGCGTTCGGTCTCCGGTCGGCCGGGAGGGTGCCCGCGGCGACGAGTTCGGTGAGGACTCCGCTGAGCACCAGCAGCGGTGTCCTGTCTTCCGTGGTGCCGTCGGGATGGCCGTCGCCGAACCGGACCTGACCGGGGACGGCGAAGACGGTGTCGAGCAGCCCTGGTTCGGACGCCGCGAAGCGAGGTAGGCAGTGCCGACGGTGCCGAGCCGGGCAACCGCGCCGTCCTTGCTTCCCGGGCGGACGACCACCAGACCCGAGTAGCAGCATCAGTGCCCGGTGCACGGGGTCGACGGCATGCGCCCGCCGAGGGTGCGCGACCGGTCGTCGGGAGGACCTGCCCTGATGCGCGATATCCAGGTCAGCGCAGAGGTGGCCGCCTTGATCGGCACTGAGAATCTGGACCGACTGCGGCGCAGCCCTCAGTACAGTACGTTCACGTGCTGGCACTGCGGCCTGCGTGCCGATACCAACACCGAGCCCGCCACGGTGATCGCCGAACTCGGTCCTGTCGACGAGCTCACTCGGGCCACCACCGTGATAGCCGGAGCGCAGGAGGGCGCCGCCCGGCGCGATCGGCCTCTATCCCGAATCCGGTGAACGCCCCTTCACCTGGCTCACCGCGCTGCTGAAGCAGACCGCAGACGCCGGTGAACTGGTCGGCGGCCTGGTAGAGGCCGGCTGGACTGGCAACTCGGACGGCAGATCATCGAGTTGACCCCGATGCAACCCTTCGGATGGCATCTGCTCGCGGCGTGGCGGGGGCATGGGCAGTCATGGTCTTTTCCTTATGTCGCGCTCTCGGGGAGGGGGGCGGCGCGGGCGACCGGTCCGCCTGAGGCCGCCTTGCAGGCAGTAGGGAGCGGGCCCCATCCACCGTGACATCGAAACGATGTACGCATCGATTCGATGTTATGATCCTGGGGTCATGCTCGAACTCGCGATCCTTGGCTTCCTCGCCGAAGGCCCCCTGCCTGGTCACGAGCTGCGCCGCCGCATCACGCACCTGGCCGGCTACAGCCGTCCGGTCAGCGACGGCACCCTCTACCCGGCGATCAACCGGCTGACGAAGGCCGGGCTGATCGAACGGCGCCCTGCCCCCGGGGCGGGCGGTGGGCGGTATGTGCTGAACCTGACCGCGGCAGGACGCGAGGACATGCTGCGGAGGCTGCGGGAACCGGCCGAGCACGAGATCACCGACTTCCCCCGCTGGTTCACGATCCTGGCGTTCCTGTCGCTGCTGCCCGACAGCGCCGAGCAGCACGCCGTGCTGCGACGCCGCCTGGACTTCCTGGAGGCCCCCGCCAGCTTCTTCTACGACGGAGACACGCCGCTGCGCGCTGAGCAGGTCAGTGATCCCTACCGGCGCGGCATGTTGCTCACCGCCCGCACTATCAGCCGCGCCGAGCGCGCTTGGCTCCACGAGGCCCTGGACGGCGACGGCGTCCGCGGGGCGGACGAGCAGCCCGGGCCCCAGACCCACACCCGTGATCGGAAGGACTGAACATGCTTGCGTCCTGGTACGACCAGCAGGGCCCGGCCGCCGAGGTGCTCCAGCTCGGTGAGGTACCCGACCCCACCCCCGGCCCCGGTGAGGTCCGTGTCCGCGTCACCGTCTCCGGCGCCAACCCCGGCGACACCAAGAAGCGGCGCGGCTGGACCGGCTCGGCCATGCCCTATCCTCGGGTGATCCCGCACAGCGACGCCGCCGGCATCATCGACTCCGTCGGCGACGGCGTCGACGCGCGCCGCGTCGGGCAGCGCGTGTGGGTGTACGGCGCCCAGTCCTACCGCCCCTTCGGTACTGCCGCCCAGTACACCGTCGTCCCCGGCGACCTCGCCGTCCCGCTGCCCGGCCACCTGCCCGACGACCTCGGCGCGAGCCTGGGTATCCCCGGCATCACTGCACACCGCACCGTCTTCGCCGACGGCCCCGTCGACGGCAAACTGGTGCTCGTCAACGGCGTGCTCGGCGGAGTCGGCTCGCTGGCCGCCCAGCTCGCCCGCTGGGGCGGGGCCACGGTCATCGGCACTGTCCGACGCGGCACCGAACTGGACCGGATCGATCCTGCGGTGGTCTCCCACGCCGTCGCCCTCGACTCGGGCGACCCGGCCGCCGCGATCCGCTCCCACGCACCCGGCGGCGTGGACCGGATTGTCGAGGTCGCCCTGTCCGACAACGCCGACCTGGACGACGCCGTCGCCGCGAACGGCGCGGTCATCGCCGCGTACGCCACCCGCTCCGACCGCACCGAGATCCCGTTCTGGACCCTGCTGTTCAACAACGTCACCCTGCGCCTGCTCGGTAGCGACGACTTCCCCGCCGAGGCCAAACGCCAGGCCGCCCGCGACCTCACCGCCGCGGCCGCCGTTGGCGCCCTCACCGTCGATGTCGGCGCCCGCTTCCCGCTCGCCGGCATCGCCCAGGCCCACGATCGCATCGATGCCGGCGGCCGCGGCCGCGTCCTGATCGACATCCCCCAGTAGATCGAACGTCTGCTAATGGCAGCCGCGACATTCGACAAGGCGACGCAGCGAGACGACCCCGGAACCATCAGCGTCAGTTACGTGGTCGACGGAGAACTCCTCCACCAAAGCCCGATCGACGCGATTCGCGCCGGTCTCGGCCACCGAGTACCGCTGCTCATCGGCACGTGCCGCGACGTACGGCCGAGGCTGCGCGGCGGAACACCCTCGGATCGGCGGCGACGCGGCATTCTGGTACCCGTCGGTGGCGATCGCCGAGGCGCACTCCGCGGTGGCACAACCAGTGCCGTTGGCTGCCGTTCAGCGCCGTTGCGTGCCATTCCGCTCTACATCGCGCTCCAGTTATGCTCCACTTAGTACAGTGTGAAACAGATCGATCACACGCGAGTGCGAAACAACAGAATCTGATGCATCAGGTATTGCTGGCTTTGATCCGATCTGGTCCGGGTCATGCGAGTCAGCGGAGGCGGGGCACCGCGTCCCGTGCCGCGTGGCTCAGGATCCGCAGGTCGTCCATGAAGCGTTGGCGGTGGGAGGCGGGTAGGGGCGCGAGGAAGTATTGCTCGATGTTCGCCACGTGCACCCGTGCCGCCTGTACCGCCTTCTCCTCGCCCAGCGTGGTCAGGCGCACCAACCGGCCCCGCCGGTCGTCAGGATCGTCAGCCCGCTCCACCAGTCCGGCGGCGGCCATCCGATCGACCAGGCGGGTCACGCCACCCGAGGTGAGCACCTGCTCGCGGCTGATCGCCCCCATCGGCAGCCCAGGGCCGCCGGCCCGGCCGAGGATCAACAGCACCTCGAACATCAGGTGGCTGATCCCGCACTCCTGCTCGATCGCCCGCCCCAGCACGTACTCCAACCGGTTGGCCGCCCCCTGCAGCCGTCCGAAAGCGACGACCAGTTCATGGTCCGCGGCGTCCTTCGCCGTCGAGATCCCGGCCCGCCCGGCCTCACTTCTGGCATCCATCCCTCGATCATGCACCGGGCGGCGCCGGGTCCGGTTGTGCGGGGTGGGGACGGTGACGGCGAGAGTGGCTGTCGCGGAGGGTCATGCTCCGGGGTGCAGGCCGGGCCAGCCGGGTGTCGGGTCGCCCTTGACCTCGCCGAAGTACAGGGCGTAGGTCTGCTTGAGCTGCTCGACTTTGGCGCGGTCCTCCATGAACCGGGGGAAACCGTCCACGTTGGCGTTCGGGTACTCCCAGATCGGCTTGAGGCCGGCGGGCGGGGCGATGTCGGTGCGTACCGACCAGCTGTTGGAGGTCTGGCGTTCGGCGGACAGCTGCCAGTTCAGGTACAGCTTGGCCGCGGTCGGGTTGGCTGCCTTCCTGAGGATCGCGATCCGCTGGCCCCACGCCATGAACGGGTGCCCGTCGGGCATTCCCATGCGGACCGGGCCGGTGCTGGTGGGGTTGCCGCCCGTGCCGATGCCGATGACCGCGGACTTGTTGGTGATCGCGGTGCTCGGTGAGAAGGAGCCGCGGGCGAATTGCGGGTTCTGGGCGGCGAGGCGCGCGATCCAGTCCCAGCCGTAGGTCTCGGTGTAGAGGGAGTAGAGGTAGAGCACCGCGTCGTCGTCGTGCGGGTAGGACGAGGCGACGGCGCCTTTCCAGCGCGGGTCGACCAGGTCCAGCGGCGTCAGTGGCGGGTTGGCCCCGGCCGCCGCCACGTCGTACAGGTAGCTGAAGGCGATGACCATGCCGGCGATCCAGGCGCCGTCCGGATCCCGGAACTTGCTGTACAGCTTGCCGAAGCCGGCCGGCTTGTAGTGCAGCAGCCGACCCTCGCGCTTCCACCGGGTGAAGTCCTGCAACGTCTGCAGCTGCACGACGTCAGGGACCAAGGTGTTGGTCGCCAGCTGGTTGTCCACGCGGACGTCGTGGTACTTGCTGTAGTCCACGATCAGCCGGAGGTCGATCTCCGGGAACCGCTGGCGGAAGGCTGTTCGCGCGCCCGCGCCGCTCCCCGAGTCGGCGAGGTCTCCACCCGCGTAGACCACGAGTTTGCCGCCCTCGGCGAGAGCGTCCCGATACAGCTCATCGAGGGTCCTGGTCTCCTCGCGGCCGGAGCCGCGCGACGAGCCGGCGAGAGCGGCTGCGGCCGTGGAGGGGGTGGCACCGAGCGCGCTGAGGCCGAGTGCGGCACCTGCTCCGGCGGCGAGGAAGCGCCGCCGGTTGGGAAGGCTGGTCACTGACAACCCTTTCTGAGCGCTGGGAAGAGAAGGGAACGTCGGCCCACCGGAACGACGACGGCAAGCCTTCACCTGACAAGACAGTATCTGCCGCATCAGATATCGGCAAGCGCAACGAACTTGAGGTGGTTCTCGTGTCGTTCGCGTCAAGGCGACGAACGGCCCCGTCATGAGGGGGACTCGTCAGGACGGGCGCGTCGCATCACTTCGGAAGATCACTCGTGACCGGTTGTGGTCGCGGGGATGGCGTTCCTCGTGGTGCTACCAGGCGACCGGTAGTTCGTGGACGCCGTAAACGGTCATGTCATGCCGGAAGTTCACCTGTTCCATCGGCACCGCCAGCCGGAGCCCTGGCAGCCTGCGCAGCAGTGTGGACAGTGCGATCTGCAGTTCCACGCGCGCGAGTGACTGCCCGATGCATTGGTGGACGCCGTAGCCGAAGGCGAGGTGGCTGCGGGAGTTGCCGTCGATGTCGAGGGTGTCGGGCTGCTCGAAGATGCCCGCGTCGCGGTTGCCTGCGGGCAGGTTCATCATCAGGCCTTCGCCCGCGCGGATGAGCTGTCCGCCGATGGTGAGGTCTTCGGTGGCGACGCGCATGACCACGTCCTGGGCGATCGTGAGGTAGCGCAGCAGTTCCTCGACCACGTTGGCGAGCACGGCGGGATCGTCGGTGTCGCGGATGCGGGTGAGCTGGCCGGGGTGCCGCAGCAGGGTCAGGGTGCCCAAGGCGATCATGTTGGCCGTGGTCTCGTGTCCGGCGACCAGGAGGCCCATGGCGTTCACCACTGCTGTCTCGCGGCTGAGTTCGCCGGTAGCGACCCTTTCGTGGACTTGCCCTGCTGCAGGAAGCCCGCGAGAAACCCGAGGCGTACCTTGACCGGCCGTCGAGAATCGACGTATCGCTGCGACTGCCAACATTGCGGTGGCACGTGGGAAACACGGCTGTGCCCGTCCTGCGGCGACCGGTATCCCGTCCTCACCGCACCCGAAGCTCGCCACCTGACCGGAGGCCCCGCCCACGTCGTGGAGAAGCAGCTCTCCCACAACGTCTTCGCCGAACCGTGCTGGGCGCGAGCTCGCGTTTACATCTGTTTCGGACTGCGCTCGATGTGGCTGAGGTTGATGGCCGGCTTCGTGGGTGCGCGATGCCGGGACAAGTCGCTGGTGTGTGCTGCTGTGATCCGGGTCTTGATCGTCCGCGGGCGGGAAAGTAGTGCCGGGTACCGGAGTCAGCCCGGCACTGTCGGGCTACACCCGCCACCTGCGTCATGAGTACGAGTTGCCGAGCGATCGTCCGCTGCGGGCGTGGCGCCATCCGGCATCTCGTATCGCTCGGGTGGCACGTAGAACCACTCGAGCGGCACGTAGAACCAATAGCCCATCAGGCCGGCCAGGAGCCTGTTCAGTATCGGCTGGGCGGCAGGTGACTGCTTGCCCGTGGCGCTCCCGTCCGCGTGGGCGATCACGTCGGGCTCACCCATTCGCCGGCTGCCATGATCAGCCGGTCGGGCATTTCGGACAGCTCACGCCAAGCGAGGATTCGCTGGGGACGCAGCCGCAGGAGCACCACGCCCGGGACCCGGGCCGGGTTCAAGGGGAGCTGAGCGAACGTCGAGGCCACCGCCGGCGGGGCGTCGGCGGGAGTCGAGATGGTAACGGTGGCGTCGATCAGCACCACGTCCGTCGCGCTGCCCACGGCTACCCGCGCGATGCCGGAATCCGCGACGTTGCGCACCGAACGGCTGGCTTCCTTGGTGGCGCAAAACAGTTCCGTGCCGTCCCAGACGTAGGCCAACGGCACCAGATGGGGTATCCCGTCCGCAGCCGTGGCCAGCCAGAGATGTTTCCCGGTGCTCAGGGTGCCCCGCAGGTCGGCGATTCGGCGCTCGACGGGTCGAGGTGCTGGGTGGACTTTGTTCGGCACCGCCGAACCTCACTTTCGTCGTCCTCAGATGGGTAAGGGGTCGCATCGGAAGATGGTTTCCGCGCCACGTAACGAGTTCCGTGCCGCAGCGGCGCCGTAGTCACGCATCTCGGCCTGGTACGTGGTCAACGCGTCGACCAGCCCGTCTGCCGAGTCGAGATGGTGGCGGAGCAGCGCGGCATCTCGCAGCGCGGTGTTCGCGCCGGTGCCACCGACCGGTGTGGTGGCGTGGATGGCGTCACCGATCAGCGTCACCGGAACCGCGGGCAGTTCGGGTAGCTGCGCCGCCGCGCGGATGGCCAGCGGGAAAGTCACCGCGGGGTCGCTGCGGTGCACCAGGTCCACCAGGGCCGGATGCCAGTCCGCGACGCACCGCAACGCCTCGGTGAGCAATCGTTCCGGTGCGGCCGACCAGAACTCCGGTTCGGTCATCGAGTATGTGGCCATCGGTGCCACCAGCGTCCACTTCATGTAGTCCGGGACCGGAGTGAGATCGAACTCCGCCGGCGAACGCACCGGCTGGTACGAACCCAGGGCCAGGGTTCGCCGCTCGGGCCCCTGCACCGGACAGGAACCACCGAACAGTGCGGGCGGCAGGGCGGCGAGCAGCGCGTCGTCCAACGGAGTCATTCCATAGATGGCCCGCAGGCCCGTGTCGAGCACCTCGGCCTCGGGGACGAGACCGCGGCGCACAGCCGAGCCGAGTCCGTCCGCGCCGACCAGCAGGTCCGCGCTGTCGGTACCACCGCCGTCGAGACGCACTCGCACGCCGCCGGGGCGCAGGTCGAAACCGGTGACCCTGGCGTCGAACCGGACGACATCGGCAAGTCCGCCGAGCAGCACCTCTCGAAGAGTCAACCGGTTCACGCCTCGGGCCGCGTTGGCCGGATCCCAGGTCGTCGACCGCTGCGCGTGCTGGTAGCGCACCTCCAGGTGGTGGTCGTACACCGCGCCGATCGATTCGTACGGAGGGTTGGCAGTCTGTTCGTACCGGGCGAACGAGTCCGGGGGCAGGCAGTCGCGCAGCGCCGCGGTGCCGTGCCGGTCGATCCGCAGCCGGTAGCCCTGACCGCGGGCGAACGCCGCGGGGTCCTGTTCGTACACCGTCACCTCGATGCCGGCCTGCCGCAGGCCCTGGGCCAGGCACAGTCCGCCGATGCCGGCGCCGGCGACGATCACTCGCAGTGCCATTCGCTTCAGCCCTCCGGTCCGCCGTACATGGGCTCGTGCGCGAACTCCTTCATCCCGGACTCGAAGTCCATCGCGGGCCGCCACGTGGTTTCCCGCATCAGCCGCGCCGGGGCGGCCACGATGTGCCGCACGTCCCCGATCCGGAACTTCCCGGTCACCACGGGCGCCGGCCCGCCCCGGGCCGCGACCAGTGCGCGAGCCACGTCGCCGATGCTGTGCGGGGTTCCGGAGGCGACGTTGTAGGCACGGAACCCGGTCGGCTCCAGGCCCATCACCGCGGTCGTCGCCGTGGCCACGTCGGACACGTGCACGAAGTCGCGGGTGGGATTGCCGTCCTCGTACAGCTGCGGTGCCTCGCCGCGGGCAACCGCGCTCCGGAACACCGCCGCCACACCGGAGTACGGGCTCTGGTAGGGGATGTCCGGCCCGTAGACGTTGTGGTACCGCAACACGGTCGCCTGCGCACCGGTCTCCCTCGCCCACGCCTCGCTCAGGTACTCCTGGGTCAGCTTGGTGATGGCGTAGATGTTCCGTGGCGGATCCAGGGCGTCTTCCTCGGTGACCGGGAAGTCGCGCAACTCGGTGCCACACCGGTCGCAGCGTGGCTGGAACCGGCCCGCCTCCAGGTCGGCCAGGCTGCGCCGCGGCGGGCGCATCCGGCCGTGCTCCGGGCAGCTGTAGTTGCTGTCGCCGTAGATCGCCACGGTTCCGGCCAGGATGAGCCGCCCGACGTCCTGGCGGGCCATCTCCGCGAGCAGGTTGGCGGTGCCCAGGTCGTTGCACGACACGTGGTGCGGGGCGTCCAGCATCTCCTTGCCCCGGCCGACGACCGCGGCGTGGTGGCTGACCAGGTCGATGCCCCGCAACGCGCGCGCCGTGGTGTCCGCGGACCGCAGGTCGCCGCGGACGAACTCGACGCCGTCCGGGAACCGGGGTGGCTGTTCTTCGCTGTGCGTGTCCGGGAGCAGCGCGTCCAGGACCCGGATCCGGTGTCCGGCGGCGGCAAGCGCCCGCACGACCTGCCGGCCGATGAACCCGGCGCCGCCGGTGACGAGGACGTGCACCGCGTCAGGCCCGGGCCACGAACGCGGTGAAGTACGGGTCCCGGCTGACCTCGAGCACTTCGTCGAACACGTCCCGGACGAGCTGTTCGCCGGCCGCTGTCGGCAGCAGCTGGGTGCGGTGCGACCCGGTGTACAGCCGGCCGCCGGAGACCTTGATCGCCAGTGCGGTGCCGAAGAACAGCGTGGTCCGCCAGAGGTGCTCCAAGGAGCCGTAGCGCTTGCGCTCGAACTCGTGGAAGTTGTCGCCGGTGAACAGGTTGCCGATGAAGATCCCGCCCGGCTCGACCCACCGGCGGATGTGCCGGAGGACGTCGCCGATGTTGCCCAGATGGTGGATGGCGTCGATGCACAGCACCAGCTCGGCCGGCTCGAAGTCGTGGTCGGCCCAGAAGTCGCCCTGCTGGAAGGTGATGTTGTCGTGGCGGACCCGGCTCCGGGCGATCTGCAGACCCTGGGCGGAGATGTCGAGCGCTCGCATCTGCCTGACGCCGGTGTGCTCGGCGGTCAGCCTGGTGAACTCGCCGGTGCCGCAGGCGAACTCGATCGAGCGTTCGGCGTCACGGCCGTACTTGTCGAGATAGCCGGCGATGGTTTGCTTCTGCTTGAGGAACTCACCGGCCAGGACCGGGTGCCGTTCGGCGCTGTCCCGATCCCAGAACCGGCCCGCCCAGTATGCCTTGCCGTTCGGGGCCGTGTTGCTGATCAGTGCCTGACCGGCACGGGCCATTGCTTCGCTCAGTACCACTGGTGGGCTCCATCTGTACGGTTGACGGACTGTCGTTGCCGCTGGTCTCTGGTCCAGCGCCACATCGCGGCGACGCCGTCGACCAGCGATGTGGTCGGGCGCCAGCCGAGCGTCTGGTAAGCCTGGCCGACGTCGAGCCAGACATGTCTGCGGTCCAGCTCGCGGCCGGTGGTGTACTGCACCGGGATGTCCCGGCCCAGCACGGTCCGGACTATGCCGACGAGCTCGGTCAGCGAGGTGCCCACGCCGGAACCCACGTTGAGCACCAGGGGTTCGCGCTCGCCGAGCAGGCCGTCGCGCACCATGTTGTCGATCCGCCACATGCAGTCCACGACGTCGTCGATGTACACGTAGTCGCGAGTGCTGCCCGGATCACTGATCACCTGCAGCGGCCGGCCGTCCAGGGCCGCGCGCAGCCAGTAGCCGAGCACGCCCTGCCCCTTCCCCGGCCGCTGGCCTGGTCCGTACGCATTGGACAGTCGCAGGATGACCCCGGCGATCCGTCCCGAGTACGCGTGCAGTTCCTCCTCGAGAGCGAGCTTGGCGGCGCCGTAGCGCCCCACCGCACGCACCGGGGACCGTTCGTCGTACGGCGGCAAGACGTCCTGTTCGTAGACAGTTCCCCCTGAGCTGGTGAGCACCACGGTCGGCGGTTCGTCGCGGCAGGCCAGCCGGGCGAGCAGCTTGGCGAACGTCCGGTGGTCCTCCCTCGCCCGTTCGGGGTACTGCTCGCCCAGCGTGGGGTTGATGCTGCTGGCCAGGTAATAGATCACCGGGACGCGGTGCAGGACGTAACTCAACTCATCGGAGTCGTCGAGCGCGCGGGTCACCCGGGTGAAGCACGCGGTGTCCACGTGCTCGTTGGTCAGCGCCACGGAAAGCCGCGTACCGATGAACCCACCGGCACCGATCACCGCGGCCCGGTGGATCGTCCGGCTCGTCGAGCCGGCTTCTGCTGCTGAAATGGGCATCGGTACTCCGCATCGCTTCGGCTGGTCGTGACATTCGACCGCGCGGTTCTAGAGAACGTCTCAGGCTGCCGCCGCGCTCTTCGAGGGAACTTCGAGTGCCGTGGGGAGGATGGGCCCAGTGCTGGGACAGCGGAAGACAGCGCCGAATGTGCTCGTCGTCGGGGCAAGTGTGCCCGGACTGAGCCTCGCGCACGGACTGCGCAAACGCGGCGTTCCCGTGACCGTTTACGAAAAACGTGAGCACATCGCGGTCGAGGAGAGAAAGACCTTGCTGCGGGTGGACAAATGGGCGCTCGCGGGACTCGCCTCGTGCCTGTCCGCCGACTTGTACGACCGATGCCTCGAGCTGCGGAACGCGCTCGACGACGCCCTGCTGACACACTACGACACCCACCTGTGCGAGGTGCACAGCGTCGAGGCCGCCAAAATGAGCTCCGCGCCGGCCCACACGGTCATGGACCATGAACGGCTGCGCACGATTCTGCTCGCCGGGATGCCCGACATCGTGCGGTTCGGCCACACCGTGACCGGGTACCGGGAACTACGCGATCGAGTCGGGATCCGGTTCGCCGACGGCGGCGAGGCGCACGGGGATCTGCTCGTCCTCGCCGACGGGCGGCATTCCGCCGCGCGAGACGCGCACCTCGGCAAGCTCGAGCTGCTGGACACCGGGCTGGTCGCGATCCACGGGCATGCCCCGATCGAACGGGAGCTGTTCACCCAGCTGCCCAGAGGTTTCCTGCTGCACGACCGGCCGATTCTGGGGCCGCGGCGGACCGCGATGACGGTCTGTGCGTACCTGCCGCAGGCGCTGAGCCGGTCCGCCCAGCTGGGCGCCGCCGGGCTCGCGGGGCTGCGCGGGTACGTCAAGTGGACGTCCGTGCTGCCCGCGCGGTCCGAGCTTGCCGGCTACGGGCAGGCGATGGTGCACGAGATCGTGATGGAGCAGGTCGCTTCCTGGCATCCGGCGGTGGTGCAGCTGGTCACGCAGTCGGTCGAACGCGGCCTGTTCACCGCGCCGATCCAGGCATCGGTGCCGTTGCAGCCACGCCGGTCGGGCCTGGCGACGACGCTGGGGTCGGCGGCGCGGGTGGTGCCGTCCGTGGGCGTGCTGACGGACGGCCTTGCCCTGCATGACGCCGGGCGCCTCGCGGTCGGCATCCACCAGGACGAAAGAGCGGGCATCGCCGGCCACGATCAGCGCATGCTCGACGAAGGCAACTCCGTGGTCGGCCAGGCGCTCGAACAGATCGAACGGACGTTCAATTTCTGACACCAGCGGCCCTCTACCGGCCGGACCGGGTGACTCCAGCTGGGCACCACCCGGACCGGCAAGTATCGGGACCGCTGCTGGCCGGCGAAAAGTGTTGGAGGATCAATGATTGCCACCAAAGAGCTGCCCGAACAGTATGGTGAGTGGAACTGGCGCTGGGGTGCACCGTTCGGGTTCTCCGTGGAAAACTCGGTGGACGTCCGGCATCGGTTCGACGACGAGGACCCGAAGCGGTACGGGCCGTTCGGTTTTCAGCGCAACAGCTTGACGCGATTTTACGAGTACCCGTGGGCGTTTTTCACCGCCGATCTGCAGCCCGGCATGCGCGTTATCGACGTGGGCGGATGGCTGAGCGGGTTCCAGGTGACACTCGCCGACGCCGGCTGCGAAGTGTTCAATGTGGACCCGTCGGTGCCGGAGGACACCCGGTGGACCACCTCGCTCAAGGAGAACCAGCCGAACACGGCGCGGGACCAGCACGCGACGTTCCTGTCCTACTTCGATGCGGACGTCACCCTGATCGAGCGGCCGCTGCAGGCCGTCGACCTCCCGGAAGGCACGTTCGACCGGATCTTCGCGATCTCCGTGCTCGAGCACGTCGACCAGGGGGAGGCCGGTGAGATCGTCGACGCGATGCGCCGGCTGCTCAAGCCGGGTGGCCGGGCCGTGCTCACCATCGACCTGTTCTTCGACCTTCCCCCATTCGGTATGCTGCCGCGCAACTTCTGGGGCATCAACATCGACGTCGGCGCCCTGGTCAAGAACTCCGGCATGGACATGGTCCACGGCAACCCGGCCGAGCTGCTCGGCTTCCCCGAGTTCGACCCGGAACGGGTGGTGGCCAACATCGACTCGTACAACCTGAGTGCGCTGTACCCGGTGGCCAGCCAGCTGGTGGTGCTGGAGAAGCGAGCCGGCTAGTGCAGCGTGATCCGCTGCTCGGCGGAGTGGGCGAGGCCGATCCGGCCGCGCCCACTCCGCCGAAGCCGGAGGCGGGAAAAGTTTTCGTCCGCGACGCTACTTGTAGCCGATCACCAGGGTGTTGTCGGCGCCGATCGGGTGCGATCCGGTCGTGCGGAAACCGGCGTCGGCCAAGTAGCCGAGGCACTCGCCGACGGGGTACTCGGAGCCACCCTCGGTGACCAGCAACATGTTGAGACTGACCAGGAGCTTGCTGATGCTCCCCGGTTCGTCGTCCAGCATGGCGTCGTACACGAGCAGCGCGCCGCCGGGCTCCAGCGCCGCGTAGCACAGCTCCACCAGTTGCTTGCGTTGCTCGGGCGACCAGTTGTGCAGCACGTGCCCGAGGATCAGCACGTCCGCGGTGGGCAGCTCGTCGGCGAAGAAGTCACCAGGCTGGAACGTCACGCGGTCGGCGACACCCAGGCCGGCCAGGTGCGCGTTGGCCGCCTCGTTCAGCGCCGGCAGGTCGAACACCGTGCCACGCAACGTGTCGTGGTTCCGGGCGAGCAGTCCGGCCAGGTTGCCGCGGGCACCGCCGATGTCCGCCACGGTGCGCACCTCCGCCCACGGGAACGCCCGGTCGATGTCCGGTACCAGGAGGCCGTTCACCGAGTCCATCATGGACAGGAACGCCGTCAGCTTCGCCGGGTTCGCGGCCACCGCGCTGTAGGGCGCTTGGGCCTGCGGGGCGCCCGTACGCAGTGCCTCGGTGAGGTTTCCCCACGCGGGGTACAGCATCCGGTTCGCGCGCTCGAGGAACCCGCCGGCATAGCTTTCCTTGTCACGAACGAGGAACTGTCCCGCGGCCGGGCCGTTGCGATACCTGCCGTCCGTTCTCTCGAGCAGGCCGAGAGCCACCAGCGCGTCCAGGAAGTCACGCACCCCGCGTTCACCGAGCTTCAGCGCGGCCCGGACCTCCTCGGCGGTGGCCGGGCCCGCGTCCAGCACGGTGAACAGGCCCAGCTCGGTCGCGGTCAGCAGGAGCTTGGCTTCGCAGAAGGCATTGCCGAGCCGCTTGAGCGCGACGGGGTCGGCGGCCACTGCTCGGGTCATGGGTGTGGTCACTGACGTCACGGTCGGGGTCCTTTCTGTTTTCCTAGCCGGACAGTGCGCCACCACGCTGGGGAAACTCTGTAAGAGCGGCCCGAGCGGTGCCCCAGCCGGATGCGGTGTGTTACGCGGGTGGACGGACGTATCGACGTACATCAGCATGCCATCACCCCGGCGATAGCCCGGCTGCTGCGCGAGGCGAACGCACCGTTCGTACTGCCGTGGTCGCTGACCGAAACCTGGGATGTGTTCGAGGCCAACGGCATCGCACGCGGGATGCTCTCGAATCCGATTCCCGGCGGCTTCTTCACCGGCGCGGCGCAGGCCGCCGATCTCGTCAGCACGGCCGACGAGTCGATCGCCGCACTCCGGGACGAGCACCCGGACGAGTTCGGTTTCCTGGCCGCACTGCCGATGCCCTACGTCGACGAATCGCTGGCGCAGCTCGACTACGCCTACGACGTCCTCGGTGCGGACGGTGTGGTCCTGATCCCGCAGTCCGGCGGCGACTACCTGGGTTGCGAGCGGTACCTGCCGCTGTTCGAGGAGCTCAACCGGCGATCCGCGGTGGTGCTGGTGCATCCGATGATGCTGCCCGGTGGGCAGGTCACCGCGCCGCCGGTCGTACTGGCCGACTTCCTGCTGGACACGACCCGGGCGGCGGTCAACCTGATGCTGACCCGGACGCTCGACCGGTTCCCCCGGATCCGGTGGATCCTGGCGCACGCCGGCGGGTTCCTGCCCTACGCCGCGTCCCGGGTACGACTGCTCGGTGCCCGGTTCTTCGGCGTCGACGCGGCCACGTTCGACGACTACCTCGGCCGGTTCTGGTACGACACGGCACTGTCGGCGCCGTCCGCGTTGCCCAGTCTGGTGGCCGGTGTCGGGGTCACGCAGGTGCTGTTCGGCACCGACTGGTCGGCCGCGCCCGCCGGAGTGGTCTCGTCGTGTACCCAGGCGCTTGACGCCGAGCTGACCGATGAGGCCAGGGAACTCGTGAACCGCGGCAACGCGCTGCGGCTGTTCGACCGGGCAGGCGCACCGGTCGTGACCGGTGCGCCCGGGCCTCACCCGGCCAGCTCCACCAGCTGAGGGATCGCGGCCGCCGGCGTGGGCTGCGCGAGTATTTCGGTCCGCAACGCGGTCGCGGATTCCCCGCCGGTCACCAGCTTCGCCAGCTCTACGTGCACCGCGTCCGGACCGACCTCGCCACCGACCAGCACCCGGCCGGCGTTCGCGGCGGCGAGCTGCCCGGCATGGAACGTCTGGTCCGGCAGCTGAGGCAGGACCAGCTGGGGGACACCGCAGTACCCGGCGGTGAGCATGGTGCCGTTGCCGCCCTGGTGGACGACGGCCGCGCAACTGGGCAGCACGAGGTGCAGCGGCAGCGATTCGGCGATCCGCACGTCGTCCGGCAACGGGCCGAGCGTCGCGGCGTCGGCGGCACCGACGCAGGCGATCACCTCGTAGCCCAGTTCGTGGGTCCATTCGATCAGCTCCCGCAGGGGCACGGGCATGTCGCCGGCCAGCCGGCTGGTCGACGTACCCCACGTCACGCACACCCGGGGGCGCTCGCCCGCCGCACCCCACAACCACGCGGGCAACACCGCGGGTCCGTTGTACGGCAAATACCGGATGGTTGCCCGGCGCACCGGGCTGTCGAACTGGAGGCTCGGCGGGCAGGGGTCGACGGTGAGCGCGCCGACGAGGTCCACATCGGACACTCCGATCCGGTCCGCGAGCGGCGCGACCAGCCCGGTCACGACGTCGCGCGCCTGGTACGTCACGTCCACGCCGTGCGTGTGCCGCACCGCGGGAACGCCAAGGGCGGCGGCGACCAGCGGCCCGGCGTAGGTCGTGGGGTCGTACAGGACGAGGTCCGGCCGCCACCAGCGGGCGTAGTCGAGAAGGTCGGCCAGCATCGCTTCGCTGTAGGCGGTGAACACGCCGAACACCCGGGCGACCCGGGCGAGGTGGTCGGCCGGCCAGCCCGTCATCGACTCTCCGGCCGCGGGTACGGCCGGCACCGCGCGCAACGACAGGTCCCCCATCGCCCGCGCGCGTACCTCGTCGTGGTCCAGGTCGGGGCCCACCGGCACGGCGACGCCACCGGACTCGGTGATCACGGGAGCCAGTCGCGGCTGGCTCGCCACCCGGACCTCGTGCCCGGCCGCGCGCAACGCCCACATCGTCGGGACCAGCGGTAGGTAATGCGAGTTCCATGCCCAAGTCGTCACCAACACGCGCATCGCGGGACGTTCCTCTCCGCAGGACGGCACGCCGGCCGGGCCGGCGTCGAACGCACTCACGACTACGCGACCGTGATTGAGTCCCGCTGGTGTCCACTTGCTGGAGAACGGCTCGACCGACGTCGGCGACCGAGAATCTACCGCCGCGCCGGATACTGGAACTCCCATGCGGACGAGGAGTTCCACCGATGCGCGTGTTGTTCGCCACCTGGGCGCAGAAGGGCCACTACCAGCCGCTGGTTCCGCTGGGCTGGGCCCTGCGGGCCGCCGGTCACGAGGTCGCGGTCCTCACCCATCCGCCGTTCGCGCCCGTCGTCACGGAGTCCGGGTTGCCCGCCGTGCCGGTCGGCCCGGACATCGACGTCACCCGGCAGCTTCGCGAACGGTACGCCCCGCTGCTGCACACCGACGCCATCGCCGGCGCCGCGGAGTTCGAGAAACGCGGCGGCTTCAAAGGCGACTCCGAAGCGGGACGGCGGCGGGACCAGGCACAGAACCGGCTCGGCCGGGAGATGCTGCGGATCGTGCTGGACGGCTGTACGGCGATGCTGGACGACGCGTATGCGTTCGCCCGGGCCTGGCGTCCCGACCTCGTGGTGTACGAGCCGACCGGCTTTCTCGGCGGGATCCTGGCCACCGTGCTGGAAGTGCCGGGCGTGCGGGTGTTGTGGGCGCCGGACTTCAGCCTGCCGATGCAGACTCTGTCCCGGCGGTTGTTCGGGCCGGTCATCGACCGCTTCGGTCTGTCCGATGTGGACATAACAGGGACGGTCACGCTGGATCCGTGCCCCCCGGACCTGCAGGTGCGCGATGATCTGCCCCGCCGGCCGATGCGCTATGTCGGCTACCCCGGCCCGCTGCCGGTCGCGCCGCCCGAGCTCACCGTACGGGGCGATCGCCCTCGGGTGTGCGTGACCTGGGGCACCACCATCCACGGGCTGCGCATCGAGGGCACGTTCCTGGCTCCGGAGGTGGTTCGCACACTGTCGACCTGGGACGTCGATGTGGTGCTCGCGGTGCCGGAGTCGCAGCTGCCGGCGTTCGGCGAGCTGCCGCCGAACGTGATCCACGCCGGGCCCGTCCCGCTGATCTCGGTGCTGCCCGCCTGTGCCGCGGTCGTCCACCAGGGCGGCGGTGGCACCACCATGTCCTCATTGGTCTCCGGGGTACCGCAGCTGGCCGTGCCGACGCTGCCGGACACGGAGTTCAACGCCAAGCACATGGCCGGCACCGGTGCCGGAATCCACCTGCCCATGGCCGGCGCCGCGGTGATCGGGAAGTGCGTGCGGCGACTGCTCGACGAGCCGGAATATCGGGCCGCGGCAGCCCGGATGCGCGACGAAGCGGTGACCATGCCGACGCCCGCGGCGGTCGTCGACGGGCTCGTGGACCTGACGAGCACGCGGCTCTAGCGGTTTCACAGCGTCCGCGCGCAGAGTGTGTCCCGGGTCAACCGCCAGCACTATCCCAGGGAGGACCGCCGTGCGAGTCCTGTTCGTGACATGGGCGTGGGGTTCGCATTTCAACCCTCTCGTGCCCTTCGGTTGGGCGCTGCGCGCCGCGGGCCACGAGGTGATGGTGGCCAGCCACCCGTCCTTCGCGCCGACGATCACCGCCGCCGGGCTGCCCGCCCTGCCCGCCGGTCGGCACGTGGATCTGGTGGAGGTGCTTCGCGACACCCTCGCCAAGGCGGGGTGGTACGACAAGCACCGGCAGGAACAACGCAAGGCCAAGGCGGACAAGAACTGGTCCGACGCCCAGCGGCTGGGCAGCGGCGCGGGGATGCGCCGCGGCCTCAACGTACTCCGCGTCGCCGCGGACAGCGCCGCCGCGATGGCGGACGACACCGTGCGGTTCATCGACCGTTGGCGGCCGGATGCGGTGGTGTACGAGCCGTTCGGGTTTCTCGGGCCGCTGATCGCAGCCAGGCTGGACGTACCTGCTCTGCGTCTGTTGTGGACAGTCGATTTCCTCCACTCCGTCGGTGACGTGGAAGAGGAGCTGCTCGGCGAGCTCGCGGCCCGGATCGGCGCGCCGCGGATCAACGCCGTCGGCGACCTCACCCTGGACCCGTGCCCACCGCGCCTGCAGGTCGTCGACGACCTGGAGCGCCAGCCGATGCGGTACGTGCCCTACAACGGGCCGGCGGTGGAACCGGCCTGGCTGCGCCGGCCGAAACGGCGCCGGCGGATCTGCGTCACCTGGGGCACCTCGATCGACGGGCTGGCGCTCAACGACGGCCTGCTCGCTCCCGCCGTGGTCCGCGAGCTGGGCAAGCACGACGTGGAGACGGTGGTCGCGGTCGTGGAGTCGCAGCGCGAACTGTTCGGTGAGCTGCCGGAAAACGTGGTCAACCTCGGCCGGGTCCCGCTGGACCAGGCGCTGGCGGACTGCGACGCGATCATCCACCAGGGCGGCGGTGGAACCACCATGACCGCGGTGAAGAACGGCGTGCCGCAGTTCGTGCTGCCGATCCTGCCGGACACCATGTTCAACGCCCAGCACGTCGCGGCCAGCAAGGCGGGAACGTACCTGTGGGGTGGCGATGCCTGGGGTGAGCGGCTGACCCACGAGCTGGGCCAGTATCTCGCCGACCTCGACCGCTACCAGGAGGAAGCGGCCCAGATGCGCGCCGAGCACCTGGCCATGCCCAGCCCCGCGGACGTGGTTTCGTTGCTGGAGAAGCGGGTTCGATGAAGCTCGCGGTGTTCCTCGCCTACCACAGCGCCGTCGAGGTCGCGGTCGGGGCGGAGCGGCTGGGCGTGGACTTCGCGCTGGTGCCCGAGGGGTTCAGGTCCGACGCGGTCAGCGTGCTCGGCGCGGTGGCGGCGCGCACGTCGGCCATCGCGCTGGCGCCCGGGGTGATGCAGATCCCGGCGCGTACCCCCGTGCTGACCGCGTTGACCGCGGCCGGCCTGGACGCGTTGTCCGGCGGCCGCTTCCGGCTTGCCCTCGGGCTGTCCAACCCGGACGTCTCGCTCGGCTGGTACGGCGTCCCGTTCGACCGGCCGCTGGGCCGCATCCGGGAGTACGTGGACGTGGTCCGGCTGGCGCTGAGCGGCGAGCCCGTTCGCTACCGGGGGAAGCACTTTCGCCTACCGCCGGACGAAAGCGCCGAACCCGCCTGGTTGCATGCCGCCCCGGTCCGCGGCGACCTGCCGATCTACCTCGCCGCGGTCGGCCCGCGCAACCTGGAGCTGACCGGTGAGATCGCCGACGGCTGGATCGGCGTGTTCAACTCGCCCGACGGCATCGCCGAGGCCCTGACGCACGTCGCCGCCGGCCGGGCCCGTGCGGGCAAGAGCATGGCGGGCTTCGAGGTGCTGCCGTCGGTCCCGATCGCCGTGGACGAGGACCCACGGGTGGCCGCGCGGAGCCTGCGGCCGTACTTCGCCAACTTCATCGGGCTGGGCAGCAAGGAACGCAGCGTCTACTTCGCGCTCGCGGTCCGGCTCGGGTACGCCGCCGCGGCCGAGCGGATCCACGAGGCGATCCGGGCCGGGGACCGGGCCGCGGCCGCCGCCGCGGTGCCGTTCGAGCTGATCGACCGGTTGTCCCTGCTCGGCGATGAGCGGCGGATACGGGCGCGGATGGCCGAGTACGCGCGGGCGGGGGTCACCACCCTGGGGCTGACCCTGCTCGCTCCCACCGCGGCGGCCCAGCTCGCCGCGGTTCGCGTCGCCGTGGCCGCCGTCGCCCCGGCGGCCGAGCCTGTGAGCCGTTGACGTGGTGGTCACCATCACCCAGGAGGAATGAGACGATGAACCGCACACTGATCGTGGCGAAGGCCGATCCGAAGGACCTGGACCGGATCACCGAGCTGTGGACCGAGTCCGATGCGACCGCACTGCCGCATCTGGTCGGCGTGGGCCGGCGGACCCTGTTCTCCTTCCACGGCCTGTATTTCCACCTGATCGAGTCCGAGCGGGAACCGGACATCGCCCGGGTTCGGGACCACCCGTTGTGGCACGACATCAATGCCAAGCTCAAGCCGCTGGTCGCGCCGTATCACCCGTCCTGGCAGGGGCCCGCGGACGCGATGGCCAAGCCGTTCTACACATGGCCGTTGTGATGCCGGGGGTCGCGAGGGAGGTGGTCATCACCGGGGTCGGTGTGGTGGCCCCCGGAGGCGTCGGCGCGAAGCAATTCTGGCAGCTGCTCGCGGCCGGCCGTACCGCGACCCGCACGATCTCGCTGTTCGACGCCACCGGGTTCCGCTCCCGGGTGGCCGCCGAGGTGGACTTCGACCCGCTGCCGGCCGGGCTCACCGCGCAGGAGCGTGACCGGCACGACCGGGTGGTGCAGTTCGCTCTGGTCAGTGCGCGGGAAGCGATCGTGGACAGCGGGCTCGAGTTCGACACCATGCCACCGGACCGGCTCGGCGTCGCGCTGGGCAGCGCGGTCGGCAACACCATGCGCCTGGAACAGAACTACTGCACGGTCAGCGACCGGGGCCGGAATTGGCTGGTGGACAACGACAAGGCGTCGCCGTACCTGTACGAGTACCTGGTGCCGAGCTCCATCCCGAAGGAGGTCGCGCTCGACTGCGGTGCGGAAGGCCCGGTGTCGCTGGTCTCCAACGGGTGTACCGCGGGCATCGACGCGGTCGGTTACGCGGCCCAGCTGATCGCCGAGGGCAGCGCGGACGTGATGATCGCCGGTGCGGCGGACGCCCCGATCTCGCCGATCACCACGGCGTGCTTCGACGCGATCAACGCCACCACGCCGGACAACGACGACCCGGAGCACGCCTCCCGCCCGTTCGACCTGCGGCGTAACGGGTTCGTGCTCGGTGAGGGAGCCGCCGCACTGGTGCTGGAGGAGGCGACCGCCGCCCGGCGGCGTGGCGCGCAGGTGTACGCCCGGATCGGCGGATTCTCGTCCCGCTCCAACGCGTTCCACATGACCGGGCTGAAACCGGACGGCCGGGAGATGACCGAGGCGATCCGGCGTGCCCTGGGTCACGCCCGGCTCGATCCGTCCGAAGTGGACTATGTGAACGCGCACGGCTCCGGCACCCCGCAGAACGACCGGCACGAGACCGGCGCGTTCAAGGCCAGCCTCGGCGCGCACGCCTACGACGTGCCGATCAGCTCCCTGAAGTCGATGGTCGGCCACTCGCTGGGCGCGATCGGCTCGATCGAGCTGGTTGCCTGCGTACTGGCGATGACGAACGACGTCGTACCGCCGACGGCCAACCTCGACGTGCCGGATCCGGATTGTGACCTGGACTACGTTCCCCACGTGGCCCGGGCACGCAAGATCGACGCGGTGCTCAAGGTGGGCAGCGGGTTCGGCGGGTTCCAGAGCGCGATTGTCCTGACCAGACACGGAGGGCGGTGATGATGCCCGCGGTCGTCACCGGGATCGGGGTGATCGCGCCGAACGGGGTGGGCACCGAGGCGTACTGGTCGGCGACGCTGGCCGGCCGCGGCGGGATCGCGCCCATCGACCGGTTCGACGCCACCGGGTACCCGACGAAGCTGGCGGGCACGGTGCCGGACTTCGACGCCGGCGCGTACCTGCCCGGACGGCTGCGGTCCCAGACCGACCGGTACACCCAGTTCGCGCTCGCCGCATCGGCGATGGCACTGGCCGACGCGGGCGTGGATCCGGGCGCGCTGCCCGAGTACGAGTTCGGTGTGGTGACCGCGAGTTCCTCCGGCGGCAACGAGTTCGGCCAGCACGAGATGGAAAAGCTCTGGGGCGATGAATCGGCGCGGGTGAGCGCCTACCAATCCATCGCCTGGTTCTACGCGGCCACCACGGGCCAGGTGTCCATTCGCATGGGTGCGCGTGGCCCGTGCGACGTGCTGGTGGCCGAGCAGGCGGGCGGGCTGGACGCGCTCGCGCAGGCCCGGCGGGCCTTGCGCGCCGATGCGACGGTCATGCTGGCCGGCGGTGCGGAGGCGCCGCTGTCGCCGTACGCTTTGGTGTGCCAGATGGCCGGTGGCCGGCTGAGTCACAGCGACGATCCGCGGCGGTGCTACCTGCCCTTCAGCGCTGACGCGGCCGGCCACGTACCCGGCGAGGGGGGCGCGATGCTCGTGGTGGAGCGGAAATCCGCGGGATCGGGCTACGGCACGATCGCCGGGTGGGCGTCCACTTTCGACCCCGCCGCGCACACCGGCCGGCCACCCGCGTTGCGCCGGGCCGTCGAGCTGGCGCTCGCCGATGCCGGGCTGACCCCGGCGGACATCGGTGTCGTGTTCGCCGATGCCGCCGCGGTTCCCGGCCTGGACCTGATCGAGGTGGCTGCGCTGACCGCGGTGTTCGGCGTCCGTGGGGTGCCCGTGACGGCACCGAAGACGATGGTGGGCCGGCTGAATTCCGGCGCCGGTGCGCTGGACGTGGCCACCGCGTTGCTGGCGATGCGGGACGGCGTGATCCCGCCGACGACCGGCGTCGATGCCCCGGCCGCGTTGGATCTGGTGGTCGACAGGCCCCGGGAAGCGGCACCGCGGCACGCGCTGGTGGTGGCCCGCGGTGCGGGCGGGTTCAACTCGGCGGTGGTGCTGAGCCGGTGACTCACTCCAGAGCCGCCCGAGCCGGCCGTGCTTCGCTGGGGCCCATGCTGACCGGACCGAGCATCGGCTACCCGCTGGGTGGACGAGTAGACGCGCTGATCGCCCGCTGGGCCCGGGACACGCCGGAGGCCACCGCGTTGACCTGGCGGGGCCGGAGAATCGGCTACCTCGAGCTATGCCGTACCGCCGAAGCGGAACGGCGAAGCCTTGCCGCGCAAGGGGTCGGCCGGGGCGACGTCGTGGCTGTACGGCTGCCGAGGGGGCCACATCTGGTCGCCGTGCTGCTCGGGGTGCTGGCGACCGGCGCCGCGTACGCCGGCAGTGCCATGGACTGGCCGCAGAGCAGGTTCGACGACATCGTCGCCCGGTGCGGCGCCAAACTGGTGATCGACGAACACACGTCACCGGCGATCCCCGCCGACCGTCCACTGCGCGGTGTCACCGGGGGGCCGGCCGATCCGTGCTGTGTGTTCTCCACCTCGGGCAGTTCCGGACGTGCCCGTGCGGTGCTCACCCCGCATTCCGGTACCACCCGGATCGCGCTGGACCCGTTGCTGGGCATGGACTCCGGCACGCATCTGCTGCAGATCTCCCCGCTCGGCTGGGACGCCCACTCGCTGGAGCTGTGGGGACCGCTGATCAACGGTGGCACCAGCGCGTTGTACGACGGCGACCATCCCGGCGCGCAGGAACTGCGCCGGGTCATCGCCGGCGGAGTCGACACGGTGTGGCTGACCACGAGCCTGTTCAACGCGCTCGTCGAAGCGGACGTGCGGTGCCTGGACGGCCTGCGGTGCGTGCTGACCGGTGGGGAGAAGATCTCGCCGCCGCACGTGGCCCTGCTCCGCGCCGCCGCGCCGGAACTGCGGATCATCAACGGCTACGGTCCGGTGGAGAGCACGATCTTCGCCACGGCGTACGAGATCCCGGAAACCGTCGGCGAGGGGGAGATCCCCATCGGCGTACCGATCGCGAACACCCGGGTATTCCTCGAAAACGACGAGATCGTCCTCGCCGGCGACGGGCTGGGCACGGGCTACCTCGGCGAGCCGGAGGTCACCGCCGAGCGGTTCCGCGCCGAGGGCTACCACACCGGTGACCTCGGGCGGGTGGACGAGCGCGGCTTGCTCCATTTCACCGGCCGTACCGACCGGCAGCTGAAGATCCGCGGCGCCCGGATCGTGCCGGAAGAGGTCGAAGCGGCCATGAACGAGGTGCCCGGTGTGCACCGCAGCGTCCTGCTGGCCGCGCCGAACGGCACCGAGACGCTGGCCTGCTACGTCGGCGCGGCCGACCCCGCCGTCATCCGGGCGCGGCTGGCCGGGCGGTTCCCCGCCGCCTTCGTGCCCCGCATCGTGCACCGCGTCGACGCCATGCCCACCACCGCGAACGGCAAGACGGACACCGGCGCGTTGCTCGCGCTGGCCGTCCCCGCGCGGGCCTCGGTGTCGGCCGGCCCCGCCACGGCCCCGGCCGGCACCGAGGCCCCGGTCGCCACCGTGGTCCGGATCGCCGCCCACCTGCTCGGCACCCGCGTCGGCGAGGACACCGATCTGATCGACGCGGGCGCCGACTCCATCACGGTCATCCGTCTCGCCGGCCGCCTGCGCCTGCGCGCGGACACGGTGCTCGCCCACCGCACCCCGGCGGCGATCGCCGCCGCGATACCCGGTGAGCCCGGCGGCCCCCGGTCGGCCGAACCGGATCCGACCCGGTGGGTGGCCGGCCTGCCGATCACCCAGTACCGCATGTGGTGGGCGGAGGAGCACCGGCCCGGTGCCGCGGAGCTGATCCACCCGCTGCTGTTCGAGATCACCGGCCCGCTCGACACCGCGGCCTGCCTGCGCGCCGTGCGCGCTGTCGCCGTCCGGCACGAAGCACTGCATTCGGTGCTGCGCAGGCATTCGCACCGGTTTGTCGAAGCCGTGCCCACCGACCGTCCGCCGGAGTGCGCGAACGGCGAGTTCACCGAGGATGCGGTGAACTCGTTCTGCGCCAAGCCGTTCGACCTGGCCGCCGGCCCGCCGCTCAGGGCAGCGATCTTCCGCCGCGGCGAGAACGACCACCTGCTCGCCGTCGCCATTCACCGGGTGGCGATCGACGGCGCGTCGGAGTCGGTCTTCTGCCGGGACCTGTCCACCGCCTACACCGGTGCCGAACTGCGTCCGGCCCCGGGCTTCCGGGCCGTGGCCCGCGAAGAGGTCACTACGGCACCGGCCCCGGACCCGTTCTGGCACGAGCACCTCCGAGGCGTCCCGGATCTTCCCCTCGACCCCGCGGCCGAGGGGGCCAATCCGGTCACCGATCACCCTCTCGCGCTGATCCCGGCGAGCACCGCCGAGTGGCTGGCCGCGTGGGTCCAGGCATTGCGCGCGGAGACCGGCGCCGCGGATTTCGCGCTGCGCATGCCGCTCTTCGGCCGTACGCTGCCCGCCGCCGATGACGTGATCGGCTGCTTCGCCACCTCGGCCTTCCTCCGTTTCCCCGGCGAAGCCGCGACGTTCGACGACTGCGTCGAGCACGCCACGACCCTGCTGGCGAGACTGCTCACCAATCAGCACGTACCCATCGAGCAGCTCGCCGCCCAGCGCGCACCGAACGGCAGGGCACCGGTGTGCCAGGCGGTTTTTTCGCTGCAGAACACCGAACCCGCGTCCCTGACGCTGCCAGGCGCCACCGCCCGCCGGATCCGGTTGCCCTCGCCCTGCTCGGCGATGGAAGTGGCGTTGGAGATCCACCCGGGCGAGAACCGTGCGCTGCTGTGGCACCGGCCGGACGCCCTCCCGGCGGAGCGGGCGGTTCGCCTCGCGGACCGCTGGCGGGAGATTCTGCGTTCCCGGCGAGGAGCCGCGGTATGAACACTGTGCTCAGCACTGTCGCGGCGGCGGGCAGCGGGCTCACCGCGGGCGTCCTGCTCGCGGTGGCGGTCAGCCTGGTACCGGTGTTCCTGTCGTTGCCGCCCGCTCACTACGTCCGCGCGCACAAGGTCGCCGGCCGGTACTTCGACCGGTTCATGCCGCCCACGGTAGTGGTCACGGCGCTCGTGGACGTCGTGCTCGCGGTGCGCACGGGCGGTGTGCTGTTCGCGGCCGCCGCGGCCGCGCTCGTGGGTGTGTCGGTGGTTTCGCAGTTCGGGAACGTGCCGGTCAACCGGGCAGTCAGGGCACTGCCGGACGGCAGCGTGCCCGTCGGCTGGCCGGACCCGCGGCAACGCTGGCAGCGGCTGCACTGGTGCCGTACGACGTTCGCGCTCATCGCGCTGGTGCTGAACCTCGTCGCACCAGCGAGCTTCTAACTCCGGTCACGACGATGGGCACCACAGTCGTCGAGCCACCCTTTGGAGGAAACATGGCGCAGGACCGGCCACCCAAGGTGAGGTTGTCGGACATCGAGCCGAACCGGCGCCGCGGTGGGGACCTGCGGGTGCTGCTCAGCCCCCGGACGGTCGGCTCCACCACCGGGTTCATGGGCGCGCTCACCCTGCTGCCCGGTGAGTTCGTCGCCGAGCACTACCACCCCTATTCCGAGGAGTTCCTGTACGTGGTGCGCGGCCGGATGGACGTCCGCGTCGACGGCGAGTACCGGCAGCTGGCCGAGAACGAGGGTCTGCTGGTACCGATCGGCGTGCGGCACCGGGTGGAGAACAACGGCACCGAGACGAGCTTCGCGGTGTTCAGTCTCGGCCCGTTGGCGTCCGAGCCGCACCTCGGGCACGTGGACACCGAGGAAGTGCCCCATCCGGAGATCGCACACCAGCCGATCTCCGGCCGCGGGGAGACCGGAAAGTGAGCGCGCGCAGCGAAAACACCATCTGGGTGGACGCGGGCATGGAGCAGGTCTGGAACGTCACCAACGACGTCGCCCGATGGCCGGATCTGTTCAGCGAGTACGCGTCGGTGGAAGTGCTGGCGCGCACCGCGAACACGGTCCGGTTCCGGCTGACCATGCACCCGGACGAGAACGGTACCGAGTGGAGCTGGGTGTCCGAACGCACCGCCGACCCGGCCACCCGCACGGTCCGGTCCCGTCGCGTGGAGACCGGGCCGTTCGAGTACATGCGCATCTTCTGGGAGTACCGGACGGAAAACGGCGGGGTGCGGATGATCTGGAAACAGGAGTTCCGGATGCGCCCGGACGCGCCGGTCACCGACGAGCAGATGCTCGAGCGGATCAATACCAACACGCCGATCCAGATGAAACTGATCAAGGACAAGCTGGAAGCGCGATGAGCGGCTGGCAACCGGTGCTGGGGGCGGTGGTGACCGTGGTGAACGGGGCAGCCGCCGGGATCATGCTGTCGACGGTGATCGGCATCGGGCCGATGATGTGCGCGCTGCCCTATCCGGGCTACGTGCGGATGGTGCAGTTCATGCGGCCCCGCTACGACCCGATCATGCCGATCGCCAACGGCAGCGCGCTGGTCATGGACCTGGTGCTCGTCTTCGGCAGCGATACCGCCCGGCCGCTGCGCGTCGCCGCGGCCCTGCTGCTCGCTGCGGTGATCGCCATCTCGGCCGCCAGAAACGTGCCGGTGAACCGCTACATCATGTCGCTCGACCCGGACCACCGCCCCGCCGACTGGCCGGCTCGCGACCCGCGTTCCCGTTGGCGGGCCTGGAACAACATCCGCACCGCGCTCGCCACCGCCGCGTTCGTGCTCAACACCGCCGCGGTGGTGTGGTGAATCCGAGAAGAGGCGAACAGTGACGATTTCTCTCGAAGGCAAGAAGGTTCTGGTCACCGGCGGCTGCCGGGGCATCGGCGCGGCGATCACGCTGGCCATGGCGCGGGCCGGTGCCGATGTGATCGCCTGCTACCGCAGCGGTGGCGACCATGTCGACGCGCTCGCGACCCGGCTCGATGAGACGCCGGGCAAGTACCACCTGACCCGGGCCGACGTGACCAGTTCCGCGGACATCGCGGCGCTCGTCCAAGAGTGCCGGGACCGGCTCGGTTCACTGGACGTGCTGGTGAACAACGCCGGCGTGATCAGCCACATCCCATTCGCGGAGCTGAAGCTCGAGGAGTGGCAACGGGTCGTGGACACCAACCTCACCTCGGTGTTCGCGATGGTGCAGGCGGCGCTGCCGTTGCTGTCCGGGAACTCCTCGGTGATCAGCATCGGCTCGGGTTCGGCGTTCGTCGGGCTGGCGTTGCGGGCGCACTACACCGCCACCAAGGCCGGGCTGGTCGGGCTGTCCCGCTCGATGAGCCGCGAGCTCGGCCCGCGCGGGATCCGGGTGAACGTGATCTCCCCGGGCGTGATCCAGACGGAGAAGGAGCTGTCCGACGAGATCGTCGCGAAGTACACGGCGATGACCTCGGCGGGCCGGCTCGGCCGGCCGGACGAGATCGCCAACGTGGCCGTGTTCCTCGCGAGCGATCTGTCCAGCTACATCAGCGGGGCCGACATCGACGCCAACGGCGGGATCTGATGACGGTCTTCCGGGTGCTGCTGCGGATGCGGGTCCGGCCCGGCAGCGGGCCGGCGTTCGAACGGGACTGGCGGGCCGGCGCCACGCGGATCGCCACCCGGCCGGCCAGCGTCGGTCAGTGGCTGGCCCGCGGTACCGACGAGGAGGAGGTGTACTACGTGGTGAGCGACTGGACCGACGAAGCGAGCTTCCGCGAGTACGAACGGAGCGAGGCGCACCAGCAGCACCTGCGCCGGCTGCGGCCGTACCGGATGGACGGTTCGATGTCCACCATGGACATAGTGGTCGCGGTGACGGCGTAGTGGCCGGCGGGACAGTGCGCGTGCTGATCTACGCGGTCGCCGACGAGGACGGTGTGGGGCGGGCGTACCACGAGATCAGTGCCGCCCTGCGGGGCACGCCGGGACTGCTCGGCAACGAGCTGCTGCGCGAGTTCGGCAACGACGACGGCGGGTTCGCGGTGATGAGCGAATGGGTGGACCGGGACGCGTTCCAGGCATGGGAACAGGGCCCCGGCCACCGCGACGTGACCGCGCCGCTGCGGCCCTACCAGGACACCGGCCGGGGCCGGCCGTTCGGGCTGTACGAGGTCGTGGCCCGGTATTGAGCGAAGGGAGGGGAGCCGTGCGGACTGTCGAAGGCGCCACGCTGAAGCTCGCCGGGGACGCGCAGGACCTGCTGTTCCGGGAAGCGCGCTCGGCCACCGAGTTCACCGACGACCCGGTCACCGACGAGCAGGTGGCGGCCATCTACGACCTGGTGAAGTACGGCCCCACGTCGTTGAATCAGCAGCCGCTGCGGATGGTGCTGGTGCGCAGCCCGGCCGCCCGGGCCCGGTTGCTGCCGTTCCTGGACGCGCGCAACCGGACCCGGACCGAGGCCGCGCCGCTGCCGATCATCCTGGCCGCGGACGTCAACTTCCACGAGAAGCTCCCGGTGGTGTTCCCGCACGCGGCCGGCCTCCGGGACGCGCTGCACGGCGACCCGCGGCGGCGGGCCGAGGGGGCCCGGTACAACGCCCTGCTCCAGATCGGATACCTGATCGTGGGTGTCCGGGCGGCCGGCCTGGGTGCCGGGCCGATGATCGGCTACGACCCGGCCGGCCTGGACCGCGAGTTCTTCCCGGACGGCGGGCTGCGTTCGCTGCTGGTGATGAACATCGGTGTTCCCCGGCCCAAACGCCACGAACGGTTGCCCCGCCTGTCCTACGACGAGGTCGTCACTGTCCTTTAAGGAATGTCCATGCTCGCCGTGTACGCACGTCAGCCCCACCCGTCCGACCCGCTCGCCGCGCTGACGGTCGGCGAGCGTGACTCGCCGGCCGCGCCGGAGGGCTGGGTCTCGGTGACCCCGCGTGCGATGTCCCTGAACATGCACGACATCAACACGCTTCGCGGTGTCCACATGGATCCGTCGCGGTACCCGATGACCCTGGGCTGCGACGGAGCGGGCCTGCTCGCCGACGAAACCCCGGTGCTGATCCACAGCAGCGTCGCCGCTCCGGGCTGGGTAGGCCCGGAACAGCTCGACCCGGGGCGCACCGTGCTCAGCGAGTACCACCAGGGTACGTTCGCCGACACGGTGGTGATACCGAGGCGAAACGCGGTGCCGATGCCGGACGCGCTGACCTTCGCCGAGGCGGCCTGCCTGCCGACCGCATGGCTGACCGCGTACCGCATGCTCTTCGTCACCGCGGGAATCACACCGGGGCAACGAATCCTGATGGACTGCACGCAGCGGATCGGGAGCATTCCGGCCGCGGTGATCCGGCTCGCCGTCGCGGCCGGCTGCACGGTGTCGGTGGTGGCACGGGACCGGCATGCCGCGCAGGCCCGGGAACTCGGCGCCCACGAGATCAGCACCCCGGCGGACACCGTCGCCGGGCCGGTGGACGCGGTGTTCGACGCCGGGACCGAGCAGTTCGGGTGGATGCGGCACCTTTACGTCCTGCGTGCGGGTGGTGCGGTGGTGTGCGCGGGTGGCCGGGCCGGTTCCGGCGCCGCCCTGGCGGCTCCCGTGCTGAACGACATCATCACGGGCGAGCTGCGCCTGCTCGGGTCCACCATGGGCACCGCCGAGGACCTCCGGGCGTTGCTGGCGTTCCTCGTCCGCACCGGGCTGCGCCCGCGGATTGCGCGGGAACTGCCGCTGGCACGGGCGGCGGAAGGCGTCGAAGCGATGCTGACCGGCCAGGTGCCCGGGAAGATCGTGTTCACCCGGGAGCCGTAGCCGTCGCGGGTTCACCGGCGCGCAGCACCGCTTCCAGCGGCCGCCACAGCAGCCGGGTGAGCAGCATCAGGCCACCGACCATGACGACGGTCGGTGCCAGCCCGGCCAGGACCGCGACGTCCAGCGGCAGGCGGTACACGAGCACGATCCTGGCCGTGCCGCCGAGCACGAACCCGACGCCCCACAGGATGTTCAGCTGCCTGATCCGCCGGGCGAACCGGCGGTCGGTGTCCCACGCGGACTCCCACCGGGCCAGCAGTGCGGGATCTCCCTTGGTCGCGAACGGCGTCAGCACGTCGTAGAACACTGTACGCCCGAACAGATTCGTCACCAGCCCGTACAGCCCGCCCACGATCGGTGTCACCGCGGACTTGGCCAGCACCAGCCGAGCGTCGCCGGTGAGGAACACCAGCAGCACGGACACCGCGAGCAGCACCGTCATCATCAGCGGCAAGGCATCGATCCGCCGTTCGGTCACCGCCCGGTAGGCGCCGCGCAGGCCGGCCACCACCGCCCCGGCAGTCAACGCCGGCGCCGGCGGTACGCCGAACAGGTAGTGCAGCAGGGAAAAGCTCACCACCGGGGCGAGCAGGTCGAGCAGCAGAGGTCCGAGCGCCGCGAACCGGCGGTTTATCAGGAGAGCCACCCGCTCATGGTGCGCAGGCACGCTCGTGTGTCCCTAGGACGTCCCGCTCGATCCCCAGGGCGACCTCTACCGGGCTGGGCATGGCGAGATGCTCGCGGTGGAGCAGGTCCGCGCCGGCCTGCAAACCGGGAAGGCCGGCCAGAAAACGGGAGACGGCCTGGCGCAGAGCGGCATCGCCGAGATCCATGGGCATCGAGAACTGGGCCGCGCCCGCGTCGCGGAGGTAGCGCGCATTGACGATCGCGTCGGCGGCCCAGGGAAAGACGAGCTGCGGGACACCGGCGCTCAGGGCCGTCATCGTGGTGCCGGCGCCGCCCTGGTGGATGACGGCGGCACAGTCCCGCAGCACCAGGTTCAACGCGACGGGTCCGAGGTGGACGACGTTGTCCGGCACCGGACCGAACTCCGGGATCTGCTCCTCCAGCACGGCCACGACCACTTCGACGTCCTGCTCCGCAAGGATTTGCGTGATGCGAGGGGCCAGAAAGGCGTTCTTCCACCCCAGGTAGTGCAGGGAGCCGCCCCAGGTCACCACGACTCGCGGTCGCGCGGGCGGGATACGCAGCCAGGCCGGCAGCACCGCCGGGCCGTTGTAGGGTACGTACCGCAGGGACCGGCGGACCAGGTCGTCGGCCGGCCGGAGGCTCGGCGGGCACGGGTCGAGCGTCACGTCTCCGAACGACGCGGTCAGTGCCTCGCGGGTGCCGAGCCCACCGAGGATCCCGTCCTCGGCCTCCGGCACATCCGCGATCGAGGCGACGAAGTCCGTGGCCCACAACAGCCGGTACGACGGTACGCCCAGATCCGCGGCCAAGCCGGGACCGAGGAATGCCATGGGTTCGTAGACCACGAAGTCCGGCCGCCAGTCCCGGGCGAACCGGTACGTGTCCTTCGCCATCGCGACCGCGCTTTTCGTCGCGGTCGCGACGGCCATCCGGCCGCGGTGCTCGATCTCCGACCGGTCCAGGGACCACCTGCGGTGGGCGTCGGTCATCAGCGCCCGCACATGGACGTCGTCGCCCACCGGAAGCGCGGTCAGCCCGGCCCTGGTGATCGTGGGGGCGAAGAAGGGGTGGCTGGCGACCAGCACCTCGTGCCCGGCGGCGCGCAGCGCCCACCCGAACGGGACCATCGGCTGCAGATGGGATCCCCATGCCCAGCTCAAGAACAGCACACGCACCGTCGACCTCCCAGCCTCGCGATCACCTTGGGGCGCCCGGCTCGAGGACCACTGGAGCCGTCGACGCCGCGGGAGAAAACTCCTGCCGAGTTCGGTACTTGCCGCCCTACTCCGGCCGGTGGCCGGACTGGGACAGTCGGCTCAACCGGGAAGAGGGGAGAAGCGGACCATGCCACCCGCAACGCAGGACAAGCCCAAGCCGAAGGCCGGTGGGCTGCTGTCGACCTTGATGGAACTGGCCCTGTCCTTCGGCGGCTACTACCTGTTGCGTGCTTTCGGCGTCAGCGTCTTCTGGGCGTTGACGATCCCGGCCATCGCGGTGGCCGCGGTCGCCGTGACCGTCACGGTCCGCCGCCGGCGGGTCGACCTGATCGGGTCGCTGGTCCTCTTCGAGATCATCGCGACGATCGTGCTGTCGCTGGTCACCCAGAGTCCCAAGATCGCCGCCGTGCGCGAGCCGGTCTACATCCTCATCGGCGGTTTGTTCTGCCTCGCCACACTGTTCTACCGGACACCGTTGACGCATCTGAGCACGTCGTCGGTCGCGGCCTTCGGCGACCCGAAGCGGGAACGGGCGTTCGCGCGGGCGTGGGAGGACGTGCCCCGGTACCGCATGTGGCAGCGGCTGCTCACCGGCGCCTTCAGCACGATCATGATCCTCTTTTCGCTGGTCCGGATGTACCTGCTCGTCACTGCCACCGACGCGGGGATCGCGCACGCCGTCGACGTCTCCAACCTGCTCAGCCTCGTGATGATCGGGGCGCTGGTCGTGGTGAGCGGTGTGCTGATCCAGCCGCCCAGGAAGATCATCGAACAGCTGGTCAAGCAGATGGACGCCTCCGCGGCGTGACTCCTCAGCGGCCCCACGGCCCGGTCCCGTGATCCCGGTGACGCTCGAACTCGGTGACCACCTGGGCAGGCGTGGGCTGCGAGTCGTGTTCCTCCTTCAGCTGGGTGGCACCATGCCGGTACGACGCGAGATTGTCGAGAAACGCCGTCAGCGCCTCGTCCAGGCTGGTTGTGTCGAGGTCACCCGGCGAGATCAAGTGCCCGGCGCCGGCTTCGCGGATCTGCTCAGCGTTGATCACGGCGTCGGGTGCCCACGGGATGATCAGCTGGGGGACACCGGCGCTCATCGCGGTCATGGTGGTCCCGGCGCCGCCCTGGTGGATGATCGCATCACAGCTCGGCAGGGCCAGGTGCAGGGCGATCGGTCCGATATGGACGACATTGCCGGGGAGGTCGGAGTAGAGCCGTTTCTGCTGATCGGTGGTGGCGACCACGACGTCGTACCGCGGCTGCCGGCCGAGGACGTCGACGATGCCGGGGCCGAGGATCCCGTCGTGCCAGCCGAGATCGTGCAGCGAACCGCCCCAGGTCACCAGGATGCGCGGCCGGGCCGGCGGGGTCCGCAGGTGCTGCGGAAGGACGGCAGGCCCGTTGTAGGGGATGTACCGGATGAGTTGCCGGTACAGGTCGTAGCCGATCTGCATGCTGGGCGGGCACGGGTCCAGCGTCACGTCGCCGAATGCCGCGTCCAGGTCGACCGACCGCTCCCGGGCCAGGTCCGTGAGCAACCCGCCACGCCGCCGCATGATCGAGGCGAGGTAATCAATGCCCCAGGGCATCCGCACGGACGGCACGCCCAAATGGCCGGCCAGACCAGGCGCGATCACAGCCATGGGCTCGTAGACCACGAAATCCGGCGACCAGGAGCGGGCGAACGCGTAGAGGTCCTTGCCCATCGCGACGGCGCTGTCCGTCGCCAGCCGCGAGTACGTTCCGGCCCGCTGCCGGACTGCCCCCGGATCCTCGGTTTCGTCATGGCGACGCGGATTCCAGCCGGCGTACGCCGCCGCCGCGTCCGACCGGACGTCGACGTCCTCGCCGACCTGCACGGCGGGGAGGCCGGCGTCGGTGATGGTGCCGGCGAACCCGGGCCCGGCGGCCACCAGCACCTCGTGACCGCCGGCGCGCAGCGCCGACGCGAACGGGACCATCGGGTACAGATGCGACTTCCAGGCAAAAGTCACGAACAGCGCACGCATCGAAGCGGATCTCCTCAGGGGAGCAGCGAACGCACCAGTTCGATGGTGGCCCGCGGCGTGGTGTTTTCGTCGACGGTGTGGTCGACTATCTCGGCGGCGTACGTACCTCGGATCTGGTTGACGATCTCCAGAATTCCGAGCGAGTCGATGCCCAGCTCGCACAGTGCGGTGTCCAGTGTGTCCGGTCCAACGGCGGCCGCTTCCTCGGGCCCCAGTGCGTTCTGGACGATCTTCTTGAAATCCGCAACCGTGAACTCAGTCATGACTTGTTCCTCCACACGACAGCGGGTACGAGCTTCCAGCGTCGTGCCGTCCAGTAGAGACTCGCTAGGAACGCAGGCTTCGACCGCGTCCCGAGCGCCGGCGCCGAAGGTCGGGACGCGCGGCTTTCACGACGTCACCGGGGGAGGAACCCATGGCCGGTTGCCCGATGCCGAAATACCCGTTCAGCTGGCCGTCGCCGATCGAGCAGCCCAAGGAGTTCGAGCACCTGCACGAACAACGGGTGATCGAAGTGGAACTGCCGAGCGGGGACAACGCGTTGCTGCTGACCCGATACGAGGACATCCGCGCTGTCCTGCTGAACCCGACGGTGAGCAAGAACCGCAATCGCCCGGACATCGCGCGGATGACGGTGCACAAGACCAAGGCGTTCCAGAGCCAGGTGGACATGGACCCGCCGGCCCACACCCGCATGCGCCGGCTGGTCGCCAAGGCGTTCGTGCCGTCCCGGGTGACCGCGCTGCGTCCCCGGATCCGGACGATCGTCGGCGAGCAGCTGGACGAACTGGCCGCGGCCGGGCCCCCCGCGGACATCAACACCCACCTGGGATTCCCGGTGGCCATCCGGGTGGCATGCGAGCTGCTCGGGGTGCCGCAAGAGGATCGTGGCCGCTTCCAGGGCGCCAAGACACCGCCGTGGGACTACATGCGCGAGCTGATCGAGCGCAAGCGCGCGGCACCCGGCGACGACCTGATCAGCGAGTTGATCACGGTACACGACGAGGACGACGGCCGGCTCAGCGCCACCGAGCTGGTCTGGTGGTCCACGATCCTGTTGCTGGCCGGCTACGAGACCACGGCCAACCAGGTGGCCAGCGCGGTCGTGCTGCTGCTCACTCGTCCCGACCGGCTCGCCTGGTTGCGGGCCAACCCGGACCGGATGCCGGACGCGGTGGAGGAACTGCTGCGCGGCCAGGTAGTCGGGACGTCGCTGTCCATGCTGCGCTACCTCACCGAGGACGTCGATCTGGACGGGGTCGTGCTGCCCAGGGGGCGCAGCGTGGTGCCGGCGCTGGAGTCGGCCAACCACGATCCCGCGGTGTTCGCCGACCGCGACCTGGACCTCTCCCGGCAGGGGCCGCAACAGCTCACGTTCAGCGTGGGCCAGCATTTCTGTGTCGGCGCGGCGCTCGCCCGCGCGGAACTGGAGATCGTCCTGAGCGAGTTGCTCACCAGATTTCCGGGACTGGCTCTCGCGGTGCCGGTTGGCCGGCTGCGTCGCTCCACCGACGCGTTCACCCAGGGATTCCTCGAAGTGCCGGTGCGCTGGTAAGCGGCCGTGTATTTCGCCGAGCCGGAAATTGTCTCGTCAATCGCGAGGAACACTGTCGTGGTATGCTCGCGAAACGCTCCGGCTTCGCATCGGCAACCCCGGCGACAATAACGTGGAGACAATGATGTCAACGAATGGTGACCCGTTGGTGAAAAAGCCGTCGAGGTGGACGATGCCGGCATTCTTCGTCGGGTTCGGCGTCGTGTCGCTGGTCGCTTCGCTCGTCGGCGGCCGGCTCGTCCTGGGCCTGTGGACGGCCGGGGCGATGGTGGTGTGCGCCGTGACCGTGGCCACGCTGCCTGCGCCGCGTCCGCCCGCTGGCCGATCCGGCTCGGCCTCCGGGGTCCGGACCACCCTGGGTGTGCTCGCCGCGGTCGTGGTCGTGGTGGTCCTCGCGACCTTCGTCGGCAGCCTCGCCGCCGGCGGCACCGGCTACCTGTACTTCGCGCTGGTCATGGCCCTTGCCGTCTTGTACGTCGGCTACGCCGCTGTCGCCCGGAGGCGTTAGAGCCAGCCATTTTCCCGCGCGATCCGGATTGCCTGAATCCGGTTGCGCGAATCGGTCTTGGCGATGGCTTCGGAGATGTAGTTGCTCACCGTGCTCGTCGACAGGTGGAGTTCGGCCGCGATTTCCGCGATCGTGTCGTACCTCTGCGACGTGCGCAGCACATCACGCTCTCGTTTGCTGAGCGGGTTGGCGCCGGTAGCCATCGCGAGCTTCACCTGGTCGCCGGTGATCAGCATCTCCCCGGCAGCCACCCGGCGAATCGCCGCGGCGATGTCGCTGACCGGCGCGTCCTTGGTCAGGTACGCCCGCGCGCCGGCTTCGAGTGCCCGGCGAATGTAGCCGGGCCGCTTGAAGGTGGTCAGCATGACGACCATGGGCGGGTTGTCCTGCTGCTGAAGGAACTCCGCGACGTCCAGTCCGCTGCGTCCGGACATCTCGATGTCCAGCAGCAGCACATCCGGCTCGGCGGCCAGCACCGTGGCGAGGTCCTCGCCGCCGCCACGCTCGGCGACGACCGTGAGGTCGGGCTCCAGCTCCAGCAGGGCGACGATGGCCGACCGCAGCATCGCCTGGTCCTCGATGATGGCGATCCGCATCATGCGCGCTCCTCGATCGGCAGCTCCATGGTGAACCGGTAGCCGCCACCCTGACGCGGCCCGGCCGTCAGCCGCCCGCCCAGTTCCGCGGCTCGTTCTCGCAGGCCGACCAGTCCGTGCCCGCCGGAACTGCCGATGTCGACCAGGGTTCCACCACTGTCGTCGTTGACCACGTCGAGCCGGATCGACCGGCGTTCGACAGTGACGGTGATCGCGCACCGGTTCGCGTTGGAGTGCCGCAGCACGTTGGCCACGGCCTCCCGGACTCCCCAGGCCAGCACGGTGTCGATCCCGGTCTGCCACGTCCGGTCCGGTATCGACACCGTGATTTCGACTTGCAGTGGCTCGAGGCTGCGCCGTGCGTGTTCGATCTCCTCGGCCAACGAGGTGGACCGGTAGCCGGTCACCACCCGCTGGACCTCTGTCACCGCGGTTCGGCCGACTTCCCGCACGTCCCGCGCCGCGGCCGCGGCCCGGGCCGGGTCCACCGCGGCCAGCCGCTCGGCCAGTTCGGCCTTGGCCATCATGGTGACCAGGCTGTGCCCGAGCAGGTCGTGCAGGTCCCGCGCGAACCGCAGCCGCTCGTTCTCGACCGCGGCCGTGGCGTAGGCCTGGCGGTTGGCACGCGACCGGCCGATCTCCACAAGCAGCCGGCCGCGAAGGAGGGCGATAGCGCCACCCGCCACCACCATCACCACGTCGATCAGCTTGCCATCGGTCACCGCGGTCAGCCCGGCCGTCGCGGCGACGCCGAGTATCGCGCCGAACATCAGCGGCAACAGGTTCGCGCAGGCGACCGCGGTCAGCACCGCGGCCGCCAGCCAGGCACGGTTCAACGCCCACATGCCCGACGCGGCCACGCCCGCGAGTGCCGCGGCCAGTCCCAGCCGCAGGGCAAGCGGGTGCGCCGGAGTGAGCCACTGGCTGACCGTGAAGAGCGCGGCGAAGACGCCGAGCGCGATGACATCGAGGGGAACATCGCCGGCAGGGCTGTCCGTCGCGGCGTACGCCGGCAGAAGCAGTACGGGTAACAGGATGAACAGTCCACCCGGATGAGGATTGCCCGACCGCGCCATCGGCCTGAGCCGAGCCGGCCATCGGCCGGACGAACCGGCGTCGCGCCGGCGCTTTCCGCTACGCACCGGGCCACTCTACCCACAGTGCACCGGTATCGCCGCACGTCAAGGACGTCAAGGACGTCAAGTGGTCACGGGGATCACTCGTCCGGAGGATCCGTCCACCGTCACCAGCTGGCCGTCGTGCAATTCCGTGGTGGCCGTTCCGGTGGCCACCACCGCGGGCACGCCGTACTCCCGGGCGATGATCGCCGGGTGCGACAGCAGGCTGCCCTGGTCGGTCACCAGGGCGCCGACCATGACGAAGAGGATCGACCATTGCGCGGTCGTCTCCTTGCACACCAGCACATCCCCGTCGCGCAGCTTGCCGAACTCGCCGATGCCGTTGATCACGCGCACCGGGCCGGTGTAGCGCCCAGCCGAGGCGGCCAGGCCGGCCAGGCCCTCGCCGTCCTTCGCCGCCGCCGGGGGCGCCTGCAGCGTCATCGACCAGCTGCTCAGTGCACGGACATGCTGTGCCGCAGCAGAAAGCGTAATTCCTTCGATGCTCGGTGGCATGCCATACTGGCCGTGGAACTTCGGGCCGGGATTGGCCAGCGCCCAGTTGTGGCGCCCGCGTCCCAGCCGGACAGCCTCCCGCAGGTCCGTGCTCTCGTGCAGCGCGGCCAGTCCTTCGTCCAGGCCGACGTAGAACCCGTCGTCGTCGCGGTCGACCAGGCCGGCCGCGTGCAACCGACGGCCGATTTCCTGCGTGGCGTAGCGGAACAGGGCCCACGCGGACACCGCGTAGAACACCTTCTCGTCGCGCAACGCGGAACCTTCCTCGGCTTGACCGAGGGCGCGCTCGAACCGCTCGCGGTCGGCCTGGCCGGCGAGCCGCGCCCGGGCCTTGGCGAGGACGGCTTCCCGGGCAGCTGCGAGGTCCTGCTTGCGCTTGGCCACCTCGTCCGGGCGGTCCAGCTGCGCGGTGACCAGGTTCAGCAGCGTCCCGGGATACTCGGCCAGGGTGGGCTCGGTGATGTCGAACCCGATCGTCCGGTGCCCGTACGCGCTGACGTACCGGGCGAACGCGTCGGCGAACTCACCGTCCACTTCGGCCAACCGGGCTTCGTCGACCGTCCCGTCCGCCAGCCGGGTGCGCAGTTCCGGGTTGGCGGCGGCGATCCTGGCCAGGTCACTGAGCCCGGTGGTGGCCGGAACGTGGTCGCCGTCAGGCCCGCCGACCATGGCGAAGGTCTGGTCCGGACCGAAGCCGAGAAGCTCCTGGCCGGCCAGCCCCAGCTCGCCCATGGCCACGATTCCGGCGCAGGCCAGGGTGAAGTACACGTCGTGCAACTCGGCGAACATCGCCACCAGGTCACGGAAGTACCGGTCGAAGCCGTCGTCGTCCAACGATCGGAGATCGGTCGAGCGGAACGCGCGGATCCGGTCCCCGAAGGAACCCTTCAACTCGTTGTTCCACCGGCGGATCACGGCCAGCGGCTCGCCCGCGGCGACCCGGGCACCGGCCTGCTCCAGTCCACGGACCTGCTCGTCCGGCGAGTCGACGAGGGTGGACAGGTACACGCGCCCGTTGATCATCCGCGCCGCCGCCCGGCCCCCGGTGGTGTACCGGAAGATGTTGCTGATCGACGCGTCGAACACGGGCAGGAACACCGACTGCTGCATGGGTACCGACGGCGCGTTCGCGTTCGGTGCCTGCACCCAGAACCCTTCGGGCACCTCGTCGTCGACGGGGATCTGTTCCGCCGCCGACAAGCCGGTGATCGGCCGCGCCTGCAGTACGTTGATCTCGCCGTCCGCGATCGCCCACTCCATGTCCTGCGGGCCGCCCGCGTGTTCGGCGACTTGCGCGACGACGTCCGCCACCCTCAGCACGTCGGACGCGTCGAGCACCGTGCCGTCACCGGAAATCCGGGTCACCGCGCCGGAGCGCACGGTCCATTCGTCCGCGGTGGCTTCCCCGGACATCAGCCGGTCGCCAAGGCCGGTGACTGCGCTGACCGAGATCTCGTCGCGCTGCCCGGTGACCGGGTTGACGCTGAAGGCGACGCCTGCCGCGGTGGCGGGCACCATGACCTGGACGAGCACCGCCACCCGCGCCGGGTGGTCGGTGAAATCCTGGTGGTACCGGGTGATCCGCTCGGACGACCCGGAGGCCCAGCAATCGCGCACCGCGGCGAGTACATCCGCCGCGCCGAAGACATTCAGGTACGACTCGTACATTCCGGCGAAGGAACGTCCGGCGAGATCCTCGGACACTCCGGAAGAGCGCACCGCGACCGGGACATCTCCGAGTTTCTCCAACGCGGCGGCGACCTGTTCGGGGAGTCCCGCCGGGAATGGCAGCTCGGTGACCGCCGTTCCCGGTTCCGCCGCACCGAGCGCGTCGTGCAGTGCCGCTGTGGTCACCGCGAACCCGTCCGGTACGCGGAAACCGCCACGGCGCAGGTCGCCCAGCACCGCGGCTTTCATTCCGACCTCCGGCACGTCATCCAGGGCGATGTCGGACAGTGGCAATACGTAATCCATCCGGATCCGTCCTTCTGATTGCTCGCGATATGCCCCCACGTACGGAACGCCGATTCTACCACGCACAACGACTCTCGTCCGGCGCCGATATCCGCGGCGGCCACCGGCTAGAGGCTCGCTCGATCCCGGCGCCACAGTGATTCCACAGTGCCCGGCGGGAAGCTGCTCCGGTATCCCGAACCAGCCGGGAGGGCTTGTTCATGACCAGTTCGAGTTTCACGGAAGTCGCCGATCTGGCCGATCCGCAGCTGAGTGACGAGATGCGCGCGATATGCGAGCGAATCGGCAGGCGGGACCAGTTTTCCGCAATCGACCCGGAGCGCCTGCTCACCGCGGCCGTCGAACAGACCGGACTCACCGACTTCGGCTCGGACTGGTTCCGCACTCCGCTCGAGGTGCTTTGCCGCGCACTGCACGCGGAGGGCGACCTCAGCCCGCTCGGTGCGGTGACCCTGCGGCTCCAGCTCCACCGCCTGCTGTGCGGACGGCTGCGGGTCGAGCAGCTGATCAAGGAGCACCCGGAGATCGAGCACCGGCCCCTGGACCCGCCCATCGTGATCGCCGGCCTGCCGCGTTCCGGAACGACGTTCCTGCACAACCTGCTCGGCTCGGATGCCCGGCTGCGCAGGCTCGCCAAGGGCGAGGCGGAAGGTCCGCCGGAACCGGCCGCGGCGTCCGTCGCCGACGATCCGGCCCAGGCGGAACAGCAGCGGATACTGGACGAGAACCTGCCGTTGCTGAAGAAGATGATCGATGTCGACGAGGGTGCGTCGATCGAGGAACTCGCGTTGCTGGGGTTGAGCTTTTCGTCGATCCTCTTCCAGATCCAGGGCGCACCGCTGCCGAGCTACGGCGAATGGTTCCTGGCCACCGACCAGACACCGGCCTACGAGTACCTGGCACGAGTCCTGCGTGCGCTGCACTGGCGGCGCGGCGGCGGCCCGTGGGTGCTGAAGACCATCCAGCACATGGCTCAGCTGCGGCCGCTGGCCACCGCTTTCCCCGGTGCCACAGTGGTGTGCACGCATCGCGACCCCGCCGTGGTGATCCCGTCGATGAGCACGCTGCTGGCCTACGGTCAGCGGCTGATCACGAACAAGGTGGATCCGGTGCGCACCGCCGGCTACTGGACCGAACGCGTTCTCGGGATGGTCGAATGTTGTGCGCGGGATCGCGCGTACGTCGACGAGGAGCGCATCGTCGACGTCCAGTTCTCCCGTATCCGCGACGACACCGACGGCGTGGTCGGTGAAATATACGCGAAGGCCGGAATACCGCTGACCGCCGAGACAAGGGAAGCGATGAACGCCATCCGGGCACGACGGCATCCGCACCGGCACGGCCGGGTCCGCTACGACGCGGCCGGCCTCGGGCTCGACCAGGCCCGGATCCAGGAGCGGTCAGCGGACTACCGGGAACGCTTCGGCGTCCCCGCCGAGGCGTGAGGACGACCGTGGAGGCACTACATCTCGGCGACGGTCTGCGGACCAGCCCGATCGCCCTCGGGACCACCATGTCCGTTTACCGCACCAGTGAAGCGCAGGTGGACGCGAAGGCCGCACTGGCAACCCTGCACGCCGCGGTCGATGCGGGTGTCACCTTCTTGGACACGGCCGACGTCTACGGCCACGGCGGCAACGAGCAGCTGGTCGGCCGGCTGCTGGCGGACCGGCGCGGCGAGGTCACGGTGGCGACCAAGTTCGGCATCACCGGCGACCTGATGGCCCGGCGGCGGCAGGCCCGGGGTGACCGGGCCTACGTTCTCGAATGTGCCGACGCCAGCCTCACCAGGCTGGCGACGGACCGGATCGACCTGTACTACTTGCACCGGCCCGATCCGGCCGTGCCGATCGAGGAAACCGTCGGCGCGATGGCGGAACTGGTCCGGGCGGGCAAGGTGGCCCATCTCGGTTTGTGCGAGGTGACCGCGGCAGAACTCCGGCGCGCGTGCGCGGTGCACCCGATTGCCGCGGTGCAGTCGGAATGGAGTGTCTGGAGCCGGGACGTCGAGGCCAACGTCGTGCCCGCCGCGGCGGAACTCGGGATCGGCTTCGTGCCGTATTCACCGCTCGGCCGGGGGTTTCTGGCAGGTACGGTCACCGCCTCTTCCCTGGACCAGGACGACCTTCGCCGGACGCTGATGCCGCGATACCACGACCACAATCTGCCGGCCAACCTCGCCGCCGTGGCGGGTATCGCCGCGGTGGCCGCGGCGGCCGGCGCCACCCAGGCCCAGGTGAGTCTCGCGTGGCTGATCGGGAAGGGAGCCGAGTTCGGGCTCCCCGTGGTACCGGTGGTGAGCACCAGGTTCCCGGCTCGGGTGGCCGAAAACCTCGCATCGGTGGCGGTCCGGTTGTCGCCGGAGCAGCTCGGCGCGCTCGACCGGATCGCGGACGCGGTCTCCGGCTCGCGTTCTCGTGACCTCCAATGGGTTTCGGCCGGTCGTGAGTGACGACGACCGCGCGGCCCTGCGCCGCGCCATGTCGGCCCTGGTCGTGGCCGGAGCCGCCGGCGTGCAGGTCCGGGTGCACGACGGACTCGGCGACTGGACCGGCAGTGCGGGGCTCGCCCGGCTCGGCCGGCCGGAGGGTGTGCCCGGCGAGGGCCGGTTCAGGATCGGCAGCGTCACCAAGCCGTTCGTCGCGGCCGTCGCACTCATGCTGGCCGCCGAGGGCGAGCTGGGCCTGGACGCCCCGGTCGGCCGTTACCTGCCCGATTTCGATCTCGACGGGGCGATCACCGTCCGGTACGCCCTCATGCATCTGAGCGGGCTGGCCGACTACTCCGGGGACCACCGGCCCGACGGCGCCGGTGATCCCGGCATCTTCCCGCCGATCGGCCCGGAGTACATCCGGAAGCTCACGACCGGCTACGAACCGGCAGAGCTGATCCGCTTCGCCCTGGCCCGCGGGCCGCGGTTCGAGCCCGGCCGGGGGTTCTTCTACAGCAACACCAACTACCTGCTGGCACAGCTGGTCATCGAGAAGATCACCGGAACGTCGTACGCGGACCAGATCCGCCGGCGGATCACGCGACCACTCGGGATGGCGAGCACGCTGGTCCCGTCCGGCCCGCGCATTCCCGGTCCCCATGCCCATGGCTACGTCGCCTATCGTGACCACGGAGACCTGACGGTCGCCGACGTCACCGAGGCCCACCCGTCCTGGTACGGGGCGGCAGGCTCGATCGTCTCCACTACCGCGGACCTGGACACCTTCGTCTCCGCGCTGCTGACCGGCCGGCTGCTGGCGCCGCCGCAGCTGGCCGAGATGCTCGCCTTCGTCCCACCCGACGGCGACGGCGTCGGCATCGGCCTGTTCCGCAAGGAATTCGGTCCGGGCCGGTTCGGCATCGGCCATTTCGGCAGTGTCCCGGGGTTCCTGTGTTTCACCTACGGTGTGCCGGACGGCTCGGCCCGGATGGTGCTCTCGGCGAACCGGGGCGCGGTGGACCGCTCCGACCCGGCCGCGGTCGCCGCCTTCCTCGCCGCCGTGGACAAAGCGGTGACAACCTGCTTCGCCGCCTTGCACGTGCCGGACGGGAAGCTGTCGGAATTCCGGTGAAGAAGTTCTCACGAAAGGGGTGCCGGCACGTGCCGATACCGCCGTCCCTCGCCGGAATCGCCCGCGGCTATGTCCGATTCGTGCCGGGAAGACTGGGAAAGGCATGGATTGTCGACAGCTACCTGAATCGGGCGTTGCGTACTAATCCGGTCATTCGCGTCGCGACCGTGGGCAATGGCGTGCGGATGATGCTGGACACCCGGGACATCGTGCAGCGATATTTGTATCAGTTCGGCGTCTGGGAACCCAGCCTGACCGCCTGGCTGACCGGAGTCCTCCGGCCCGGGGACGTTTTCGTCGACGTCGGTGCGAACATCGGCTATTTCAGCCTGCTCGCCGCCCGGATCGTCGGGCACACGGGGTCGGTCGTGGCCATCGAGTGCTCCCCGGCCGCGGGTTCGGAACTGCGCGGCAATCTGGCCGCCAACCAGGTCGGGAACGTACGGCAGGTGACCAGCGCGGTCGCGGCGAGCGAGTGCGTGCTGACCTTTTACGAGCCGAAAAAAGGGATCCACAGCGTGACCACCAGCGTCCCCGCGGGGGACCCGGTGTTCCAGGCGGCCGCGAAACCGCTGTCCGCTCTGCTCACCGCCGCCGAGCTGGGCGCGGCCCGCGTGATCAAGGTCGACATCGAGGGCGGCGAGTACGACGCGCTGAGCGGGCTCGTGCCGGTGCTGGACCGGACCCGTCCCGATCTGGCGATCGTGGTCGAGGTGAACGAGGCCATGCTGGCCCGTCAGGGCCGGACGGTCGCGGCGACCACCGGGCTGCTGACCGATCTCGGGTTTCACCCGTACCGGCTGGTGAACAGCTACCGGCCGTCGTCGTACCTGGTCCCGGGACGCCCGCCGCAGCGGGTCCGCGAGCCGGTCACCGGCCAGGCGGACCTGGTGTTCTCACGGATCGACGCCGACACGCTGTGACCCCGCAGGTGGCCGCCGGCTGCGCCCGGCGGCCACCCGCGGTCACTGCCCTGGGTAACCGTTGCGGGCCAGCAGCTCGAAATCCCATGCTTCGTCGTTGATCGTCGTGCCCTCCGGCGGCTGCCGTGGCGCCACGGTCTGCTCGTGCGGAAGCTGGAGCACGAACGACCTGATCACCGGCGGGATGACGAATCCGCCCGCGCCGTATCCGTCCAGGTCGACCGTACGCAGGAAACGCGTCCGGACCAGCTCCTCGAGCAGCAGTTCGGTGGTGAACAGTTCGAGGTCGGCCAGAGCGGCGGCCTTGCCGGGGTCGACGTACGGATCGGTGCTCCGGCGGGCGATGGATTCCAGCAGCCGGGCGGCCTGCGGCGAGAGCCGGGCGCGCTCCCGGGCCAGCCGGGTTTCCAGTGTCCACTCGTGCGTCCGCAGCTCGCGCAGCAGCCGTCGTTCGTCGGACAGGCGCCGGACGACCTTACGCAGCGGGTAGTTGGGCGCGGCGGCGAGCTTGGTGCCGATCGCCCGGATCGCGAGGGGGAGCCGGCCGCAGAGCGCGGCGATGCTGCGCGCCATGTCCTCTTCCTCCTCGACGCGGCGCCAGCCGAGCATGGCGGCGAGCATCTCGACGCAGGACTCCACCTCCAGCGGGTCGAGCTCGATCACCTTGGCGCCGTCCAATCCGGGCAGCCACCCACAGCTGGTGACCAGGACGGTGCACCGGCTGCCGCCGGGCAGCAGCGGCCGGATCTGTGCCCCGGAGGCAACGTCGTCGAACACCACGAGCACCGTGCGATCCGCTGTCCAGCTGCGGAACATCTGGGCACGTTCGTCCAGGTCCTGCGGCAGTTCGGCATCGGTGAGACCGGTGGCGTGCAGGAAGTGGCCGAGCACGGCGGACGGGTCGGCCGGCTGGTCGGTGCTGCCGCGCAGGTCGGCGTGGAACTGCCCGTCGGCGAACCGGTCCCGGACGCGGTGCGCGACGTGCAGGGCCAGCGCGCTCTTGCCGATCCCGATCATCCCGTTGACGTGCAGCAACCGGGCCGACGTCGTGCGATCGGTACCCAAGGACAGCTCGCACAGGGTGTCCACAGTGTCCGCACGCCCGACGAAGTCGGGTAGGTCGGCAGGCAGCTGCGCGGGCCGGGGGAACCGGGGAGTGACGACGGCGATCGGCGCGTTGTCCGCGGTCGAGTCGCGGTGGGGGTCTTCGTATGCGGCCAGCAGCTGGGCCTGGAACTGGTGGGTTCGGGCGGATGGTTCGATGCCCAGCTCGTTCACCAGGGTTCTGCGCAACTGGTGGTAGACGTCCAGGGCCTCGGCCCGGCGGCCGGAGCGCTCCAGGCTGAGCATGAGCTTGGTGTAGAAAACCTCGTGGAACGGGTGCTCGGCGATCAGCGTCTTCAGCTCGACGACCAGGTCCCTGGCCCGGCCGAGCATCAGATCCGCCTCGATGCGCAACTCGAGGGCCTGCAGCTTGTTCTCCGCCAGCTCGTTGACGTGGGCGGCCAGCACCTGTCCGGCATCCACGTCGCCCAGCGGGTTCCCGCTTGACAGCGCCAGCGCACGACTGAGCGCCATTGACGCGGCCTCCGCGCCACCCCGGTCCAGTGCGGCCCGGCCGTCCTTGACGTGGTCCTGGAACACGTTCCAGTCCAGCTCGTCCCGATCGAGGCTGATCACGTAGCCGAGCGGCTTGGTCTGGAGGATCTGCCTGCCCGGACTGCACTCGGCCAGCACCCGGCGCAGCTGATAGATGTAGGTCTGAAGAGTGGCGAGCGCGGACACCGGCGGGTTATTCCCCCACAGCTCTTCCATCAGCGTTCCCGTGCTCACGACGTAGTTGCTGCGCAAGGCGAGTAGGGCCAGCAGGCTTCGCAACTTGGGTGCGCTCGGCGTCAACACGCGCTCACCGTTTCGCAGCACGAGTGAACCCATTACTGACACGAAAACGCCATCACTCATACTGTCCCCCCCAAGAGGCAATATTCGGACAACCACGACAGGCAACGATCTTCAGTATAGGCCTGGTCCGTCCTCGGAAAGATCAGTCTACCGTGGTTCGACGGTAAACAACCACCCATATGCACCAAGGTGAACCAGTGTCGAAGATGCCGGTGCGCGAAGACGTGGGCATCGGGTGTCCGGCCGCGGATCCCCCGCCGCGGAATGGCCGAACCCATTAGATGCAGATCTCCGGATTCCGTCTCGATCGGCCCGGGAGAATGCGTTTCCTGTCGAGATCCTTGCCGTCGCCGGATCGATTGTCTTCCGCTGAGGCGGTCGGGCGGACCGAACTTTCCTGACCCTTGTGTTCCTCGGGTCACGCCGGCATGTCAGCCGGCGTGACATGCCGCGTCGCCCGTGTCACGCGGTTGCTCACGCCGCCCCTCCCGCGGCCACGGCCACTTCCCGCACGTAATCGCCGTAGGCCGACTTGGCGAGCTTCTCGCCGAGTGCGTGACATTCCCCGGCGCTGATGAAGCCCATCCGCAGCGCGATCTCCTCGAGACAGGCGATCCGCACGCCGGTCCGGTTCTCCAGCACCCGTACGAACTGGCTCGCTTCCAACAGGGAGTCGTGGGTGCCGGTGTCCAGCCACGCGAAACCCCGGCCGAGGTCGATCACCTGCGCGCGGCCCTGGCGGAGGTACTCCCGGTTCACGTCGGTGATCTCCAGTTCGCCCCGCACCGACGGGGTGAGCTCGGCCGCGATGTCGAGAACGTCGTTGCCGTACAGGTAGAGCCCGGTGATCGCCTTGTCGGACCTGGGTTTCACGGGCTTCTCCATCAGCGAAACGAGCCGGCCCGCCGCATCGAACTCGCCGACGCCGTAGTGCTCGGGGTTCTTCACGGCGTAGCCGAATAGCACGCAGCCGTCAAGCTGTGCCATCGCGCGCCGCAGTGTCACGGAGAAGCCGGGCCCGTAGAAGATGTTGTCGCCCAGTACCAGCGCTACGCGGTCGTCGCCGACGAAGTCACGCCCGATCACGAACGCCTCGGCAAGCCCGTTGGGCTGCGGCTGGGTGGCGAACGTGAGCTCCAGGCCCCACTGGGAGCCGCTGCCCAGCAGACGCCGGAAATTCGGCTGGTCCGCCGGCGTCGAGATGAGCAGGATCTCGGTGATCCCGGCCAGCATCAGCACCGACAGCGGGTAGTAGACCATCGGTTTGTCGTACACGGGCAGCAGTTGCTTGGACGTGGCCTGGGTGATCGGGTACAACCGGGTCCCGTTTCCACCGGCCAGGACGATGCCTTTCACGGCCGTCTCCACTCTGTGCAGCTCAGATCGAACCGGGCAAGTCTCACCTGCACCGCTCGCAGCCTGCTGAACCGGCTCGTGGTGCGCTTCAGCCGGTTCCCAGCGCGTGCGGTCACGCTGTGCCGACCGCGTTGGTGCGGATCCGGAGGTGAGGGAAATGAAAACCACGGCGGACTCCCGGTCGATCGTCGTCGTCGGAGCCGGAGCGGCCGGGGTGCTGACGGTGCAGCGGCTGTCGGCCGTGTCCCACGGGCACGAGATCGTGGTCGTGGACCCGGCCGCGGACACCGGCCGTGGGGTCGCCTACGCGACGTCCGAGCCCGCCCACCTCCTGAACGCCCCGGCCGGTCGGCTGAGCACCGATGCCACGGATCCCGACGACTTCGTGCGCTGGGCTGCGGCAACCCTCGGCCGCGCCGTCGACCCGGGCGAGTTCCTGCCGCGCGGCTGCTATGGGGACTATCTCGCCGAGCGGTTCACCACGGCCGTGGCCCGGAGCCGGGTCCCAGTACGCCGGGTGCACGAGCGCGTCGCCGCCATCGACCGGGCGCCCGGCGGGCTGCTCCTACGGCTCGGTTCAGGCGCGGAACTGCGGGCCGCGGTCGTCGTGCTCGCGACCGGCTTCGCCGCGCCAGGACGAAACTGGGTACCGGAGTCCTTGCGCACGTCGCCGGCCTTCGTCGCCGATCCTTGGGCTGACGGCTTCCAGGCCACCGAGGGCGTGGACGGCGATGTTCTCCTCGTCGGCACCGGCCTCACGGCGGTGGACGTCGCGCTGCAGCTCGACCGTCCACATCAGACAATCCACGCGGTTTCGCGCACCGGCCTGCTGCCCCGGGCACACGACCGGCGGGTCGAGCCGCCCGACCTGACCGGGCTCGACCCGGCGGACGGCCTCGACGAGTTGTGGCGAGCCGCGTCCGCCGGGCGCGACCGCCGGGCGGCCGTCGACGGCTTGCGCGGCGTGGCCGGCCGGCTCTGGCAGGGGCTGTCCCACGCCGACCGCGAACGGTTCCTCGGAGACTACGCCCGGTTCTGGAACATCTACCGTCATCGCATGGCCCCCGCCGCGGCCGAGCGGATCCGCGAGCTGCGCCGCGCGGGCCGGCTGCACCTGCACCGGGGCGAAGTCACCGGCGTCTCCCCGGACGGCGACGCCGTGTGTGCCGAGTTGTCGACGGGCGCCTGCCTGCGCGTCGGCACGGTCGTGAACTGCACCGGCCCGCAGCTGGATCTGCGTGCGGCCGGTGACCCGCTGGTCGCCGCGCTGCTGAGCGCCGGCCTGGCGACCCCCGGGCCGCACGGGCTCGGACTCGGCACCGATCGCGAAGGCCGGGTGCTGGGCCGCGACGGAGATTTGAGTCCGTTGTGGACACTCGGCGCGTCCCGCGTCGGCACGCTGTGGGAGTCCACCGCGGTGCCGGAAATCCGGGATCAGGCCGGGGGCGTGGCCGACGCTGTGGGGAAGTTCCTCGCCGCGCGGACCGCGACCCGGCATCGGCCCCGCGACCGCTACGGCCTCACGCTGAGCACCACCCGCGAGGCAGCGGCGGCGTTCACCGACGGCGTCGAACGAGTCCTGCGTGGACAGCACCACGCGCTCGAGCGTTTCGTGGCCGCGACCGAGGCCGATCCGGGTTTCGCGCTGGGACACGCCGCACTCGGACTGCTCGGGCTCGAAGGAGGTGGCCAGGTGGATGTCGGCAGGCACCTTCGCGCCGCCCGCGAAGCGGTGCGTGGCGCGGACGCCCGCGAACGCAGTTTCGTCGCCGCCGTCGCGGCCCGCGCGCACGACCTGCGTTCGGGGGCACGCGCACTGCTGCGGCACATCGCCGCGTATCCGCGCGATGCGTTCGCGGTGAACGCTGCCGTGCCGACCATCGCCTTCGGCGGTCTCACCAGCGACCGCGAGACCTGGTCGCTGGTCGAGAGCCTGGCCGGGGACTACGGTGACGACTGGTGGTACCACGGCCAGCTCGCCTTCGTCCGCCAGGAGCAGGAGCGCTGGGCCGAGGCCGAGCAGCTGGCGGCCCGTGCGCTCGCGGCCGAACCCGCGTCCGCGCACGCTGTCCACGCGCGCACGCACGTGTTCTACGAGACCGGTGAGCACACCGAGGGTCTCGAATGGCTCGACAGCTGGATCGCCGACTGGGGCGAGGACAGCCAGGGCCGTGCGCATTTCTCCTGGCATGCCGCACTCCACGAGCTGATGCTGGGTGACGACGCCGCCGTCGCGTTGCGGTATGAACGGGACCTCGCACCGCCCACCGTGCGCGGGCCGCGGGCACTGGTCGACTCGGCGTCGCTGCTGTGGCGCTGCGAGATGACGCGTGGCCGGGACGAGCGCCGGGGCGCGGCGGCCGCGCTCGCCGCGTCACCGGAAGAGTGGCTCACGCGCCCGCCCACTCCGTTCGCCGCCATGCACGCGGCGATCGCCCTGGCCGCCGCGAAGGACACCGAACGGCTGCAGGCGCTGCACACCTTCGCCGCCCGCCACGGATCGGAGGTGTTCGAGCGGGTGGTCGCGCCGTTGTGCGCGGGCCTGGCCGCGGTCGTCGAGCAGCGCTGGGACGACGCGGTGGCCCAGCTCGGCTCCGCCCGTCCGCTGGCCGCCCGGCTCGGCGGCAGCGCGGCGCAGCGCGAGATCATCGAGGACACGTTCGTCCGGGCGCTCGCCGCCGCCGGGCGCAACCGGGACGCGGCGGCCGTACTCACCGCCCGGCTCGATCGGCGCCCGCCGTCGCCCTTGGACCGGACGCGGCTCGCGGGCCTCGGCGTGCCGGTGGCGGCCGGGCTGCGGTGGCAGCACACGACCGTCGGAAAGGCCGCGCGGACCGCGCTCAACCGGCACCGGCCCGGTGTCGTGTGGTTCACCGGTCTGTCCGGTGCGGGGAAGTCGACCATCGCCGACCTGCTCGAGACCCGCCTGCACGCGCACGGAGTACGCACCTACCTGCTCGACGGCGACAACGTCCGCCACGGCCTCAACCGTGACCTCGGCTTCGGCGACGCCGACCGGCAGGAGAACATCCGCCGGGTCGCCGAGGTCGCCGCACTGATGGCCGACGCGGGGCTGGTCGTGCTGGTGTCGTTCATCTCGCCGTTCGCCGCCGAGCGCGAGCTGGCCCGCGGTCTCGTCGCCGAGGACGAGTTCTGTGAGGTCTTCGTCGACACCCCGCTGGCCGTCGCCGAGGCCCGCGACCCGAAAGGCCTCTACCGCAAGGCGCGCCGAGGCGAGATCAAGGAGTTCACCGGCATCGATTCGCCCTACGAGCCACCAGCTGCTCCTGCGATCAGGATAGACACGTCGGTGCAGTCGGCCGCCGAGGCGGCGGACACGATCTTCCGGTATCTCGTGGCGACCAAGGTATTGGACGGAGAGCCGAGTTGACTGTTTCGCTGCGGTGACGGACGCGTCCCGGGTGGCCCGATCCTGCTCGACCACAGGTCCGTAGCCGTGTCGCCTTGGCTCGGCGGGGCGTGTTCCGAGCGGTCGGGGGGGGGTCAAGAAGCCCCAAAGCTTCCGCCGCCTGCGCATCCGCACCGAACGACGAGCCGACGTCCACCAAACCATCCTCAGCCTGGCCTGCTCCGTGATCTGCCTCCGCAAACTCATCTGAACTGACCCCTAAGACTGTGGAGCGGGTGCCCAGGCGTGCGTGGCGAAATCCCAGTCGAAGTACTTTCCGGTACTGGTGATACCCAGCCGGGGTCCGTTGCCTGGTGCGTCGTCGCTCTCGAACGCGAGCAGAAGCGGTTGCTGACGGCTACCGAATTGAACTGTTTCCTGCTCACCGTTCTCGACGACCTTGAACTCCACCGAGTACGCGTAGACCAGCCCTGGGGTTCCCGCCAGTTAGGTGCCGACGTTCCAGTAGGCGGGTGCGCCGGCGGGCGCCAGGGTGAAGGGCGTAGCCCTGGCTGATGGTGTGAAGCTCATGGGAACTCCGCTGCGGATGGAATGGAGGGTGCGGCCGCTACGCGCGGGGCGCGTGGGCGATGGAATCCACCGCGATGGTGAGCAGCAACCGGGTCTCGGGTTTGCCGCTGAAGTTGGGGTGGGGTGTGCCGAGGTACTTGTGGGAGAGCTTCTCGATGTTCTCGGCCGCGCCGTCGGTGGTGGAGTCGATGACGTGCCCGCGGAGCGCGTAGTAGCGGGAAACGTCGGCGGGGTCGGTCACGCTGATGGCCACACGGGGGTCGCGGGCGATGTTCTTGGCCTTGCGGTAGCCCACCACGGTGTTGATCAGGATGTGGTGGCCGTCGGTATCGACCCAGGTCTGGGTCATCTGGGGTGATCCGTCGGGCATCACGGTGGAGATGAAGCACGGGCTGGGCCGGCGGAGCAGGCCGATCAGGTCGTCGGGGAGCAGGACGGTGGGGGTGCCGGACACGGGAGGACTCCTGGGGATGAGGGCGGTGGGGTTCAGCGCAGGGTGGCGAAGGTCGCGCGGATGCTGTCGATGAGCGCCTCGGGGTTCTCGAGCGCAGCGAAGTGGCCGCCGGGGCCCTCGGCGAAATGGACGAGGTCGGTGTAGCGGCGCTCGATCCAGCGCCGGGTCTTGCGGACGTGTTCGCCGGCGAGCTGGATGAACCCGGTCGGCACGGCGATCGGCGAGGCGGCCGTGACAGGGGCGGGTGCGCCGCCGTTGAGCATGTCCCAGTAGATCCGCGCGGATGACACGCCGGCGTTGGGCAGCCAATACATCATGATCGCGTCGAGCAGTTCGTCGTAGGTGAACGACGCCGGCGCGTCGCCGGGGGTGGCGCAGGTGTCCTGGAACATCGCGTAGATCCAGGCGGCGAGACCGACGGGTGAGTCGGCGAGGGAATAGCCGATGGTCTGCGGGCGGGTGCCCTGTTCCTTCGCGTAGCCCGAGAGCTTGTCCCAGAAGTGGCCGGCACTCGCGAGCATGGCCTGCTCCTCGGGGGTCGCGTCGGCGATCTCGTCGGGATCGGGGCCGAACATGCCCATGCTGAGGTGGATTCCGGCCAGCTGCGGGATGCCCTTCGCGGCGATGGTGTTGGTCACCGCGGTGCCCAGGTCACCGCCGTGCGCGCCCCAGCGGTCGTAGCCGAGCCGGTCCATCAGGGTGATCCAGGCGTCGGCGATCCGGGGGAAGCCCCAGCCGGTGGTGTCGGGCTGGGCGGAGAACCCGAAGCCCGGCAGGGACGGGATCACCAGGTGGAACGCCTGCCGGGGGTCGCTTCGGTGAGCGGCGGGGTCGGTGAGCGGCCCGACCGTCTTGGCGAAGTCGAGCACGGAGCTGGGCCAGCCGTGGGTCATCAGCAGCGGCAGCGCGTCGGCCTCGGGTGAACGCACGTGCAGGAAGTGGATGTCCAGGCCGTCGATGGTGGTGTGGGAGGAGCCCATGCTGTTGAGCAGGGCCTCTGCTCGGCGCCAGTTGTAGGTCTCGGCCCAGTAGCCGGTCAAAGCCCGGATCGCCCCGGTGGTGGGGCCCTGGCTGGTGTCGGTGACGGTCTCGATGCCCGGCCACCGGGTGAGGGCGAGCCGGGTGCGCAGGTCGTCGAGGTCGCCCTGCGGGACGTGGATCGGGAACTGCTCGATGTCGGTGGTGAGGGTGCTGTGCATGACGATTCTCTTTCAGCTGCCGGCGTCGGGTTCAGTGCGTGGGGCCGAGGAGCGGGAGGAGGACCTCGTCGACGAGGTCCAGCTGCGCGGCCTCGTCGAGCGGCACGCCGCGCAGCAGGGTGAGCAGGAGGACCCTGGCGATGGCCACGTCCAACGCCAGGGCGACCCGCTCGGTCGCGACAGCCTCGCCACGAGCGCGCGCGTGGGTGGCGATCATCTCGGCATCGACGCGGCCGCGCCGGGCGATCTGGTCGGCGATGAGCTCGCGCAGGGCCGGGTCGGAGCGGATGCCTTCGACCAGTCCCAGCAGCGCCGGCCCGCCCGTACCGGTCACGGCCCGGGTGATGCCGGCCACGGCGTCGAGGAGATCGCCACGCACCGTTCCGGTGTCCGGCGGCGCCGTGCCGGCGCCCTCGGCCGACCGTCGCAACGCCTCGGCGACCAGCTCGGCCTTGCCCACCCAGCGCCGGTACATCGTGGCCTTCGACGACTTGGCCCGGGCCGCGATCGCATCGACGGTCACGCGCGCGTAGCCGATCTCGGTGACCAGCTCCGCCGCCGCCGCCAGAATGGCGTCCTCTCGCCCGGCTCCTCGAGACGATGGTGCAGGCCGCTCGGCGTCCATGGGCCCTCACTCCCGTTGATATGAACGAAACGGTACCGTACACATGTGGGGGGCGACTTGTGACCTCGACCACTTGGTCGCACGGCCGGCCACCGGTCGTCCGCGCGCGTACTGCTCGCGGGCCCGCCGGCAACGTGCTTACCGCCAGCGGCGCACCTGTGAACGCCGGTCAGCCATATCCGCCCGATTTTCCCGAGTACTACGGCGATCCCGGCCGGGCCGGTCGAGGTGGACTGGCGCGAGGCGCCGTTCTGACCCCGTATGGTCAGCTGGCCCGGCTGGTGCGGCGGCGTTTGGTGGTGCGCAGCCGGAACGACTCGGTGCCGGTCTCGATGATGGACGCGTCGGACGTCAAGCGATCGACAATCGCGGCGCAGAGCCGAGGGCCGGTGAAGGGGCGTTCTCCGCAGGAGGTCACCAGCGCGCGATCGCGGTGACTACCCAGCGCGGCGAACAGCTCGTTGAAGCTGGCCTGACCCGTCTGCGCCTTCTACGCGCCGGCGTGGAGGTAGGCCGCCCACAGTGAGGGGGTTATCGGGTAGTTGTCGCGTACCGCCCGGATGGTGCGGTGCAGGGCGGTAGCGGCCTGCTCGGGGTCCGGCGTTCCAGGCGGGCCAGTGGTCAGGTGGGTGTAGAAGGACTCGGCGATCTTGACGGCAACTTGGTCGTCGATCGGCCAGAGGGTGCCGATGACGTGGGGGAATCCCGCGAGCTGGAAGGCGCTGGCGAGGTGGATGGACTCGTCGAGCAGGTCGGACCTGGCGGGATCCGCGGTGCTGCAGGCGGAGAGGTAGGCCAGCTGGGCGCGCTCGAGGTTGATCTGCGCGAGGGCGGAGACGGTCAACGGTGTTGTTGCGTGGTCGTGCAGGAGCAACCGGCTCTGGGAAGGGTTGGTGCGGTCGGCCTCGCCATGGCAGGCGAAGTGGGAGATGGCGCACTGCGGGAGGCGAGCGAGAACGGTGGCTGTGGTCGGGGTGTCGGCGCCCGCGAACGGAGTGCTGCCGTCGCCGGCGGGGAAGGGTTCGGTGAGCTGGTACGGGTGGGGAAGGAGCGGTCGGATCCGGCGAGTCTCGTCGACGACGTGCCGGAGCGGGCTGCAACCGGGAGTGGTCGGCATGGCGACGATCAGGGACTGCCCGGCGGGCGATGGGCGGCGCTCACGGGCGTGGCGCAGGGCGCGAATGGTTGGGGTGTAGGAGGAGATCACCCGGTCCATGACAGTAGGACGGTGCGAGCCTTGCCTGGGGTCGCGGTGAAAACCTGCAGCGTGCAGAGGCAGCTGTCCGAGGAGTCCGCCGGGGGCCAACCACACCCGCGGGAGTGGTTGGCCGTCCTGGGCAGGGGGGATCGCCTCGCCCAAGTCCTGCAGGGCGGAAAGAACCGGCTTGGCGGCGGTATTCCAGAGCCATTCCAGGACCTCGCGCAGCGTCCGCTGCGCCGCGATGGGGTCGCCGTCGTGCGCTGTTGCCTCCGACAGTGCGCGATAGAAGGCGTTGACTCGGTCCCGTACGGCGTCCTGAGTGAGTTCCGGCAGCGGACAGGAGGTGATGCCAGCGCGTGTGAGCAGGAGGGCGTCGCTGCGATACACGCTGATGTTGAATGTCACTATAGGGCCGTGTGCGGCCTCGGCCAGGAGAGTGTCGGGAGTTGGGGGCAGGCCGAAGGCGGTGAACCCGTCAAAGGCTCGGATGCGTTCCAGCAACTCTTCCAACTCCGCTGCGAGCTGGTGGCGCTCGCGTCCGATGCCCGCAACATCGCCGGTGTCCCCCATGGTTTCGGCCGAGGGGCGATCCCGGTCGAGGAGTTCGCGAAGCTGGGTGAGACGCCCGGCCAGATCAGGATGCTTCTTGCGTAGATCGGTCAGGTCACTGCGGGTCTCCAAAGCCTGGGACAGCAGCACTGCTCGCCCGGCTTCCGCCAGGCGCAGCGCTCGGATGGCTCGTTCCTGCGCGGTGCCTGTGCTGTCGGCCAGGGCCAGAGCGGCCGCGTCGGCGGCGAGACCGTCAGCGTTGCGGGCGAGAGCGTGCTGCTGGTCACCGCGCTGCAGTCGTCGCTGGACCACCTGCGGCAGGATCAGCACGGCCCGTTCCAGGAGTCCGGCAGCGCGGCCGGGATCCGAGGAGGCGAGCAACCCTGCTGCCATACGCGCCGCGTCGACACGAAGCCATGGTGGGGCTGTTGTCGCTTCGACAGCCTGCTCCAACACGGAATGTGCCTCGGCCCGGGCGGTCGGGTCGCCGACACACAGGTCCCAACTCACCAGGTGGATGCCCAGGTTGAACAGGGCCGTGGCGTGGCCGGGGTCATCGACCTGGGTAGCTCGGATTGCGGCGCGGCCCACTTCCACGGCCTCTGCCAGCTCGCTGTTGTCCCTCGCGCGAAGGGACCGCGCCGCCAGCACGCCGCTGAGATTGGACAGGCGAACAGCCTGCGCGGGGTGGCCGTCAGGGAGAGACCGGACAGCAGCCCGGCTGGCGTCGATCGCCCTGTCCAGATCCGCTTGATCCCGTGTGCTGTTGAACCGCGCCAGCAGGGCGTTGCCGAGCTCCGACAGGAAGGCTGCACGGTCGGGGTGGTCGTCAGGGGCTGCCTGGACGGCGGCCTCACCCACCTGCACGGCCTCGTCCAAGTCCGCCGGACTCCCCAACCGTCCAAATCGGAGCTGAAGTAAGCCGCTGAGGCTGGCCAGTTGGTGTGAATACCAAAGATGGTCGTCGGGGGTGGCGTGGATCGCGGCGCGACACACGTCCACCGCCCTGTTCAAATCGCCGAGATCCCCAGTGTGCTCGAACCGCACGGCCAGGGTCTTGCCGAGGTCTCCCAGGGACGCCACAAGGCCGGGGTGTTTGTCGGGGGTGATCTGGACGGCGGCCCGGCCCACCTCCTCGGCCTCGTCCAAATCCGCCAGGCTCCCCGAGCGCAAAAATCGGAATCGCAAGGCATTGGCGACGTTGGTCAGGAAGACGGCACGGTCGGGATGATCGTCGGGCGCTGCTCGGACGGCGGCTCTGCTCATCTCCACGGCGTCGTCCAAGTCTCCAGGGAGCTTCCTGTACCTGAACCGGCGCAGCAGGGCGTTGGCGAGGTTGGTCAGGGACGATACGCGGTCGGGATCGTTGTCGGTGGCCTGGACGGCCGTCCTGGCCATTTCCACGGCCTCGTCCAAGTCCGCGAGATTCCCTGCGCGCTCGAATCGGCGCAGCAGCGCGTTGGCCAGGAGATTCAGGGGTGCGCCCCGGTCGGGGTGGTAGTCGGGGGTGATTCGCAGGGCGGCCCGAGCCACTTCCACCGCTTCGGCGAGGTGCACCGAACGCCCCGTACGCTCGCCGAGCATCTCCAGGCCGTTGCCGAGGTTGGTCAGTGCGATGATGAGATTGGGGTGGCCGTCGGGGACATTGTGCGCAATGCGCCTCCACAAATCCACCGCCCCCTCGAGAAGATCCCTGTCCATGGTTTTCGAGGCAAGCTGGAGCAGATTCATCGCACCGGGCACGGCCCGGTCGGTGAGAGTGGGCAGCAGCGACTGGGGTAGGTGTTCTATACCCGCGATAAAGCATCCCTTGAAGAAGGCCGTCGCCTTTTCCCAATCGGATTCGGACGCCAGAGCTTGCGCACGGTAGAAATGCAGCCAGCCCAGGGAGTGCGCTGCTTCCAGGTCAGCCATCGGTGTGCTGGCACACCTTGTCAGGAGCTGTGCCTCGACGAGCGCGGTCGGCTCCAGTACCGCAGCCTCGTCTCGTGTGGCGGCCACCCGAGCCAATCGGGCCCGGACTGCTTCCAGCAACACGTCCCGTTCGTTCATGATTCTTTCCCCTCGTGACTGTCGTCTCCCAGTCAGCCAGCGTAGAGGTCACGTGCTGTACGAGGTCAAGTTCGGACAGTATGGTTGCATCGGATTGTCGGCCGGCGCCGTGCTCGGCAGGGCCTCGGCAAGAAACAGGGGGATTGTGTGATCGATCAGCCCGACGGGCGAGGCGTGGAGTCGCGCGAGCGTGTCGCCTATGTATGTGTCCAGTCAGACCGCATCCGCGCGGTGCTGGAAACTCACGGTCCTGATGGTGCGGCTCCGCTGGAACGCACGTTGGCGGCGCTGCGTGACGGTGAAGAGACCACCGCACCGTTGGACGCGCTCCACGATGCTCTTTTGGTCGCGGGGGACGCCGCAGGCATCAACGGTCGCGCCCGCGGTCTGACTCCGCACGGCGTCAGCCCCGCGATGCCCGACGAGTGGGTGTTGCTGTGCCCGATGCACCATTGCTCTCGCTACACCTGGCCCAGCGGCCCCGAACTACCGCGCTGCACGATTAGCGGACAGCCCTTGCGCAGAGAACGGGTGTAGAGGGGATGGGTGGGTTTCTTCAAACTCTCGGACAGAAGCTCGCCGAGCGTTGGCTGACTCTGCTGGTGCTACCCGGGGCGCTCTTCGTGGCCACCGCTATCACCGCCCAGACTCTTGGCCAGGCTCATGCTCTGGACCATCACCGCCTCATCGAGCAGGTCGCCCGCTGGGTTCACACTCCGGCTGCGGCCGGTATCGGCGGCCAGGTCGTGATTCTTGGCTCGATCCTGGCATCCGCCGCGGCGGCCGGGCTGGCCGCGCAAGGGCTGGCGACGCTGGTTCAGCGCGCCGTGCTGGCCGTCGGGTGGAATACGTGGCCCCGTCAGCTGCGCCGGGGGGCTCGCGCCCTTGTTGTCCGCCGGCGCAGCCGCTGGACTGCCGCTGCACGCCGCTATCAGCAGCAACTCGACGCCGATGCCCGCGCCTTGGCCCGCACCGGAGGCCGAGCCGACCTCGCTCCGCGCCGGGCCGCCTATCACGCGATGCTCCGCATCGCCACCGAGGAACCGGACCGACCTACCTGGAGCGGTGACCGCATTCACGCCGTGACTGTCCGTCTGGAGCGCGACCATCACCTAGACCTGCCTGCACTGTGGCCGTACCTGTGGCTCACCGTGCCCGAGACCACCCGCGCCGAGATCACCACCGCTGAACAGGCCCTCGCCCGTGCCGCCGCCCTAGGAGGCTGGGCCCTGATGTACACCCTGCTGACCGCATGGTGGTGGCCTGCCGCGCTACTCGCCGCCGCCATCGGCCTGACCGCCAGATACCGCATCCGCTGCGCCGCCGACACCTACGCCCAGCTCTTGGAAGCCGCCGCCCGGCTTCACGCTACCGGCCTGGCTACTCAGCTCGGCATCGACCACACCGGGCACGCAGACCCCGCCCTCGGCGACGCACTAACTCACCAATTACGAGCTCAGAATCCGGCATTGTCACCGCCCAGTTCTGGGGGCGCCCCGCTCTACTGACTCGAAGCGTCTCGACGTTCGTCATGAGGAGGCTGTTGGCGCGTCGTCAACGGAACCACTGGCCATGTCCGTCACTACCACCGTCGTCGCTCCTTGTCTGCATCTGCCGTAGCGCAACGATGTCACTAACGCCGTCGGCGCCTTCGCATCTTGAAGGCCATCACGCCCACCACGGCGAGGACAGCCACGGTCAGCCAGACCGCGATGGGCACACCGGACAACAGGCCGGCGGCAGTCAGCAGGGATCCGATCAACATGGGTGGTGCTCCTTCGATGGTCACTATCGCGACGGCATAACCGTTGATGACGACGCTACGAACACCGCCCCGGGTGTGTCGTCGGTTCGCGGTAGGAACCGCGGTGGAGATTTCCAGGCAGATATCCACCCCGATCTCCACCTCCAGCACGAGGACACCCGGCCCGGAAACCGGCTAGCGTCACCGCCGGTCGCCTCAGTGACCGCACGGGATCAGGGAGGGTGTGATGGCGAGCATGCATGCCGCATCGGCGCCGGTCAGGGCGGTGCGGACCCCGGCGGGGGATCCGGCCTGGTTGGTCAGCGGCCACGACGAGGTGCGGGCGCTGATCGCTGACTCGCGTCTGTCGTGGACCACGAGCGCGGCGGGTGCCTCCCGTTACTCGCAGGCGGCGATGATGGGCCACCCCGATGCGCCCGGGCTCGGCGATCTCACCGCCGGCCTGGTCAGCCAGGGGCTGCGGATCTTCGACTCGGTGCGGCAGAACCTCGGCAACGACGCGCCTGGTAAGGCGCCGGCAATGCGCCAGGACGGGGACCGGTGACCGACGTCCTGATCGCGGGCGCCGGACCCACCGGGCTCACGCTGGCCATCGAGCTGGCCCGCCGGGGCGTCGACGTGCGCATCGTCGACCGAGCTGCCGAGCACTTCCCCGGTTCGCGCGGCAAGGGGCTCACCGCACGCACCCAGGAGGTGCTGGACGACCTCGGTGTCGCCGACGAGGTGCTGCACTACGGGTTCCGGCACCTGCCACACCGGCGGTACCTCGACGGCGACCTGGTTGCCGAGGCCGACCCGCACGCCCAGCGGGCACCCACACCGGATCGGCCCTACGACGGCGGGCTGCTGATCCCGCAGTGGCGGATCGAGCGGATCCTGCGCGCGCGGCTCGCCGAGCACGGCGTGCGGGTGGAACTGGCCGCAGGCCTCGCCGAGTTCAGCCAGTCCGCGAACGGTGTGCATGCGGTGCTGGATACCGGCGAGCGGGTGGCTGCGCGCTACCTGGTCGGCTGCGACGGCGGTCGCAGCACCGTGCGCAAGGCACTCGGCGTGCGCTTCGAGGGCGAGAGCGGGGAGCAGGCCATGCTGCTCGGGGACGTCGAACTCGACGGGCTCGAACCGGACGCCTGGTACCAGTGGACCGTCCGCCGGCACGGGTTCCTGGCTCTGTGCCCGTTCCGCCACGAGCGGTCCTGGCAACTGCAGGCCGTACCGTTCGGCGACTTCGGCGCGGAGGGCAGCCTCCCCGAACCCTCGCTGCCGTACTTCCGGCGGATCGTGGACGATCTCGCCGACGGGCACGGCATCCGGCTCTCGAAGGCGAGCTGGCTGTCCACGTACCGGGTGAACGTGCGGATGGCCGACCGGTTCAGGGTGGGCCGGGTGTTGCTGGCCGGCGACGCGGCGCACGTGCATCCGCCGGCCGGCGGCCTCGGCATGAACACCGGCATCCAGGACGCGTACAACCTCGGCTGGAAGCTCGCCATGGTGTGTTCCGGCGCGTGGCAGTCGCTGCTGGACAGCTACCAGGAGGAGCGGCTCCCGGTCGCCTCGTGGACGCTCGGCGTGAGTGCCGAGGGGCTGCGCAGGGTCGCGGGGCGGTTCGTCAACGGTGGCAGCACGGACATCGCGGACGGCGCGCCCCCGGACGGCCAGCAGCTCGGGCTCGGCTACCCGGCCAGCTCGCTGTCCGTCGACGGCGACGCCGGGAATGGACCGCGTGCCGGTGATCGTGCGCCCGACGCGCCCTGCGTGGACAGCTCCGGCACGCCACGGCGGCTGTTCGACGCCTTCCGCGGCCCGCATTTCACCCTGCTCGGCTTCGGCGAGTCCTGCGCCGGTCCACTGCGGGACGTCGGCACCGCCCACCGTGGACTCGTCAAGCCGGTGGCGGTCGGCGCGCCGGGCAGCGGTGCCGAGCTGGTGGACGTCGAGGGGCACGCGCGGACCGCGTACGGCGTCACCGGGGACACCCTCGTCCTGGTGCGGCCTGATGGCTACCTCGCGCTGCGCGCACCCGGCGCGAGCAGGACTGCCGTGCGGGACTACCTGGACCGGGTCGGCGTCAGCCGGAGCGCTTGACCGCCGAGACGTCGATGTCCAGGGTGACCTTGTCGCCGACCAGCACGCCGCCGGCCTCCAGTGACGCGTTCCAAGTCGAGTACCAGGACAAGCCCGTCCGTCATGAGTACCGGCTCACCGACAAGGGACGAGACGCCTTCCCTGTGCTGATGTCGATGGCGGCCTGGGCCGACCGCCACACGGTGACGGTCTGCTCGGCCCGCGCGGGCTTCCCGGAGATGGGATCGACAGTCAGCGGAAGAGGCGGAAGAACCCGCGCACCTGCTGGACCAGCGACTCCGGCTGTTCCAGCGCGGCGAAGTGGCCCCCTCGGGGCATTTCCTCGAACCAGCGCAGGTCGGTGAACCGCAGCTCGGCCTCCCGACGCGACGGCCGAGTTATGTCGCGGGGGTAGATCGACAGCCCGGTCGGTGCGGTGACCTTGTCCCGGAAGCGGGCGAAGCTTTCCCAGTACAGGCGCGCCGACGACGTGGCCGACGCGGTGAACCAGTAGACCGAGATCTCGTCGAGGATCGCCTGCCGCGACACCGCGTCCTCGGGATGGCCGTCGTTGTCCGTCCACGCCTGGAACTTCTCGGCGATCCAGGCCGCCTGGCCCGCCGGGGAGTCGGTGAGGCCATAGCCGAGCGTCTGCGGCCGGGACGCCTGAAGCGCCGAGTACCCCCGGCCGGTCCGCCGGAACTCCTGCTCGGCCTCGAGGTTCGCCAGCTCCGACGGCGTCGGGTCGTCGAACGTGCCCGCCGCCACGGACCCCAGGTTCAGGTGCACACCGGCGACCCGCTCGGGCGCCACCTCGCCCAGCGCGCCGGACACCGCCGAACCCCAGTCACCGCCCTGCGCGCCGTAGCGCTCGTAACCCAGCGAAACCATCAAGGCGTCCCAGGCGCGCGCGATGCGGGTGACGCCCCATCCGGTCGTCGACGGCTTGTCACTCCAGCCGTACCCGGGCAACGACGGCGCGACCACGTGGAACGCGTCCGCCGGGTCCCCGCCGTGCGCGCGAGGATCGGTCAGCGGGCCGATGACGTCCAGGAACTCGAGCACCGAGCCGGGCCAGCCGTGCGTGAGCACGAGCGGGAACGCGTCCGGTTCCGGTGAGCGGACGTGCAGGAAGTGGATGCCCAGCCCGTCGATAGTGTCGCGGTATTGCGGGAAGACGTTCAGCCGCTCGGCGAACCCGAAGTCGTAGTCCTCGGCCCAGCTGCGGCAGAGCTCCTGCGTGTAAGCCAGCGGGATTCCCTGTGACCAGTCGTCCACCGGCTCGGGCTCGGGCCACCGCGTCCGGCGCAACCGGTCACGCAGGTCCGCGATCTCGGCTTCGGTGACGCTGACCTCGAATGGCTCGGCGGTCATGGTGGGTCTCCCTTCTCGGTAAGGCAATCGGAAAGCAGTCAGGCGCCGGGGCGCCGGGTCAAGCTGACGACGAGTCCGGCCAGGGGGAGTGCCGCGAGCACGGCGAGGGCCACCGGTACCGACGCGATGCCGGACAGGCCCGCGACGGTGGCCGGGCCGATCCCGCCGCCCAGGGCGTTCATGAAGTTGAGCAGGCTCTGGGCGGTGTCGCGGTCGCTCGTGGCGACCAGGTCCGTCGCGAGGCCCACCAGCACGGCCTGGGCGCCGGCGAACCCGCACACGGTCAGCGCCGTGCCGACGATGACCGGGACCGGGCCGCTGAAGACCGCGACCACGAGCACACCGGTGACGGTGACCGCCGCGAGTCCGGCCGACACCTGCCAGCCGGTGAACCGGCCGGTCAAGGTGCCGACCAGCCGCCCGGCCAGTACCGAGCAGGCGGCCGCCGGGACGAGGAGCACGCCGGCTTCGAGGGCGCCGCCGTCCGTGGCCTGCTCGATCAGGGACGGGGCGAGGAACAGCACGCCGTAGTAGCCGGCGAAGACCGTCCCGCCGATGAGCCCGGCCGGCAGGAAGCCGCGGGCCGTAATCACCCGCCGGGGCACGAATCCGTCGGGCGTGCGCCGCACGCGCCACCACAGCGCCCCGGCGGCGAGCGCCCCGGCGGCGGCCACGACGAGCGTGACCACTACGGGCAGGCCGACCGAGTGGGCCTGCAGCACCGTGATCACCGAGCCGGCGAGTACCGACAGCACGGCCGCGCCGACGACGTCGAATCGCCCGGTCGGGTCGGGGCGCTCGCCTCCACCGTTCCGCGCCAACGCGTGCCTGCTCGGCAAGGCAGCCAGCAGGAGGGGCAGCGCGAGGACCGGGATCGCGAGCACGGCACGCCAGCCCAGCCAGGTGGTCACCGCCCCGCCCAGCAGCGTCCCGCACCCCGACGCGGTCGCGCCGGCGGCGGCGACGATGCCCAGCGCGCGGATCCGTTCCCGCCCGGGAAGGGCGGTGGCGGCGGCGAAGACGGCGATCACGGTCGCGCCCGCCCCGGCGCCACCGATCAGCCGGCCGGCGATCACGACCGCCAGCGTCGGGCCGGCTCCGGCGAGCACGGAGCCCGCGGCGAGTGTCACGACCCCGACGACGAGAACCTGGAAGGGGCTCCACCGGGCGATCAGCCGGCCTGCGACCGGCATCGCGAGCGCGGAGGTCAGCGACCACGCGGCGAGGATCCACGCGGTGGCCCCGAACGGCACCGCGAGCGCCCGGCCGATGGCCGGCAGCGCCACCGACGGAGCGCCCAGCGCCACGTACATCGGCAGCACCAGCATCCCCAGGAGCAGCCCCAGCCGGCGCCCGTCCGGGGCTGGGTCCGCTCCCCGGCCGGGGAGCGGACCCAGAGGATCGTCTGCGGCATCGTCGTCTCCTCTCACGTATGGTGGTGACATGTGACAGCCAGTATGAGTGTCACATTAAGGAGCGCGAGGAGACACGTCAAATGCTGGATGCGTGTTACAGCACGTCGGCGGTCCAGACGGCCGTCGACCTTGCCAACACCCTGAAGCCGATCAAGGGAGAGGACGAGCTCGAGACCGTGGAGCAGCTCGGGGGCTTCCTCGACGGCCATTCTCCGGCCGGAACAGCCCAGCCGCAGCGGCGTCTCACCCCCGCCGACCTGGCGGAGGTCCGCGAGGTGCGCGAGACGGTGCGTTCCGTGCTCGAACGAGCGGGCACCGACCCAGTGGGGGCCGCGGCCCTGATCAATGACGGTCTGCGGCGCGGCCGCGCCACCCCGGCGCTGCGCCATGAACACGACCGCTGGTGGACCGAGGTGACTTCCGACACCGACCGCTGCTCGGCGCACCTCGCAGCGACCACGCTCAGCGCGCTGGCCTCGGTGATCGCCACGCTCGGTCCGGCTCGCCTCGGTGTATGTGCCGGGCCGAAATGCCGGTCCACTTTCGTGGACCTCTCGCGCAACGGCTCGAAGCAGTACTGCACCCGAGCCTGCGCGCACCGGGCCAGCGTCGCGGCCTACCGGAGCCGGCGCACCTCGTCGTAAGCGTCGGCTCCCGGCCCGGCCCGGCCCCCGGGCGCCGTCCGGGCCGCTGGTCGGAGGCCGGGCGCAGCGTTCTCACGCCGGACATCAGCCCGGTCATCAGGTGCATTTCCAAGATCGGGAGTTGAGAAACGCGCTGTTGTGCCACGTAGCAGCCTCATTGAACCATCTCCATCTGTCGTGTTTCCCTGTTTGCAGATGCGGCATGAATCGCCATCACTCGACCGTCAGGCAAGAGCAGCCCTCGCGCGTTCAGGCCGGCCCCGGACAAGGTGATGTTTCCTCCGGGGTGGGGAGTGCCCACCAGTGTGATGTCGCGGGGCCGGTAGCCGTCGAAGTAGGGCAGCGGCAGGTGGGTGAGAACCAGCAGGACCGCGGCCAGTGCGCCGAACCGCTGCAGGTCGGGTTCGCGTCTGCCCTGCCAGAGCCACAGCACGAGCACGAAGTTGGTGACGAGCAGGAACCCCCAGCGTGCCTCGTCCCATCCGCCGAAAGCGAGCAGCACCGGAGTCGCCACCGCGGCGAGCGGCAGCAGGGTCGCCGCCGAAGGCCGGTGCAGCACCAGGAAACCGGCCACCACCACCAGCAGGATCGGCAGCAGATAGAGCAGGACGTCGGTGATCGAGTAGAGCTGCCAGCTCTGCGCCTGGGTACGGTTGAAAAGCCCGAGTGCGTCGTCGCGGTACGGGAAACCCGCGCCTGCCAATACCTGCTGGAACCTCTGCACCGCACCCGCCTCGGCCGGTGGCACCGTCAGCACCACCAGTCCGGCGGCCGCGGACGGTGCGAGCAGCGCGCAGGCCTTCCGGAACGGGAGTTTCCGCAGGAGTACGACCCCGAAAACCGGAATCACCGTGAGCAACGCGATTTCGTGCGTCAGTACGGAAGCCGCCATCAACGCGGCGGCGGATACCGGCCGGTTGCGGCGCAGTGCCCACAAAGCGGCGAACAGCAACAGGTACAGCACCTGGTCGAGGTAGCCGACTTCGTGGAACAGGTAGCCGCCGGTCGGCAGCAGCAGCCAGCCGATGATGAGGAATCGCCTGCTCACCGAAGATGTCCGGAAGAACGCGACCACCACTACCGTCAGCACCATCCCGAGCACGGCGAAGGCGGCGACGGCGTACACCGCGTAGTGGTACCCGAACAGTGCTGCGAACGGCCGCAGCACGGTGCCGACGAGAAACCGGCGGTGAAAGCCGTCGGTCAGCGATACGGATTCGAGCGTGACAGCCCAGCCCGACGGTGACCGGAATCCGAGGTACCCCGCGATCGGCAGCACAACCAGGAGCAGCGCCGTGGCCGGCGACAACAGGCCATTCCAGCGGATTCTCGCCCGTGGCGGGGGCGCGTCGAGCGGCGGTAAAAGGGCGCGCGAGGGCGCGACAGAAATGGTGTCCATAAAGCCGGAATCCTTTTCTGGAGAGGAAAATGCCGAGAAAGGTCAGCTGTTCACGACGGTCCGGCGGTAGTCACGGATTCCCACGACGGTCAGTGTCACGACGATTGCGCCGGCACAGCAGACCTGCGCGATCACCACCACGCCGAACGGCTTGATTCCGTTTTTCAGCACCAGATTCTGGATCACCGCCAAGGCGATGCACAGGGCCAGCGCCAGCGTCCGTGCCGGGCGTGGTCCGGTGCGGCGCCGGAGCAGCAGATATCCGGCTCCGGCGATCGCGCACAGCCAGACGAGCGGGGACAAACCGGTGATCCGGTTCAGTGCGCTCGGGAAGCCGAACTCGAGCGCGAGGGCGGGGGCAAGGACCAGGCTTGCGCCGATGGCCCACCACCACGGCCGCGCCGGTGGCAACGGGGCGTCGACGTGGAAGGCCGCAAGCACCAGCACCAGCGGAAGCCACTGTGGAGCGAAGTACACGACCGGCCCTGGCCCGAGATCGGACCAGTGCTTGGTCAGGAACAAGATCGCGCCCGCGGCCAGGATTGCCCCGGCGGCGATCCTGGCCATGCGGCGCCACCCGTCCACCAGAAGTACGAGCGGGATCAGCGCGACGGCCAGCGGGACGAGGTCCGTGATCAGGTCGGACGTCAACGCTGCACGGAGGAAATCGTGGTCGTGGTCGGAGAATGTGAAGAGCGACCAGAGGGTCATGCCGGCGTTGCTGGCGGATCTGAGCACGCCCCAGAGCAGGCCGAGGAGCGCGATCTGCCGCACCAGATCGCCGAGGGCGACCGCGCGGGCGGGCGCCGCGCCCTGGCCGCCAGGCGGGTGCGCACACCCAGCGCCAGCAACGCCCACAGTTCGCTCCACAGTGCCGCGCGGGCCCGCTCGCCGTGCAGGTCGAGCAGGGTGCCGACCATCTCGTCGCCGCGTTCGGCGCGGTACCACGCCGGGAGCACCCGTACCAGCGTGCGGTACTGAGCTTCGGCGCTGATCATGCCCGCCCTTCCGTCGCACGGGGCCACTGGCCGCGGGCTCGCAACACCGTGCTGGCGGCATCGACGTTGGCAGCCAGCCGCCGGGTCTGCTCGACCAGCGCCGCGCTGCCCGCCCCGGTCAACCGGTAGTAGCGACGGAGCCTGCCCTGGTGAATCTCCTCCCGGTCGTGCTCGGCCCAGCCGTCGGCGACCAGCCGGTCCAGCACGCCGTAGAGGGTGCCGACCCGCAGCCGCACCCGGCCCTCGGACATCTCCAGCACCCGCTGCACGACTCCGTACCCGTGCCGCGGCTCCTCCTCCAACGCGACCAGCATCAGGAAGGTCTGCTCGGACATGTTTCGCTCTACCATGAGTCCACATATATCATAAGACGATATATAGCGGTGTCCGTTGCCTCGTCGTCCGCGAAATTTTCCGCGGTAGCGGCGCACGAGGGGTCGACGCACGTGGTGGCCCGAAGAAAGGCCGCCCGGTCGCGGGCACCGGCCCGCCGGGTTCGGCCCCGCTGGCGAGTTGGTCATCGCGAGCGGCTGGGATCTCGTTGTACTGGAACGGAGACCGCCGCCGGCCAGCTGAGGAAAGCCCCACTGCGCCGCTGCCTTCGTGCGTCTGGTGAACACTGCCACGCCGGCCGGGATCGCCGACATCGGCGCAACTCGATGTACCTGGCGCGAAATCAGGAGCTGGTTTCGTCGCGAAGCTCAAGGTGCGGCCGGTCACCTCCCAGTGCGGCCAGCACGGTCCGGTAGGTCAGGTCGGCCCGCGCGCCCACGTCACCCGCCGCGATGCCCAGTGCCGGTGAGTCCGCCGGCAGCCGTGCTGCTTCGTGAACGACGGCCAGGTAGAGGGCGCAGCACCACGCCGTATCGGTGGCCGTGATCTCGCCGGCTTCGCGCAACCGCCTGAACAGCAGCTCGAGCCCGGCCGTGACCTCCGGGCTCATCGGTGTCATCTTGGTGGCCGGGTCCGCGGTGAGTTCCATGATCGCCCGGCTGTCGACCTTGAGCTCGAAGAGCAGCTCGGTCAGCCGGTACAGCGCCGCGACGGGCGGCGCGGTCGCCACGCGTGCCTGCTCGAGCCCGTGCAGGTAGCGCTCGTTGAGCAGGCAGGTCAGCGCCTCCAGCAGGGCCTTCCGGGACGAGAACCGGCGGTGGACGGTGGCGCGCGCGAGTCCCGCGGCGTCGGCGATCCGTTCCAGCGTGGCGGCCGGATCGACCGCGAGCAGCTCCTCGGCGGCCGCCAGGATCCGCGCCGTGCTGCGCTCCGCGTCCGCCCGCAAGCGCCTCGGTTCGGCGTCTGCGCTCACCCGGAACCCCTCCTTCTCGCTCGGCTCAACCGAGACGTCCCGCATCAGCTTACATCCGAAGCATCGACGTCTCGAATCACCGGCTAACTGAGGCTTCGGTGTAGCATTTGTAGAGTCAACTCAGACGCGAACGGAGAACCATCATGGATCTGGATCTTGCGGGCAAGCGTGTCCTCGTGACGGGGGCGAGCCGGGGCATCGGGCTGGCGACGGTCGAGGCGTTCGTCGCCGAAGGCGCCGAAGTCGTCGCCGTGTCGCGGAAGAACACCCCTGAGCTCGAAGCCACCGGCGCGACGTTCGTGTCCGCCGACCTCCTCGACCCCGGCGCGCCGCGGCGGGTGCTCGACACCGTGCTCGCGAGCGACCCGCGCCTCGACGTGCTCGTCAACAACGCGGGCGGCGGGGATGCGTTCGACGCGGACCTCCTCGATCCCATCGGCGGTTCCGGCGCGGCGTGGGACGACGTGCTCGCGCTGAACCTGCGCGCCGCCGTGGAGATGACGCGGGCCGCGCTGCCGGCGTTGTCGCGGGCGCGGGGAGCGATCGTGAACATCAGCTCGAGTTCCGCGCGCGACCCGCGTGGGGTGCCGCTGTCCTATGCCGCGGCCAAGGCCGGGCTGAGCGCGTTCTCCCGTGGGTTGGCGGAGAAACTGGGGGAGACGGGCGTCCGGGTCAACGTCGTCACCCCCGGCGCCACCCGGACCGCGATCCAGACGAGCCCGGACGGCTACGTGGGACGGCTGTCGGCGAGCATGGGCGTGGACCACGAGTCGTTTCTCGCGGCCATGCCGGAGCAGTCGGGAATGGTGACCGGCAAGCTGATCGAACCCGCTGAGATCGCCCGGGCGGTGCTGTTGCTGGCGTCGCCGGCGATGCCCAGCGCGGTCGGCTCCAACTGGATCGTCGACGGGGGCGCCCTCAAGACTCCGTGAAAGTCTTGCCCAGGTGAAGCGTGTAGCTCGAGTAGCTCGGCCGGCGCAGCTCGAGCTCCACGCTCACGGGGCGACCGCGCTCAATGTCGAGGCGCTGGCCCGAACTACCACGATCCGTGCTTTCGGCGCCCAAGCCCTCACCGACACCGAGCACCCGGCTCATCGGGGGTTCGACCTCTGCCACGCTTGCCGAGGCCGTCACCGGCCGGTTGGCGAGGGATCGGTGTCGTCGTGGCGTTGAACGGCACATCGGTCAAGCCATCGCGCGCACACCAGGCACACGCCTGCTTCCGGATGCTGACTCAGGCGGATCAGTTCCGTATCCGGGTACTGGTTACCGCAACACCAGCATCGAGTCCCCGAGGCCCTGTGCTGCTCAGGTTGGACGCTCGGGTGTTCACCTTCAGCCAGTCGGTGACTCGAGAAGGTAACTGAGATGCCGTCGATCAGCCAGCCTTGAGCCGCTGCTCGGCAGGTGCGTGCACAGATCAGGTGTGCTTCGAGGTGGGCCCTTGACTGTGACGACGAGGCAGCGGGCGGGGGGTTGTGGGCCATCGCGAGTCATACCTGTTTCGTGGTAACGGTTTTCGCTGATGCACGACGTGTCACGAGATCGTGCAGGAACGCCGCGGCCAGGCCACCCACGACGGGTGCGACGAGGTATGCGGCCAGTTGAGCCCAGGGCACGCTCCGGCCGGTCAGAGACAGCACGACGTCTGGGCCGAGGGTGCGGGCCAGGTTCACCGATGCGCCGGTGAGCGGTCCGAACACCATGATCTGGGTCGCCAACGCCAAGCCGATGCCGAACCCGTGCACGCCTCGTGGTGCGTCCGGCGAGACGGCCAACGCGAACACGGCGATGACCAGGATGAAGGCGCCCACGGCTTCGGCGAGCATGGCCTGTGCAAAGGAGACGCTCGGCCCGAAGGATGTCGCGCCGAGGCCGGCGTCGAGTGCGGTGCTCGTGTACGCCGCGTAGACCAGTACCGCGGCGAGGAATCCGCCAAGAAGCTGAGCCACCAGGTAAGCAGGAACCTCGCGCCAGGCGAACTTGCCGCGCGCGGCCAGGGCGAGGGTGACAGTGGGATTGAAATGGCCGCCGGATGTCGCGCCGAAGGCGTAGATGGCCACGGCGAGCGCGAGACCGTGCGCCAGCGCGACGATCAGCAGGCCTCCGCCGCCGGCCGAGGCGGCAGTGACCGCCACGGCTGCGCCTATACCGAATGTGCACAAGATCGCGGTGCCGGCCAGCTCCGCGAACAGACGGCGAACCAGTGCGACATGCACAGTGAGGAGTCCTCCCTTACCGGGGCCGCAACGTGGCCCAATGGACGTGCTTGCGTCTCCAACCTGCCGCGAGCCGATATCGCGGCATACCGCCGAACCTCGTGAAAAGTCTTACGGATCCCTTACGCGGCAACGCTGCTCACTGACCGGGAACCGTCCGCCGGCTCGACGACTTGGGTTTGGGCGCGCGGTTCGCGGCGTTGCCGCGCTCTGAGGTCACTGAGCTGGCTTTGTTCGGGGAGGACGCCGGGTTGCGGCGAATGGGCGATTTTGTTTTGTTGAGCAGGTTTGGTGTCCGTCATCCGTCCATGGCGATCGTTCCTCAAGGGGATTTGCTCGATCTGCTCGCTGCCGCTGGGCGGGAGGAGCCGGCGTTCCGGTTGCGGATGGGTGCCGAGGCGACATCGGTCGTCCGGGCGCATGGTCGTCGTCGGCGTCCGGTGTCGGTACCCAGGTCGAGGTCGAGGTCCGGGCCGATCTCACGGTCGCCTGCGATGGCCGTCGTTCTGTTCTGCGTGCGGCGTCGGGTCTGCCGGTGAGGGAGTTCGAAGTTCCGTTCGACCTGACCCGCGCCCAGTCTGCGCGGCGGCAACCGCGTGCAGGCAACGATCGCCTGCTGCTGACCGGTCCTACGAGTCGCGGGACAAATATTCGGTCCAGCCGCGCGCGGCCCGCAGCAACCCTTCGTGGGAAGCATCGTCAAAGGCGCGCAGCTTCAGGAAGTGCTGCGTGATCGTCAGGCCGAGGATGCCGCTCACGGTGATCAGGGCGCGCAGGTGGGCGTCATCGCCCTCCAGTGACCGGGCGAGGTTGTCGACGCGTTCGTCGAGATAGGACCGCATCGTGTCAGCGGCTTCCGGCACCGTGAGCATCGACCTGACGAGTGCGCTCGTCTCCGGGGGCAGTTCGCGCAGCCGCTTGGCGAGGACCTCCAGCAGGTGCTCGGCGGCGCTCTCGGCATCGTCGCTGGGCAGCTGAACGGCGGCGGTGAACAGAGCCGCCTTCGAGCCGTAGTGCTGCATCACCAGCGAGGCGTCCACGCCCGCCGCGCCGGCGATGCCCCGGATCGTCGCGCCCTCGAAGCCACGGGTCGCGAATTCCTGCCGCGCGGCGTCGAGGATCCGCTGGGCGGTACGGGCGCGTTTGGCGTCGCGGGAGGTCTCGGTCATGGCTTCACTCTACAGTCGTTGAGCGATTCGTGTACCGTCTCACTCAACGGCGGTTGAGTGGGCTGCCCGCAGCGGATCGGGGACCTGGCGTGGCACTGATCGCGATCGAAGAACATTGGAACCTGCCCGAGCTCACCTCGGCGGTGAAGGCACTCCCGGAAGACCGCGGTGACCCGAGCGTCGTGTTCGACGAGCTGGACGGCAACCTCGAGCGCCTCCACGACATCGGCGATGCCCGGATCGCCGCGATGGACGCCCAGGGCGTCGACCTGCAGATCCTCTCGCTGGCGCCACCCGGGACACAGCCGCTGGAGCCGGCGGACGCACGTACCCTGAGCAGGCGGGCCAATGACATCGCGGCCGAGGCCGTCGGCCGGTACCCGGCGCGGCTGCGGGCCTTCGCCACCCTGCCGATGGCGGACCCGGAGGCCGCCGCCGCGGAGCTCGGACGCGCGGCCGGTCTAGGGTTCGTCGGGGCGATGGTCTACGGGCGGACGGCCGGGACGCCGCTGGACGACTCGCGTTACGACGACCTGTTCGCCGCCGCCGCGGCCCTGCGGCAGCCGATCTTCCTCCACCCGCAGATTCCCTCGCGCACGGTCCGCGACGCCGTTTACAGCGGCTTCGACCCGATGACCGATCTGGCCTTGGCGACGTTCGGCTGGGGGTGGCACGTAGAGGCAGCGGTCGCCGCTTTGCGCCTGATCGTCCGCGGCACCTTCGATCGCCACCCGGACCTGCAGCTCGTGCTCGGCCACTGGGGCGAACGGTGGACATCGAGAAGTTCCTCATCGAGTTCCCGACCGACGAAGACCGCGGCAAGTTCACCGCAGGCAACGCCTGCTCCCTTTTCGGGATCGACATCACATCACGGAAGGAACAGCAATGACTCTTCAAGAAAATGGCTCACCCACCCGCGCGGTCGTTCTCGGCGGCGGCGGCACCGTTGGCGTCGCTTGGCAGACGGGTCTGCTCGCCGGACTGCGTGAAGCCGGCGTCGACTTGGCGGAAGCACCGGCGATCGTGGGAACGTCGGCGGGATCCCTGGTCGGTGCGCTGCTGGCCGGCGGTCGTGACGTCACCGACGCGCTCGCCATCTTGGCGGAGGTGGGGAAGAAGCTCGACTTCGACAGCTTGGGGGCGGGCTCGCAAAGCTTCCTGGACGCGTCGCGCCAAGCCGTCTTCGCTGCCGACCCGCGGCAAGCGCTGCGGGCGATCGGCTCGGCAGCACAGGAAGCGTCGACCGCACTCACCGAAGACGACTACCTCGGCCTGCTCGGAACACTCGACGGTGTCGCCTGGCCCGCCGGGTTCCGCTGCACGGCGATCGACACCGGCACCGGCGAGCTTGTCGTGTGGGGCGAAGAATCCGGTGTTCCGCTGCTGCACGCGGTCGCGGCCAGTTGCGTCGTACCGATGTTGTTCCCCGCCGTCACCATCAACGGAAACCACTACATGGACGGCGGAATCGTGAACCACCTGAACGCCGCGGCGGCGCCACCGAGCGACGTTCTCGTGGCCGTGTCCTGCCTGCCGCTCGAGGCCCCGAGTGGCGCACCCGGCAGCGATCGATCCCCTTCGACGATCAAGGCGGACGCCGAAGTGGCCCAGCTGCGCGAAAACACCCGGGTGGTGGCCGTCGACCCCGACTTCGGCGACCTCGAAGCGCCGGTGAAGATGATGGACCAGGAGACCGCCGGCCGGGCGTTCCACATCGGCAGGCGCCAGGCCGAACGCGAGGCGGCAGCGATCCGGGCCGTCTGGGACTTCTGAATAGTCAGCGGGATCCTGATATTGGCGGGTTGCCTCCGGAGGTAGATCTCGTCGCCGCTTACTGGGGTGCCGGCGCTCAGCTCCGCTTCACTGGTGAACCCGGCTGCTCGACGCGGACATTCTGGCCGGCGTCCGTGTCCAGTTTGTCGATCTCTTCCTGCGTCGCGTGCCACACCGGGCGGCCGCCGAGAGACCGGATGGCATCCCGGCGGAAGAGCAGTGCCCACGGCGCCCAGCCCTTCTGCTGGACCAGCCAAACGACGTGTTCGAGCTGTTCCGGGTCATGACGTCGGCGTCGGCTGCTTGCTGATGCTCGTCGAGAACTTGAGGGAGCGGTCGGCTTCGGCGCGGAAGGTCGAGCCGTCGTCGTTGCTGTAGGCCTCTCCGCCGCCGGGGTACGGGCTGGAGTCGTTGTACGCCAGGCCATAGCAGCCCGTGGTGGTCGCCGAGCGGACCAGCAGGCCGTACCGTTGCCCGGCCACGACGGAGATGCCCGGCGCCACCGTGACGTCGCGCGGTGACCAGCCGATCTGCGCGGCCGGCACCAGCGTCGAGCTCAGCGCGTCACCGGTCGGCTGGAACGCGTCGTTCGCCCGGTAGACGCTGATTTCGAGGCCCGCGTCGGGGTTGCCGGCCTGGAAGCTCGTGTATGAGACGGCGGACAGCGTGCCGGTCCGGCCGGGCACGAACGTCTGGAACCGGGCCACGCCGGAGCCGATGTCGCAGTACCAGCGGAAGCCGCTCACCCCGTCCGCCTGATCGACGTCCCGCGGCGGGATCTGGTGTCCGGGTGCGCCGGTCGCCAGGGTGAGGGAGAACGAGCTCTGACAACTGATCGGCTCGATCGCCCCGGCGGCGGTGAAGGTCAGGGGAGCCCAGTAGTAGTTCGCCAGAGCTTCGTTGCGTTGCCTGTCGTTCCAGAGGTCGCTGGCGTAGAGGTAGGTCGTGCCCGAGGTCGTCGGGATCGCCGAAACGAACGCCGGTTGCCCGCCGCACGAGTCCGCGCTGATTTTGGCCGGCGCCGACCACGGGCCGAGCGGGTTCGCGGCGGTCCGGTACGACGTCCCGGTGCCCGCGCAGTAACCGCAGTTCGGGTCGGAGTAGGTCAGGTAGTAGACGGTGCCGCGCTTGAACAGCGCCGGCGCCTCGGTCTGCTGCTGGCCGAGCCGGGTGTAGTGGCCCGTTCCGGTGCGGTAGTCGCCCGAGAGCCGCTCCACGACGAGGTCGCCGTTCGTGCGCCAGTCGGTGTAGGCGAGGTATCCGGTGCCGTCGGTGTCGACGAAGACGTCGTGGTCTCCGTTGTTCACCCCGCCCACCGGGGCGTTGTTGTTCACCGCGAGCGTCGGCACCGGTGCTTCGGTGAACGGTCCGGCCGGTGACGGGCTGGTGAGCACGCGGAAGCCGACCTGGTTGTCGTAGACGTTCACCCAGAGCACGTACTGGCGGGTCCGCGCGTTGTAGCCGACGTGCGGCCGGAAGCACCCGTACGTGGCCCCGTTGCAGCGGGTCTGCCAGACGCCGGTGGGCTCGAAGAGCCGTCCCCGGTCGGTCCAGTGGACCAGGTCGGGGGAGGTGTAGACCTTGAACCCGCAGAACGGCGAAGTCGTGGCCTGCCAAGCGAATCCGCAGTCGTAGCTGGTGCCGTAGAGGTAGTAGGTCCCGTTGAAGAAGGCGATCTCGCCGTCGTGAGCATCCACCGAGTCGCCGTGCGTGTCGAACCGGATGACCTGGTGGCCCTGCGCGTCGAAGTTGGTCACGGTCGTGGTGAACGGTGCCGCGCTCGCGGGGAGCGCCAAGGCAAGCATCGCCACGAGCGTGAAGACGAGTGGGCGAAGAATCTTCATGGTGGTCTCCAGCCTCGCTCATCTTCGTTTCCTGAAACGATTCAAGCGTGCAAGGTACGTGCCCTGGATCGCGGACGTCAAGGTGCGCTGAGCTGATCGAGTGTCTTATTGCGCGTCAGCCGGACAGGATCGACGCCGTTCCTTGTTTCCCTGCGACTGAGGCTGTAAGAAGTCTCTCGGCTGATTGAAACGTTTTATGGCGTCAGGAGACGTTCATGCGCCGGTCGGGAACCTCGATGAAGAGGCGAACCGTTGTCGTCGCGCTCGCGCTCGTCGCGGCGGTCACACCCACTACCGCGTCGGCGGAGCCCGCGCACGGCGGCCCGCTGCCGCCGACGTCGCTGCGAGCCGACGGCCAGGTGTCGAACGTCCTGACCGCCAGTCCACAGCCGACGTTCGCCTGGACGGTTAACGACACCGGACGTGCGGAAACCCAGACGGCGTACGAGATCCGCGTCGACGGACCGCGTTCTCACTGGGACTCCGGGCGCGTGCCGTCGGCGAACTCGGTCGACGTCACCTACAGCGGGCCGGCATTGGACAGCGACCGCACCTACCAGTGGTCGGTGCGGACCTGGAACAGCCAGGGCCGCCCGTCGCCGTGGTCGGCGCCCGCGAAGTTCGACACCGGCCTGCTCCGGCCCGCCGACTGGTCTGCGTGGTGGCTGCAGGTCGACGACGGCGCGCTCGTCCGGGGCAGCTTCGACGTCACCAAGCCCGTCGCCCGCGCCCGGCTGTACCTCGGCGCCCAGGGCGTCGCGGAGCCGCATCTCAACGGCGCCCGCGTCCAGTCCGACCGGGTGCTCGACTCCGCGGTGACCGACTACGCCGCGCGCGTGCTCTACCGCGATCTCGACGTCACGAACCTGGTCAAGCCCGGCCGCAACGCGCTCGCGTTCATGGCCGGGAAGGGCCAGTACACCGGCCGTCCGGCGCTCGTCGCACAGCTGAACGTCACCTACGCCGACGGTTCGACCGCGCGCTTCGGCACCGGCCCGGACTGGAAGGCCCACGCGGGCCCGGTGACCGGCGACGACTTCTACTACGGCGAAACCTACGACGCCCGCAAGGAGATCGCGGGCTGGGACACCGCCGGGTTCGATGCCGGCGCCTGGCCCGCCGCCGTCGCGGTGGCCCCGGCGGCCCACCGCCAGAGCCTGGCGCAGGGGAAGCCGGTCACCGCACTCGACACGACGACCTGCTGCGGCTGGTCTCCGGCGGCGGCGACCGACGGGATCGACGGCTCGAGCGACGCGTCGGAGGGCTACCACTCCGCCATCGAGTCGAACGCCGACAGCACGAAGTGGGTGCAGGTCGACCTCGGCTCGGCGCAGAAGCTCGGCTCGGTGGCGCTGTTCCCGGCCCGGCCGACCAACGACCCCGCCGGAGACTTCACCGGCGCCGGCTTCCCGGTGCGCTACCGGGTCCAGGTCAGCGACGACCCGGCGTTCACCACCGCGACCACCGTCGCCGACCGCACGGACGCCGACCAGGCCAACCCGGGCACCGCGGCCGTCACCCTGCCCGCGAACGTCACCGGCCGGTACGTCCGGGTGACCGCGACGAAACTCGCCTGCGTCGGCACCAGCTGTACCTTCCGGCTGGCGGAGGTCGGCGTGTACGGGCCGAATCCGGCGGTGGTCGACAGCGGAGTCACGCAGCTGCAGCCCGACACCACCCCGCCGGCCCGTATCGTCGCGAACTTCAAGCCGGTGAAGGAAACCCGGCCCGCGCCGGGAGTGCGCGTCTACGACTTCGGCCAGAACCGCACCGGCCAGGCGACCCTGCGCGCCGCGCAGCCGGCCGGGACGACGGCGTCGCTGAAGAAGGGGGAGATCCTCGATGCGAACGGCCGCGTCACGACCGCGAACATCAGCTTCACCGGCTCCGAACCGCCGCGGCAGACCGACCACTACACGTTCAGCGGCACCGGGACCGAGACGTACCTGCCGCACTTCAACTACGCCGGCTTCCGCTACGCCGAGCTGACCGGTGTTCCGGACGACGCCGCCGTCACCGTGACCGCGCAGGAGATCCACACCGATGTCGCCTCGACGGGCGGGTTCGACACGTCGGACCCGGGGCTCGACCAGATCCAGGCCGCCGTCACACAGACGCAGCTGAACAACCTCGAGTCGATCCAGATGGACTGCCCGACCCGGGAACGCCACGGCTGGCTCGGTGACGCCGCCGACTCCGACCAGGAGGCGATGGCCAACTTCGACATGCAGGCGTTCTACACGAAGTGGCTCGGCGACATGGTGACCAGCCGCAACGCCGACGGCAGCCTGCCGTCGGTCGCGCCGGTCAACGGCCGCACCGACTGGGCCACCGACCCCGCGTGGGGCACCGCGTACCCGCAGATCATCTGGGACTCCTACACCCAGTACGGCAACGCGCGGCTGCTCGCGACCCACTACGACCACGTCAAGGCGTGGGTCGACTACCTCGGCACGATCAGCGACGCCGACCACGTCGTCGTCAACCCGCCGACGTCCTGGGGCGACGACTGGCTCTCGACGGTCAGCACCCCGCACGGCTACTTCCAGACCGGCTTCTCCTACTTCGACACGACGCTGCTCGCGAAGATGGCCGGAGTCCTGGGAAAGCAGGCCGACGCCACGAAGTACAACGCCCTGGCCGGGCAGATCGCGACGGGCTTCCTGAAGCGCTTCTACTCCGCCGAGACCGGTGTCTTCGGCACCGGGACGCAGCTGTCCTACGCGCTGCCGCTCGTGTTCGGGCTCGTTCCGGCCGGACGTGAGCAGTCCACAGTAGACCGTCTGGTCGCCGACGTCGCGTCGCACCAGAACCACGTCACGACCGGGTTCGTCGGTACCACGCTGGTGTTCCAGGCTCTGGGCAGGTACCAGCGCAACGACGTCGCGCTCGCGATCGCGCAGCGCACCGACTACCCGAGCTTCGGGTACATGGTGAACCAGGGCCCGGGGACCATCTGGGAGAAGTGGGACAACTCGTCGGCGCCGGACGGCACGTCGTCGAAGGATCACATCGGGCTCGGCGGCGCGATCGGGCAGTGGTTCCAGCAGCAGCTGGCCGGGATCCAGCCCGGCACCCCGGGCTGGCGCGAGTTCACGCTCTCGCCCGCCGTCGCCGGCAACCTCACCCACGTGACGGCGTCGCAGCAGACCGTGCGGGGAACCGTGGTGAGTTCGTGGCGGCGCGACGGCAGCACCCTCACCTACCACGCGACGGTTCCGGTCGGCGCGAAGGCGACGATCCGGCTGCCGCTGCTCGGCGGCAAGCAGTCGTCGGTACGGGAGAACGGGCGAACGATCTTCGCCGACGGCCACGCCGCTCAACCCGACCCCGGCCTGACGGTCGGCAAGGCCGACGACGAAACACTCACCCTGACCGCCGGTTCGGGGGACTACACGTTCACCGTGACACCGCCGCGCACGCCGTACACCCGGCTCGCGCTCACCACGGGCACGCCTGTCCCGATCACCGCGGGCGCCGGCGGGGAAATCCCGGTGGTCGTCGAAGGCCGGTCCACTGTGGCCGGTCAAGCGACGCTCGGAGCGCAGGCCCCGGCGGGCTGGACCGTGACGGCGACCCCGGCCGGGATCCCGTTGACTCCGGCCACTTCCGAGACGCCGGCGAGTGTGCGGATCAGCGTGCCCGCCGGCGCCGAGAGTGGTGTCTACCCGGTGACGCTGACCGTGAAGGTGCCTCGTGGGGAGGAGGCGAAGACGACGGTGAACGTGCCGGTGTTCGGCAGCTGGGCGAGCGGGACGACGGCGTCGGCGTCGAGCGAGCACGCGCCGAACGTGGTGGGCAGCGCGACCCGCACCTATCTCGCGGCGAACGCGATCGACCACGACCTGGCGACGTTCTGGAACGACGACACCGACAGCCGGTACCCGGACACCCTGACCGTGACGGCGCCGGCCGCGACCGCGCTGGCCGGCGTCGGTTTCGCGTCCCATCCGGACGGTGTGCCGACCGAATTCACCGTGCAGACCTGGGACGGTGCGCAGTGGGCCGACCAGGTCCACGTCGCCGGCAACACCGCGGTGTACCGGTGGATCCCGTTCCCGGCCCCGGTGACCACGACCCAGGTGCGGATCGTCGTCGTGGCCGCGCAGAACAGCTTTTCACGGATCGCGGAGGTGTCGCCCTGACGCGGCGTCGACCAGCCTTGGGCCGTGTCCGTCAGGCGTGTCGTGCTCGTGAGCCGGCGAGCAGTTCGAGCAGGTGCGCGTTCTGGGCCAGGTAGTGACGGTCGGCGGGGTGTGCGGTAGCCGCGGACCAGGCTGCGAAGTAGGCGTCGGAGGCGGTGTCCGGTGCGTAGGTGCCGCCGGCCGCAGCGACAGCCGCGGCATGCGCGACAGCGCCGGATGCTGCGGCTGTGCGCGCGGCGGTGGCGGCCTGCTCCGCGATGTTCGCGGCGGCGAAGCCTTTCGCGACATTGTGGATCCCGGCGTACGCGGTCGTGAGTGCGGCGGCCGCGTCGATGGCGTCCGCGGCGACGTTGGCCGCGTGTGCGGCCCCCGCCGCGGCGGCCGTCCACGGCGCCGCGTCCCCGTCGGCGGCCCGGGACGCCGCCATTGCCGCAGCCGTGAGGCGACCGGTGTCGGGACCGGTGGCCGGATCGGCGACGACCGCGCCGGCGGCCCGGCGGCCTTCCAGGAGGTCGTCTGTCCCGAGCACGCCGTCGAGAAAGCCTTGCGTGGCCTCGATGCACTGGAGGATCCGAGCGTCCACCGGGTGTCGTTCCTCGAGGTAGCCGAAACTGCGTTTCGCGCAGCCGGCGGCGAAGTGCCGCAGTACGTCCGGCGGGATCTCTTCGACGAGCCTCATCTCGCTCGCGGCGAACTTGGTTCCCTGATGGGAGGTTTCGCCTCTGGCTTCCGCCGCGAACCAGCGCTGTCCGTAGACGTTCCGGACGGAGTCCCGTGGTGTCGGCGATGCGTGCAGTCCGTGGGCGCAGCAGACGATGGTCCCGCTCACCTCGTTCCATTCTCCGACGCGCCAGGACAGGCTGCCGCTCGCTGAGGTCAAATCGTCGCTGACGAACCGGTAGCACTCGGTGATCGACATTGTTTCCTCCGGCGGGTACGCGGCGGGCCGCACTCTCACCGTACAGCGTATCGTGAATTCGTACACCGTATCGCCAGACCGTCGTGACTCCGCTAGACTCACCCCGTGCCCGCATCGCGTCGCCCTGCCCAGCCTCGAAGCGAGCCACTCTGGGTTCGCGAGTCCACGCACGCGTCGAAGCCTCGGCCGCTGACCCGCGAGCGGATCGTCCGGGCGGCGATGGCCGTCGCCGATGACGAAGGCCTCGACGCCGTCTCCATCCGCCGGATCGCCGGTGAACTGCAGGCCCGCCCGATGAGCCTCTACTCCCACATCGGCGGCAAGGACGACCTGCTCGACCTGATGCACGACGCCGCGGTCGAGGAAACGCTCGTGGGCGATGTCCCCGCCGACTGGCGCGAGGCCCTGCGGATGCTCGCCCGGTACAACCGGGCTGCCGCCCTGCGCCATCCCTGGCTGCTGGCCACGCGGGACACCGGATGCCCCGTCGGCCCGGCCTCGCTCAAGCGCCTGGACGAATCCGCGGCCGCGGTCCGCGGGCTCGACGCCGACGGCGCCGTGCGCCGGGCGCTCGTTCTCGCGGTCGACACCTTCACGTTCGGCCATGTGCAGGCCCAGCTGTCCGGGGGGATCCGCCGCCGGGCCGCGGACGAGGTGAACGCCGCACGCCGCAAGGTCACCACGGAGTACGTCCAGACCCGGATCGAGGCAGGCGAGCTTCCCCATCTCGCCGGCACCGGTGTCTCCGAGCTGCTGTACGACGACGATCCCGAGGCGAGCTTCGAGCTCGGCCTCGACTGGCTGCTGGCCGGGGCAGCCGCGTCGCTGTCCTGACCGGCCCGGAACTCGTAGCTTCCGGAGCCGGCCCTGGTACCTCGCGTAGCCGTTCCGCGACGTTCACGAGCTGGCCGCGGCGGGCTACCTGAACGGGCTGTTCGGCGGCCCGGCCGGAGGCAGTCCGCTCGCCCTTTCCCTCGCCGCGTCCGTGCCCGTAGGTACATGGCGGTTCTCAGCCGCTTGGCGCTCCGCTTCAGATCCGGCCGTGCAGCATTCGCAGCAGGCGGTCGAGGACGCGTCCACTACTGACGCGAAGCCCGTCGTGCTCGTGTTCGTCGGTCGCCCACAGCCGTAGGTCCCTGATCGCCACCGGCAGCTGCGTGGGGGTTACCGCGCAGTCCGTCGTTGACCAATATCCCAGGCCCGGCATCGTCTACCGGCCGGTACGCGATGCCGAACCGATCGCCGTACGACTGGTCTGGTGGCTCGACGACCCCCACCCGGCCACCCGCACCGTGCTCGAGCTGCTAACTGATCTTTATTTGATGGCTCGCTTGGGGTTTCTTCCCCTGTGACGTATGGCTTTGGCGATGGTGGCGGGGTGCTCACGTTGCGCATACAGCGCATCGGCGGGGACGACGAGATCGGTCACCTCGGCGATCTCGACCTGATCCAACGCGACCCAGCTGCCGTGGCCCAGACACGCCATCACCATCCGCGCCCGCTGCCCACCGTCGCGGGTACCCCGCACCGGCTTCCGTCGACCGCGCCCGCACACCCGCCTTGGCTCTGGCCGCGGCCAGGTGACCGGCGAGGAAACCGCCGATCGCGGCGTCGAACCCGTCGCCGGTGAACGCCGAGAGCGCACGCCGGACCGCGGACGCGTTCGGCGCGAACCCCCGAGCACTTCGCCTGCACGGCGAACGGTGCCCGGTGCCCGCAATGGAAGATCTGACGTCTCAATCGAGCACACATGGACGGATCTCGGGTATCCAGGGTACAAGTTGGCGGATATCCCGTAGTTGAGTTGATCTTTGCGGCGAGGGGCGGTCACGGAGCCGATGATGAGGCCACGGCGATCGTTTCGACGCCCACAGACCATCGATCCAGGAGTCCGTGATGTCCATGCCACCACCGTTCACCCGGCGGTTGGTACAGCCGGAAGAAGGGGAACTCCTGCACGCCGCAGGCGGTGTCGTGAACCGCGTGCTCGAGGACGGCAGCGTCGTCGGCCGGCGCCTGGGGGTACTCGAGTGCCGGCTGCCCGCCGACTGGGCGGGACCGCCACAACACGTCCACCGCGCTCACGATGAGACGTTCTACGTCGTGCAAGGAACAGTCCGGTTCGCCAGCGCCGACCTCGTGGCCGACGTCTCGGCAGGCGGATTCTTCAGCGCGCCGATCGGCACTCCGCACGGATTCGGCAACCCGGCCGGCGAACCATCGCTCATGCTGTGCACCGTTTCCCCGCAAAAGTACATCGACTACTTCCGTGAGCTGCAAGCGCTCACCCGCGGCTCAGCTCGGCTCGACCGCGATGTCCTCGCAGAGCTGATGGAACGCTTTGCCACGGAGCTCTACCCGGGAGCCGGGCGTGCCGCACGATACTGTGCCGATCGTTACTAATCCGACCACAGTCACGGCCGAATGGCTTCGTAGCAACGGTTACGTGCCGGACAGGGGTCGGCCTACTTTTGGCCGGATTAGTAACCCGACCACGCCGACAGTCACCGTCGTCGGCGCCGGACCGGTCGGCATGGCCACGGCCGCGCTACTCGACGCGGCCGGTATCGCGGTCGACGTGCTCGAGCAGACCGAGCGGCCGAGCGACCGGTCCAAGGCCACCACGGTCCACCCCCGCACGCTCGAAGTGCTGCGCTCCGTACGGTCCGGCTCCATCAGCTTGGCGGATCGGATGGTCGCGGCCGGGACGCCGTTGCCTGCCACACATTTCGGGCTCTTGCCCGAGCTGCTGGACTACCGGAATCTCGATACGCCGTTTCCGTTCGTTCTCATGCTCCCGCAGGCCGACACCGAAGCCATGCTCGCCGCCCATCTCGCCGCGCGCGGAGTGCCGGTGAGCCGTGGCGTGCGTGTCGACCACATCGCTGGGGAAGGCGACGCGGTCCGGCTCAGCTGCGGCGGCCCCGGCGGCGCGCACGCCCGCACCGCGCAATGGGTGGTGGGTGCCGATGGAGCGCGGAGCACGGTCCGGCGCGCACTGGGCATCGGGTTCCCCGGCACCGAGCCCACGTTGTGCGGCTTCATCGCCGATGTCGAACTCGACGCTCCGCCGGCTCACCCCCACCTCTGGAACGCGGCAACGGGGTCGCTCAATGCACTTCCCCTACCCAGCGGCGGCTTCCGCGTCTTCGGTTGCGCGGCCCGAGACACCGGACTCGACCCGGTCGCCGTGCGCGAGCGCCGCGCCCGGCCGTTGGCAAGGGGCGAGCTGCGCGAGCTGATGACGGCTATCGCGGGGACCGACTGGGGCTTGCGGAAGGTAATTTGGTCGTCCCGCAACACCGACGTCACCCGGCATGTCGAGCGGAACCGCCTGGGGCGGGTACTTCTCGTGGGCGATGCGGCACACATCCACCTGCCGGCCGGGGGACAGGGTATGAACGTCGGCATCCAGGACGCCGCGAACCTCGCGTGGAAGCTCGCTGCCGAGATTCACGGCTGGGCGCCGACACGCGTGGTCACCGGAGCGCAGAGCTATCAGGCCGAACGGCTGCCGATTGCCCGCCGGCTCGCTGACAACACGCTCGCGCAGGCCGCGATCTCGATGACGTTCAGCCCTGCCGGTGCCGCCTTGCGGCGTCTGCTGGGCGACCTGATCGCCCAAGGTGGCGACGCAGCCGGCGGAATCGCGGGGTGGCTCTCCGGGCTGGACGTCCACTATCCACCGCCCGGAGGTGCTCACCCGCTCGCCGGGCACCGCGTCCCCGACCTGTCCACAGAGCACTCTTCACTGCACGCCCTGCTTGCTCCGGATCGATTCGTCCTCGCCGCCTTCGGCGGCCCCGTGCCGGAAGTCCCGGTCTCCACAGCGCCCGCTGCCACGGTCGTCCCGGCAGCCACCGCGAAGAAGTGGGCAGGACTGACGCTCGGCCTGGTCCGGCCCGACGGCCATCTGGCCGACGGTTGGCCCCGCCATCCCACTCCGGAAACCCTGCGATCAGCCGTTGCGTGCTGGACCCAAGCGACGTCAAACCGACAGACAAGGAACCCATCGTGAACACCCTCAAAGTCCTCATCGCCGGCGCAGGACTCGGCGGGCTGACGCTCGCACAGTCGCTCCGCGGCCACAGCATCGACGTCTCGCTGTTCGAGCGCGACTCGAGCCCATGGGACCGTCCACAAGGCTACCGGCTACACCTCGACGCCGACGCGCTGAACACTGTCGCCGAAGTACTCCCGCCGGCGCACCGGGCCGTGTTTGACGCCACAGCGCAACGCACCGAGCCCTTCACGACGATCCTCGACACCGACCTCTCCGTCATCAAGCGCCTCCCCACTGTCGACGAGCACGATCCGGCGACGTGGCCCCACCACCCGGTCCCGGTCGGACACGCCAACGTCGACCGCGCGACGCTCCGGCAAATCCTTCTCCACGATGTCGAGGACGCCGTGCACTACGACAAGGCGCTCACGCATTACGAAAACGACGGAAAGGGAGTCACCGCGTACTTCGCCGACGGCACGTCCGCTCGCGGGGACGTCCTTGTGGGCGCCGACGGGATCCGCTCCGCCGTCCGCCGCCAACGCGCGCCCGGCCACGACGCGGTCGACGCCGGCATCACCGCGATCTACGGGCGCTTGCCGTTGAAGGCCGCAGAGCCGCTCGTTCCGGACCCGGTGTTGACCGATATCTTCACCATTGCCGCCGACTCGCGGAAGGTCTTCCTCGGCCTGGGCCCGGTCCGCTTCCCCCAACCGCCCGGCCAGGCCGCGGCCGAGCTCACCCCCGGGATGGCGATGATCCCGCGCGAGGACTACCTCGTGTGCATCGTCGGCGGCCGACATGAACACTTCCCTCGGCTCGCCGAGGCAGCGACTGCTCGTTCCCGCCACGACCTCCGTGGTCTCGCCGCCTACACCGTCCGCGACTGGCCCCAGACCGTCACGGAGCTCTTCGATGTGGCTGATCCCGAGTCGTTCTTTTCGGTCCGGATGTCCACCAGCGTTCCGCACGGGCTGGACGAGCCCACCAACGTCACACTCCTGGGGGACGCCATCCACGCCATGACCCCTACGCTCGGTCGTGGCGCCAACGTCGCCATGCGCGACGGAGCACTGCTGGGGCGAGCCCTCACAGCAGTCGCCGCCGGGCACCGCGAGCTGCCGAGCGCGCTCGCCGGCTACGAGCAGTCCATGCTCTCCTATGGATTCGACGTCGTGCGGTCCGCGGCACGCATCGGCGAACAACGCATGGCCCAGAACCCACTCGCGCAATGACCGATCGCCCTTGTACGGCACAATCGTTCCGTGATCGACCGGATAGATCGCCAGGTAATCCACGCCCTGCAGTGTTCACCTCGTGCGCCGTTCTCGGTGGTGGCGCAGGTAGTGGGCGTCTCTGAACAGACCGTCGGCCGCCGTTACCGAAAGCTACGCGAAAACGGCGTGATCCGGGTGATCGGCCGAACGCCGGCGGTCGACGGAGGAAGCCGGGCATTCTTCGCGCGGATCCGGTGCCTGCCCAGCCGGATCGTGTCCGTCGCCGAATCCATCGCCCGTTACCCCGAAGCCCAGTTCGTGCATCTTTCGGCAGGGGGCGCGGAGATTGTGTGCCTCATCCACTCGCCTGCGTCAGGGTCCGGCAACGATCTGCTGCTCGAGCGACTGCCGCGAGCGACTGCCGTCCTCGACGTCTCGGTGCACCTGGCGTTCCACCGGTACGGCACTCCCGGCGCATCCGACGACTGGACCGGTTTCCCCGACGGCCTCGACGAGGAGCAACGCAGCGCGCTGGAGGCCACCCGGCGTCCGCGCACCGGAGCGGTGATCTTTCCAGGGCCGGAAGACGCGCCGCTGCTGGCGGCGCTGGCTGAGGATGGCCGGGCGGGCTACGCGACGCTGGCGGCGGCGACCGGGTGGAGCCAGGACCGGGTCGTCCACCGCATCGGTGTCCTCGAACGAGCAGGGACCCTGGTGTTCGACGTCGACGTACTCCCGGAGCAGCTCGGGTTCACCACGCAGGCTGTGCTGTGGCTGTCGGTCACGCCCGCGTACATCGACGAATTGGGGACGGCACTGGCCGCCGACCCGCAGGTGGTGTTCACGGCCGCGACGACCGGTCGGCACAACGTCGTCGCCGTCCTCGTCTGCCGCGACGATCACGACCTCTATCGCCACTTGACCACGACGATCGCCGCACTGCCCGGGGTCGCCGGTTACGAGATCAGCCTTACCACCCGCAAGCTCAAGCAGGCCGCATCACTGGTCGTCGCCGGAGCGCTGCGCACCAGCGGCCCAGTCAAGCCATGACGTCACGTCGGGGTGGACGGTCCGCCGCCGGTTCAGCGGAGTTCTGCGCCGGAATCCGGTTCGCCGGACGCGGCGGCGCGAAGCGTGGCGAGCGCGACGCCGAGAGAGTCGAGGGCGTCAACCGACAGTGGCACGCGTAGGAACTTCTCGAGTTCCCGGTCGAAGACCGTCCCGGCCCTCTTCAGCACCTCCTGCCCCGCGGCGGTGAGCTCGATGACGGAGGACCGGCGGTCGGCGGGGTTCGGGCGGCGGACGCAGTGGCCGAGCTTTTCGAGGCGGTCCACTGCCTGACTGGTCCCGCCGACCGTGATCTCCAGCGCGGCGGCGATGTCCTGAACCCGGCACCCGGGTGTGGCCGCGATGGTCATCATCACGTTGAGGTTGCCCAGCGGCACCCCGCACTCCTGCTTGAGCCGGACGTCCACGGTGTTCCACAGGACCGTCTCGAAGCGGACCAGGTCGTCGAACACCCGCCGCAGCCCCATCGCTTCCCTTCCCTCGCCGACGATCACCACGGACTCGATACCCGAGGCTGACTCAGCAGCAAGTAGATTAACATAATTTAGATTAGCGGTAACATAGGTGGGCGGCCGTGGCGCGGCGGTTGGTACGGTCGATTCATGGCCAGGCTCAAGGCACCGTTGCTCGGCACGCGGCTGCGTGAGACGAGGAGGCGCACCTTCTCGGGCCGCGCCGGCGAAATCGAGCTGTTCCGCTCCGCCGTGCTGGCGCCGGACGGTCCGGCCAGTGTGCTCTTCCTGCACGGACCGGGCGGAGTCGGCAAGAGCTCGGTGCTGGACGTTCTGACGGACGTGGCGGCGGCGGACGGCGCGACGCCGATCCGGGTCGACGGCCGTGACGTGCCACCCGACTCCAGCGCGCTGCTCGGTGCGCTGGCGGCTGTCCTCAGTGAGAGCAGCGACGATCCGCTGGCCTCACTGGCCGATGTGTCCCGGCCGGTCGTGCTGCTCGACACCTACGAGTTGCTCGCTCCCCTCGACAATTGGGTGCGGGAAGAGTTTCTTCCCGCGCTGCCCGGCGACGCGGTGGTGGTGATCGCCGGTCGCCAACCCCCTGCGCCGTCGTGGCTGGCCGACCCGGCATGGCGCGAGCTGTTGCGGGTGGTGTCCCTGCGCAACCTCCCACCGCAGGACGGGCGGGCGTACCTCGCGGCGCAGGACATCCCGGAGGCGCTGCACGAGCAGCTCCTCTCGATCAGCTACGGACACCCGCTGACGCTGTCGATGCTCGTCGACTCCGCCCGCCGGCGTGCGGCTGCCGGCGGCGACCCGGCGACCGCCGTGCCGCGCAGCCTGAGCGACGTACCCGACCTCGTGCGAGTGCTGCTCACGCACGCGATCGAGGAAGCACCCGGGCCCCGGCACCGCATGGCGCTGGAAGTGTGTGCACACGCCCACATCACCGAGGACCTGCTGCGGGCGGTGCTCGGCGGTTCAGCGGCCGAGGCCGGCGAACTCTTCGCCTGGTTGCGCACGCAGTCCTTCGTCGAGGAAGGGCCCTATGGACTGTTCCCGCACGACCTGGCCCGCGATGCCCTGGACGCCGATCTGCGCTGGCGCGATCCGGATCGTTACGCCGAGTTGCACCATACGGTGCGGGCACATGTACACACACGCATCCGCTCGGCCGGTGACGAGCGAGAGAAACAGCGGCTGATGACGGACGCGATCTTTCTGGCGTGCCCCCGGATAAGGCTCGCCGTCCATGTGGCCACCGCGCGGCCGGTCAAGGAGCACATCGACCAACTGCGGGACGGCGACCGGGCGGCGGTGATCGAGATGACCGCTGCGTTGCAGGGCCGCGAACAGGCGGAGCTGGTGGCGTACTGGATGCGACGGCAGCCGTCCGCGTTCCGGGTCTTCCGCGGGGCTCGGGGTGAGCCGCAGGGTTATGGTGCGTGTCTGGAACTGCACGACGCCACCGAGGCCGACCTCGCCGAAGATCCCGGGGCCGCCGCGATGTGGCGGTACGCGCAGCGGCACGGGCCGTCGCGGGCGGGCGAGCAGGTGCTGGCGTGGCGGTTCTTCCTCGACGGCGCCCACCACCACGACTCATCACCGTCCTTGACGCTTTTCGCGGCCTGGCAGGCGCTGGACATCCTCGGCCGCGACCGCGTGGCGTGGTCGTTGGTGGGCACGTACACCGACGCTGAGTTGTGGAGCCCGACGCTGGAATATCTGGACTTCTGGCGGGCGGGCGACGCCGACTACGACATCGGCGGCACGCGTTATGTGGTGTTCGCCCACGACTGGCGCCGGACCGGGGTGCCGGAGTGGCTGGAACTCACCGCGGCTCGTGAGGTCGGTGCTCCCGCCCGTTCAGCCGGAGAACACACGCTTGAGCTCGTACTGTCGCAGCCCGAGTTCGCCGACGCCGTCCGAGCCGCCCTGCGCGACCTGCATGTCCCCGACCAGTTGCGGCGCAACCCACTGCTGCGTTCCCAGGTGGTTCGGCGGCACACCCGCGACGGGCAACCGGCTGCCGACGCGCTCCATGAGCTGCTGGGCATGGCCGCCGAGACGCTCCGCGCGGACCAGCGCCACGGCGACCTGCACGCGGTCGCCGACCGCACGTTCTTGCGGCCGGCCGCCACTCAGGAGCGAATCGCCGAAGCGCTCCACCTGTCGTTCAGCACCTACCGGCGCCACCGCGACCGGGCGGTGGCGCGCATCGTCGAATGGATGTGGGAGCACGAGATCTATGGTCCCGACCACGAACGCGGACACCGGATGAACACCGGATGACCTGGCGCGTGGCCACCGCACCGACCGATCATCGGCCTCGTCGGAAACGGTCCGAGGAGGAACGAAATGGTGCGCAGCGGACACGCTGTCGTCTTGGGTGGAGGGTTTGCCGGCCTGGTCACGGCGGGCGTCCTCACGTCGTACTACGAGCAGGTCACGGTCGTCGACCGTGACCCGGCACCCGGGCCGGCCGCCGATCGGCGTGGGGCACCGCAGGGCAAGCACGCCCACAACCTGCTGCCGAAGGGCGCCCAGCTGATCGAGGAGATCTTTCCCGGGATACTGGGCGAGATGGCCGCCGACGGTGCTGTCCTGGCCGATCTGCTGACGGGGTACCGATTCCACGTCGCCGGGAAGGAACTGCCCCAGGTGTCGATCGGAGCGAAGTCGGTCCACGCGACCCGGCCGTTCTATGAGCATCACCTGCGCCGGCGCCTGCGTGCGCACGATGGTGTGCGCCTCCTCCTGGGCGCCGACGTCGTCGGAGTGGTGGCCGACGACGCCCGAGCCCGGATCGCCGGCGTGCGGATCATGCGGAAGGAACCCAGCAGCAGCGAGGAAACACTGGCCGCCGATCTCGTCGTCGACGCGATGGGCCGCAGCGGACGCAGCCCGACCTGGCTGGAGGAACTCGGATACGAGCGGCCGCAGGAGGATCGGGTACCGGTCGACGTGACGTATGCCAGCCGGATGGTCCGGCTCACCCCGGCAGGTGCCGAACGTGCCGGGCATTTGGTCGGCGGTGACAACGGCACGCCACGAGGCATCCTGCTCCTTGCCGTGGACGGCGGACGGCACATGGTGACCTTGACCGGGTCAGGGCCGGAGAACAGGCCGCCGACCGACGAGCCCGGCTTCACCGATTTCCTCGCCACCGCGGCCCCGCCGGATGTGCTCGACGCGGTACTGGCCGGTGAGTCGCTGGGAGAGACCGCGGCCTACCGGTTTCCGGCCGCGGTGTGGCGGCACTATGAGCGCCTGCGGCGGTTTCCGGAGGGCCTGCTCGTGATCGGAGACGCCCTGTGCAGCTTGAACCCGGTGTATGCGCAGGGAATGACTGCGGCGGGGATGGAGGCATCCGCGCTGCGGCGTTGCCTCGAAGAGGGTCGCGACGACCTGCCCCGGCGGTTCTTCCGGGCAGCAGCCCGCCTGGTGGCGGTCCCTTGGCAGCTGGCCGCCGGAGCCGATTCGCCGGAAGCATCCGGCAACGCCGTCAGGCAGCTGCAAGCGACGTTCATGAACAGGATGTTCACTGCCGCCACCCGCGACGGCACGGTGGCGGCGCAACTCGTGCGGGTACTGGTTCTGCTCGATCCGCCGACGTCGCTCATGCGCCCCACGATGCTGTGGCGTGTCATGACCAAAGGCGGGCCGGTTCGAACCGGCTCGACCAGTGACGAGGCAGTCCATACCCGGTAGCTCCGGTCAGGCCGGCTACGTTGACCCAGGTTCCCGACATCGCCTTGGCTTGCAGCCAAGCCGGTGAAAGCAGCAGGTTGCTCCCTGGATTCACGCGGCCGGTGTCGCCCACCGGGCCGCGTGTTCTTGGACGAACTGTGTGAAAGTGCGGGGCGGCCGGCCGGTCAGGGCGAGCACCGCGGTGCTGAGCTCGTCTTCCCGGCCGGCCAGGACGCCGGCGTCGGCGGCGGCGAGGATCGTGGCGAACTCCGCGGGTATGCCCGCGGCCCGCAAGTCGGCTGCCTGCTCGTCCGCGCCGGCGTGGACTACCCGGACCGGCCGTCCGGTCACGGCGGTGATGATCGCTGCCGCCTCCGGGTAGCTCAGTGCCTGCGGGCCGGTGAGCAGGTAGTCGTGCTGATCGCCGGGGATGGCGTCGAGATCGGACAGCAGGGCGGCGGCGGTTGCCGCGATGTCGCGCGCATCGATCCACGCCACCCGGCCGTCACCGGCGGCGGTGCGGATCTCACCGTCTCGCCGGATCCGCCGGCCCAGCGGGTGCGGGGGCACGAAGTTCTGCATGAACCCGGACGCGCGCAGCACGACCCCGCCGGGCTGGGCCTCGACCTGGCCGGCCAGGTCCAGTGCTTTGGGGGCGAGGGGGATGGCGGAGCCGAGGAGTACCACCTTGCGGACGCCGAGCCGCTGCGCCTCGGTCAGGAACGGTCCCACCAAAGGCATGGGGTCCACGCTCTGCACCGGCGGCACCAGGAAGACCCGGTCGTGTCCGTTCAGCGCGGCCGGATGGGTGGCCGGATCATTCCAGTCGAACCGGATCGCATCGGGGTCGCCGGCGGCCGGGTTGCGGCTGGCCACTCGAACCGGAACGCCGCTGTCGCGCAGCAGGTTCACCAGCTCGCGGCCGGTTTTTCCGGTGCCGCCGGTCACGAGTACGCCGGTCATCGGGTCGGCTCCCCGGAAGTACTCGGCACGGTGTCTCCTTCGATCAGGACGGATCCGAACGTTCCGACGGTGAGTGGCCACACTGCCGACATATCGTTTGATGCTTGTCGAATTATCACAAGTTGTCACGGTAAGCGATGCTTCGATGGACGTCAAATAATCGAACAAGGAGCTGAATGTCGCGCGCGTTAGCCCGCGCCCTCGATCGGCTCCTTCGACCTCACGGTCATCAACGCTCGCCGAACCGGGCAGGCGAGCGTTGATGACCGAGCTGCACCGCAGTCCGGAGCGTCAGGCGGTCGGCGGGGTCCAGGTGGCGGGCAGGCCGGACTGGGCCAGCAGGGTGGCGAGGCTGTAGTAGTCCCGGTCGCTGACGATCAGGCCCTGCCGCAGTTCGAGGATCGTCGTGGCGGGCACCGCGAACGGTGCCGGCGCGCCGTGGATCTGTCCTGAGTAGACTGTCTCGATCGCGATGTGGTCGCCGCCGCGGAACGACTCCTTGACCGTGACGTGCACGTTCGCGATCAACAGGTCGGTGCGCTGCTTCCAGGAGGCGACCCCGTCCCGGCCCGTCGAGACCACGTTGACGCCGAAGTCGGTGTAGGTGGCGTCGGCGGTGAACAGCTTCGCCAGCGCCTGCGGGTCGGTGCCGCTCCACGCCGACGCCCAGGCCGCCACGATGCCGGGACGCCCGTGCCCGGGTTGGCGGTGGTCGGCGGACGCGCTGCCGCTCAGGGCGGTGACACCGGCAACGGCGGCGGCGAGAACGGCCAGGACACGCTTCACTGCGGAGATCTTCATGGTGGTTTCCTCACTGTGGTGAAAGGGATTGTGGTGAAAGGGAGTGGTGAAAGGACTGGCACGACGGTTAGCGCCGCGGCGCGCCGGAAGAGCGTTCGAGCAGCAGGCGCACCGGCTGCGTGACGTGCAGGAGGAAGCCGCCGAGGAGCAGCTGCCACAGCACGAAGGTGTAGATGGCAGTGCGTTCGAGGATGCCGGGCGGCAGGAGCGTGAAGGTCGCGAGCCAGGTCACCGCGGCGACGAGTCCGGCTCCGCCCAGGACGACCCCGGCGCGACCCACTGCCGCGGGGATCCGGAGCCGTTGCCACTGCCGGCCGAGGAGGACGGCCAAGGTGTTGGTGCCCAGGATGGCCGACGTGGCGCCGAGGTAATGCAGCCACAGCGTGCCGTCCGCCGAAGTCGCCGTCGAACTGTGCACGATGCCGATCAGCGCGAACCCCGCGGCGGTGGCCACGCCGAGGCCGCGCACCAGAACCCGGGACCGGTCGCGCAGGACCCGCCCGAGCAGCCAGGAGGCGGCTCCGACGAGGAGCCCCTGGACGACGAACGCCGTGTTCATCAGGGTGTGGGAGGGGGAACAAACCACCCGGCCGCCGTACGGGCCGCATTGCGGGTTGCCCAGGTCGCTCACGAAGTTGGCGCTGTAGCTGTAGCTCGGCGCGGTCCACGCGCCGGCGGCGACGGTTTCGCTGATGAGGAACACCAGCGCGCCCAGTATCAGCGCGATCGCGGCGGCGGCGAGCGCGACCGAGGTGCGGCGGGTGGCAGGTCTGTCGTGCATCGACGTTTTCCTTGCTGGAAGAGGGAAGAACGGATGCTCAGGGCACCAGGATGATCTTGCCGACGGCGGTCCGGCCGGAGCTTTCGGACATCTCCAGGGCCGCGGCCGCCTCGGCCAGCGGGAAGCGGGCGGCGATCTTCGCGGTGAGCACGCCGTCGCGCAGCAGGCCGAAGACGTGCAGGAGGTCGGTGCGGATCCGGGCCCGGAACTCGGTGCGCTTGGCCGAGTCCGGCTTGCCCGCGCCGGTCCAGACGTTGAAGAAGCTCGCGTGCTTGCCGTTGGGCAGGTAGTTCCAGGCCGTCAGCTTCGCCACCAGCTTGAGGAAGACCGGCAGCACGGGCCCGGTCTCGTCGATCTTGCTCGCGATGCTGTAGGAGACCAGCGTTCCGGTGCGGTTGAGCAGCCGGTACGAGGTGTCGATGCTCGCGCCGCCGAGGTGGTCGAACACGGCGTCCACCCCGTCCGGGGCCAGCGTCCGCACCCTCTTGGCCAGCTCGGGATCGCGGTAGTCGACCGGCTCGACGCCCATCGCGCGCAGTGCCTCGTGGTGGCGCGGGTTGGCGGTGCCGATCACCCGGGCGCCGGCGTGGCGGGCGAGTTGCACCAGGATCGTGCCCACACCGCCGCCCGCGCCCAGCACGAGCACGGTCTGCCCTGCTTGCACCTTCGCGACGCGGTGCAGCATCTGGTAGGCGGTCAGCCCGTTGACGATCAGCGTCTCGGCGTCGTCCGCGTCGATCCCGTCGGGCACCTCGACCAGGTCGGCGGCGGTCAGGAGGACCGCCGTGGCCCAGCCGCCGGTCTTGGTCAACGCGGCGACCCGGCGACCGAGGAGGGCGCGGTCCACGCCGGGGCCGACGGCCTCGACGACGCCGACGAGGTCGTAGCCGGGCACGAACGGGAACGGGGGCTGCGGCACGTAGCGGCCCCGCCGCATGCCGGTCTCGGCGGCGGACACGGCGGTCGACTCGACGCGGACCAGGGCCTGGCCGGCCGCGGGGGCGGGCAGCGTGCGCTGGACCAGTCGCAGGCCGGCCGGCTCGACTTTGCCCGGCAGGACCACCTCGGTGACGGTGGTGGCGTTGTTCTCGGTCACGGCTGACTCCTCGACTTCGGCGACGGTTTGTCGCTCTGTTAATGACCGTAACTATGCATCGACATGTCATACTGAGTCAACCCATAACGCGAAATGAGGTTCCCGTGATGCCCGAACAGCAGCTGACTCGACGTGACCGGTACCGGCGCCGGACCGTCGCCGAGATCAAGGAAGCGGCCATGGCCCAGGTGCGGGCGGGCGGACCGGAGGCGCTGTCGCTGGCCGCGATCGCGCGCACCATGGCGATGTCGGCCCCCGCGCTGTACCGCTACTTCGCCGGCCGGGACGAACTGCTCACCGAACTGGCCGTCGACACGTACTTGGCGCTGGCCCGCACCCTCGAAGCCGCCGCGGCGGGCGCCACCACTCCCGCGTCGCGGCTGCGGGCGGTCGCCGTCGCGTACCGGGAGTGGGCGCTGGCCCAGCCGCACGCCTATCGCCTGGCCTGCGAGTCTCCCCACGGCTGCGTCGCCTCGGCCGCGCAGCAGAGCATGAACGTGCTCCTCGACGTCGTGGCCGAAGCCGGTGCTCCCCCCGATGCGGCGATCCCGGCCCCGCTGCGCGCGCAGCTGCACCGCTGGAACGACGGCCCGGCGCAGCGCGGCCACCCGGCCGGCGTGCTGCACTTCGGCCTGGTGTGGTGGAGCAGGCTGCACGGACTGATCAGCCTGGAACTGGGCCGGCACACGGTGGGCACCGGGATCGATCCCGGCTTGCTCTACCGCAGCGAGGTCGAAATCATGGTGGACAGCCTGCGCGGCGGTCCTCCGGATCCGGCCTGCGAGACAGCAGGCCGGACTTCTCAAGCCGATCGACAGCCTGACTGACGCCATGACTTCAGGTTAGCTTAGTCCTAACTAGTTTACCATCAATCTAGTTAGCGCTATCGTAGCGTGGCAGCGGCCCGTAGGCGTCGCCATCACCCCCTGCTGACAGGAACGATCATGAGCAAACAGCAGCGCACAGCGATCCACCAACTCCTCCGGAACGCAGACTTCGATCTCGGCGGTGACGTCGACACCCAGCGATCCCTGCTGGAGCAAATGCTCACTGCCCACCCCTTGCCGGACGATGTCCGCACCTCCACCGGCGATCTCGGTGGCGTGCCCGTCGTGTTCGCAAACCTGACCGGCGTGGACGCCTCCGGAGTGCTCTTCCACCTGCACGGCGGCGGGTTCGCTCTCGGCTCGGCCACCGGGTCGGTCGGCCTGGCCATGAGCCTGGCCCGCCTGGCCGGACTGAGCATCGTTACGGTCGACTACCGCCTGGCTCCGGAGAACCCCTATCCCGCCGCCGTCGAGGACGCGGTCAACGCTTACCGCGCCCTCCTCGAACGCGAAGGAGGCGCGGCGAACATCGTCGTGACCGGTGAGTCGGCCGGCGGGAACCTCGCGGTCGAGCTACTCCTGGCCATCCGATCGGCAGGGCTCGCGCAGCCGGCTGCAGCCGTGCTGTTCTCTCCGATGACCGACCTGACGGTAAGCGGGGAGAGCTTCCGCACCAAAGCCACCGCTGATCCGAACATCACCGCGGCGGCCATCCGCACCAGGGTCGCTGATTACCTGATCGGCACCGGCGTCGATCCGGCCGACCCGAGGGTCAGCCCCGTCTTCGCTGACCTGGCCGGCCTGCCCCCGCTTCTTGTCCAAGCGGGATCGAACGAGGTCCTGCTGGACGACGCCACTCGCCTGGCGGTCCGGGCCGCAGCCGACAACGTGCCGGTGATCCTGGACGTCGTCCCCGACGTGCCGCATGTCTTCCAGGCGTTCGCTGCCGTGCTGGAGGAAGGTACCGCGGCTCTCGACCGAGCCGGCCGGTTCATCCGCGGTCACTTACGTAGCTAGTATTTTGAGTCTGTGATCTGTCTGCGGTACGCAGCACGATGTCGTCGGCGGTTCGGTCCGGACGCAAGGGCCTGAGTCGTTGGTTCAGCTGACCCCGGTCGTCACCGACGAGATGTTCGCGGCCGGGAGTCGTCCCCCGCGAGCTGGATTCGGACGTCCTCGGGCACGTGTACGCCGCGGGTTCGCACGTCCTCGATGAACCGGTCGGTGAGCGGTTCCGACTTGGTGGGCCGCAGCGCGACCAATTGCCTGAACCAGCGCGGCGAGAACGATCTGACGGCACCCGGAAATCCGGGGCTGACCGCGCTGATCGGTGATACGGCAACGCCGATGCCGGCGGCCGCGAGCTGCGGCGCCGCGGTGGTCACCGACGTTCTCATCACCGGCTCCGGGCGCACTCCGGCCTCGGCCAGCGATCGGTCGAGCCACGCACTGAGACCGTTGTCCGGTGCGAAGTGCACGAGCGGGGCGCCGTCGAGATCCGCCACCCGCACGGTCGGCTGGCCGGCCAGGCGGTGACCGGTCGGCGCCGTCAGCACGATCTCTTCCTCGGCCACCGTGACGGCAGTGGCCGCCATGCGGTCGGGCACGGGAGCCGGTGCCAGGACCAGGTCTGCTTCTCCGAAGTCGAGTAATCCGACCAGCTCGGCCATCTTGGCGGATTCCCGCAGGGTGATCAGCACCTCCGGATGACGTTGGTGCCACCGTCGGACGATCGGTGCCACCAGTGGCACGCACAGGCTCTGCGCGCATGCCAGCCGCAGCGTCCCGCCGGCCGCCTCTCCGGTCGCGCGGGCCGACCTGACCGCGGCCGCAGCGGCCGTGACCGCTCGTCTGGCGTCCTCGACAGCGGCCCGCCCCGCAGGCGTCAATATGACGCCGCGACGCTCGCGACGCACCAGGAGCGTCCGGGTCTCCCGTTCCAGCGTGGCGAGCTGATGGGAGACGGCGGGCTGCGACGAGTGCAGCAGCCGCGCGGCCTGCGTGATCGACCCGGTATCCGCAACCGCGACGAGACACTCCAACGCCCTCAGAGAAGCCATCCAATAATCATATACCTGGCATCGGAAACATGAATCTCATTGAGGGAAGATGCGGGCGCCGCCCGTTGCTCTACTGACTGGCACCGTTCGCGCGAGAGGCGGGCGGGAGATCGGCAAAGGGGAGACAACCGTGGACCAGGTATTCGTCACAGGCGGTTCTGGGTTCATCGGCCGGGCACTGGTGCGTCGGCTGGTCAAGGAAGACAATGCGGTCCGGGTGCTGGTACGCAGCGAGGCGTCGGCAGCTGTGGTCGCCTCACTCGGCGCCACGCCGGTGCGGGGCCGGCTGAACGATCCGGCCGCATGGCGGCACGAGGTGGAAGGTAGTGCGGTGGTCTTCCACCTCGCTGCCGAGACGGACATCGCCGCAGATCGCGCCCGTCACGAGTACGTGACGGTGCAAGGCACCCAGGCGGTCGTCGACGCGGCACGCGCGGGGCGTGTTGCCCGCTTCGTCCACTGCGGGACCGAAGCCGCACTGCTTGCCGGTGATCCGCTGGTCGACATCGACGAGACCGCACCACTGCGGCCGGACTCGGCGGCCGCCTACTGCGCGACCAAGGCCATCGCCGAGAAGATCGTGCTGGACGCGAATTCATCCGGCTTCGCCACGGTGTCGATCCGGCCGAGGTTCGTCTGGGGGCCGGAAAGCTTCCTCATCGACGGCTTGGCCGAAGCGGCTCGAGCAGGGCAATTCGCCTGGATCGACGGCGGTCGGCAGACGACCGATGTCACCTACGTCGACAACGTCGTCGAAGGCCTGATGCTCGGATGGCGGCTGGGTCGCCCAGGCCAGGCCTACTTCATCACCGACCAGCATCGCGTCGTCTTCCGCGAATTCATGGAGACCATGTTCGACATCTACGGCGTCCCTACGTCGCCGGCCGACATGGACACCGAGACCGCCGCCCGCGAAGTGCCCGTACCGGCCCGGTGGTTCCTGGGGCAACCGTGCATCTTGCGGACCGGCAAGGCTGTTGCCGAACTCGGATACGAACCGATCGTGTCGCACGTCGCCGGCCTGGCCGCCACCAAGGACTGGGTGACCGGTGCCAGGGCAGCGTCCGTGACGCACCCATGACAAGATCAGGCGAGATCCCGGAGCTGCGAGCAAAGTTGTGCGTCGAGCCGCCGCGACAGAAACAACGAGAGACCTTCGGCATCGGCTGGTGCGAGGGCAGCAGTGGTCGTTCGGCGCGCGGAACCATCGCCTGCGTTCGACCTCGTGCTCGCCGCCGGGCCGCTCCCAGAGGCCGATGGCGCCCCGCCTCGGTTCAGCGATAGGACACCGGTCGACAGCAGCTCGTGCTGCGCGACCTCGCACAAGACCCTTGGAGGTTCACGTGTATTCGATGGTCAAACCCCAGTTCTCCGGCGACGTGACCGCGATCCGCAATGCGGTCACGGCGCGATGAAGATCGGGATCATCGGAGCCGGGCAGATCGGCGGCACGCTCGCCGCGCTGTTGGTGAAGGCCGGGCACGAAGTGTGGCTGGCGAACACCCGCGGCCCGGAGAGCCTGACGGGCCTGGTTGCCCCGCTCGGTGAGCACGCACACGCCGCTACGGTCGCCGAAGCCGCCCGGGCAGCGGACCTGGTCGTGGTCAGCGTCCCCGTCCGCGCTTATCAGGATCTCCCCGCCGACCTGCTGGCCGGCAAGGTGGTCATCGACACCGGCAACTACGACCCGGAACGCGACGGGCCCATTCGCCCGCTCGACGACGGGCTGACCACCGACACCGAGATGCTCGCCGCCAAGCTCTCGCAGAGCCAAGTGGTCAAGATGTTCAACACCATCTACTACGAGCACCTCCGTGACCACGGTCAACCGACAGGTTCGCCGGGGCGGCGGGCACTCCCCATGGCCGGGGACGACACCGAGGCGAAAGCCACCGTGGCGGCCGTGGTCGACCAGATCGGCTTCGACACGGTCGACATCGGTCCGCTCGACGCCGGCCATCGCATCGGCCGGCGCAGTCCCGCGTTCGACGTCCGGCTCGACGCCGGCCAGGTCCGCGCTGTTCTCGACGTGTAGCGCCGCGCGCCGCGGTTCTGGGTAAGGGTATCGAGATACCTTGGGGTAGCGCGGTGACTGCCCGCGCGACATCGGAAGTGTCCGATGTCGACACCCGCGCGGAAGCTGGGTGGCAGAAGGAGCCGGTGGAGATGACGTGTCCGGCTCCCGCCGCCTTCGACCCGGCTTGCGGCGCCTCGGCGTTTGCCGATCTAGTGTGACAGTCGCCCAGGTTGGGTGCGCCACCGCTCGCGCGACCCGCTGGACTCCGGCTTCACGAACGAGCCTCTGGCTCTGGGCAGATTCCCGTTGGCTTAGCATCACGGCATGCGTCTGCTGGTACTCGAGGACGATCCGCAGCTCGGTACCGAGATCGCTGGAGGCCTGCGCTCGGCCGGGTACGCCGTTGACCTGGTGGCGACGATCGCCGACGCCGACCTCTCGGTCACCGTTAACCGCTACGACTGTCTCGTGGTGGACCGGAGCCTGCCGGACGGAGATGGACTCGAGCTGGTTCGCCGGCTTCGTGCAAGCGCGTCCCGCGTACCGGTGCTGGTGCTGACCGCGATGGACGCGGTGGTCGACCGCGTCACCGGGTTCGCCGAAGGTGCCGACGACTACCTCGTCAAGCCCTTCGCCTTCGCCGAACTCGCCGCCCGGGTCGGCGCGCTGTGCCGACGCGCCGACCAGCCGCGGCCGCCGGTCCTGCGTGCCGGCGGCCTGGAGGTGGACACCGCGCGCAAGCGGGTCCGCCGCGACGGCGTCCTCCTTTCCGTCGGCGCCAAGGAGTTCGCGGTACTCGAGCTCCTGATGATCCGGGCCGGCCAGGTCGTCTCCCGCACCGACCTGATCGAGCACTGCTGGGACGAACAGGCGGATCCGATGTCGAACGTCGTCGACGCCGTAATCGCGCAGCTGCGCCGCAAGCTCGGGCCGACGGTGATCAGCACGGTCCGCGGCGCCGGCTACCTGGTCGACGGCCCGGCCGCATGAGCACCCCGGCCCGGACGCGGCTGCATCGGCTGCGGTGGCGGCTCACCGCGTCGTACGCCGCCGGTACCGCGGTGTGCCTCGTGGTGCTCGCGGGGATCGCCGCGGGCATCGACGCGAACTCGCGATCGTCCGCATTGGACCAGGACGTCGACCGGACCGCCACGGCTCTGTCCCGTGCGCTCTGGTACGACGACCGCGGTGTCCTGCACCTCGAGCCCCTGCGGGAGGACGTCCTGGCGGCGGGCGCGGCACCGGTCTCGGTGCTCGAATGGTCCATGGCCGGCAAGATGGTCGAACGCTACCCCGGCGGCGGAAAAGTGCCGACGGACGTCGCGGCTGTCGCGGTGAACGCGCGTGACAGCGAGGGAACTGCGTTGGGCGACGTCGCCGTGGACGGGCAGGCCAGGCGGCTGGCCGCGTCGGGGGTGTGGAACGGCGACCGGATCGGTGCCGTGGTCGTCGTGTACGGCGACCCGGCGGCCGGGCAGCGCGAGCACGGCGTGCTGGTCCGGTGGCTGGCCTTCGGCTGCGCGGGTCTGGTGCTGCTGGCCGCGGCGGCGGGGCACCTGCTCTCCGGCCGGAGCATGCGGCCCGCCGTGCGCGCCCTCGACCAGCAGGAACAGTTCCTGGCCGAGGCCGCCCACGAACTGCGCACGCCGCTGGCCACGCTCCAGCTGGTCACCGAAAGCGGCCTCCGCGACCCCGGCCGCAGTGCCGACGCACTGCATCGGTCGGCCCGGCTGGCCGTGGAGCTGGGCCGGCTGGTCACCGGGCTGCTGGTGCGCGCGCGGCTGGCGGCGGGCACCGCCACGGCCGAGCGGGAACCGCTGCGGCTGGACCTGCTGGTCGAGCAGATCATCGAGGACCACGACGTCGACCTCGTCGCGGAGCCGTGCGTGGTGCTCGGCGATCCGGACCTGCTCGGGCAGGCTGTGCGCAACCTCGTTGACAACGCCCTGCGCCACGGTGGCGGGACCACGGTGGTGGTCACGGTCGCCGACGGGCGGGTCGGGGTCCGGGACCACGGCCCCGGGGTGGCCGCCGCGGACCGGGAGCGGATGTTCGAGCGCACCGTCACCGGCGACGGCGGGGGTACCGGTATCGGGCTCGCCATCGTGCGCTGGGTGGCCGAGCTGCACGGCGGTTCGGCACGGCTGCTCGCGGCCGACGGCGGCGGAACGCTGGCGGAGCTGGTCCTGCCCGTGCACACCGTCTCATGATCTTCTCATCGAGGTTCTGCCACCCTCCGGTCATGTCCAAGCTCGCGCTGTCCGTCACCGCGTCCTGCTCGTCGCCTGCGCCACGGCGTGCGAGGCGGGCACCGCCGCGCCCCCACCGCCGACCGGGTTCGTCCGCGTCGACCAGATCGGCTACCGCACCGGCGAAGCCAAGCAGGCCTTCTTGATGAGTCCCTCCGGGGACACGTCGTTCCGCGTGGTCGACGAGTCCGGGAGAACCGTTCTGACCGGCGTCGCCGGTCCACCGACCGGCTCCTGGAACACCGAGTTCGCCACCATCCGGGCCATGGACTTCTCGGCTGTGAAGACTCCGGGCACCTACCGGATCCTGAGCGGCGCCGCGGCGCCGTCGCCGGTCTTCCGGATCGGCTCGGCCGCCGCGTACCGCGATCCGTTCCGGGCCGGCGCCGACTACCTCGGGTTCGACGCCGTACCTCACACCTTCGGCCTGGCCACGACGGCACTGCTGCACCAGCAGACCACCAAGGCGGACACCTACGCCGCGTTCGGCACCCGGCAGCGGAACTGGGCTCTGGGTGCCAACGCGTGGGGTGCGTCCTTCGTCATCGGCGCCGGCAGCGTGTCACCGCGCTGCCCGGAGCACCAGGTCGCGAACCTCACGGGGGGACAGCTGACCGGCGCGGCGGTGAACGGGCCGAACAGCGCGGACCGCTTCGCCGAGCTGAACCGGTTTCCGACCATGCGTCCCTGCGTGACCGAGGGGTTCACCCGCTTCGACGGCCACGGCGCGCGTTTCGTCGACGACGTCGGCGCGTGGCAGAGCGTCGAGCCCGCCGACGACTTCACCGCGACGGCGTTGCTGACGTTCGCGCTCGCGAGCCGCTGAGAACGCCTTCGGTAGGGCAGTTGTAGCTCCGATCGAAAACGCCAACGTTGATTACCTGGCCCGAAGGGATACGAAGCTCATGAAAAGAGTGTGCGGAGTTGCCGGAGTGACGGCAGTGCTGGTGGCGTTCAGTGTTGCCTGCTCCAGCGTCGAGGCTGCGCCGTCGAAGCCGTTGCCGGGTTCCATGTCGTCGGTGCCAGGGCGGCAAGGTGTGGCCCTGGTACCCGCAGGAGGTGTGTTGCTGGGGCACTACTACGGTGCCGGAAGTATCGAGGAAACCGACACCCGGATCGGGCGAAAGCCGGCGATGCACCTCTCGTACTACGGGTGGTCCGACGACTGGACCTCGGCGTCGGCGACACGCCGCGACCTGGCCGACGGCCGGATCCCCTTGGTCAACTGGGAGCCGGCCGGTATCTCGTTCGACGACATCATCAGCGGCGCGCTCGACCAGACGATTGAAGCGCGAGCAGACGGCGTGAAGTCACTCGGTTCCCAGGTGATTCTCGATTTCGCGGCGGAGATGAACGAGGAAGAGGGTTGGGGCGGACATGTGCCGGACAGGTACATAGCCGCATATCGTCACATTCATGACGTCTTCAGTGCGCGTGGCGTAACAAACGTCGTGTGGGCCTGGTGTCCCAACAATACCGACAGTGCGGAAAGTCCTTCGGCGCTGGCTTACTACCCGGGTGACGCTTATGTTGACTGGACTGGAGTCGACGGGTACAACTGGGGAACATCGACGGAGGACTTCCGTTGGCAGAGCTTCGAGAATGTGTTCTCCGATATCTATGTCAAACTTGCCACTCTCGGAAAACCGATTCTCATTGGCGAGATGGCGTCCGATGAGGTCGGCGGAGACAAGGCCGAGTGGATCGACGGCATAGTCCCCACCCTGCAGAGTAAGTTCCCCTTGATCAAGGCGCTGGTGTGGTTCGACGTCGATAAGGAGCGGCATTGGCAAATCAACTCATCACCGGAGGCGCTCGCCGCATATCAGCGTATGGCGAAAAACCCGTACATGAACCCGTGACTCGGGCGGGCATCCCTGTCGGGCAGTAGGTTTCCCGAGGTCGGGTGCGTCGATCAGGCTGTCGTCGCCGATTCAGAGTTGGCGTGGTCGAAACCGCGATGACACACCGGGTGCTGGACGCCGACGACCTCGGCCGCGCGCTGAACGACCTGCTGCCCTGGCCGCTCAGCGTCCGGATCACCCCGCGGCGGGCGGCCCGCGCGATCGCCGACGGCATCGCCCGCCGCGCCGCGCGGACGATCGCCCCGCGGAGCTGGGCGCCGTACTCGATGCTCCGCGGCGCCGTCAACGTCGTGGCCGACCGGAGGCTCGCCGACGACGGGAGGGTGCGCGACCTGATCCGCCGGCTCGAGGAGCGGTGACGCTCCACAGTGTCCGGACACAGTGGATCACCGCTGGCGCAGCAGGTACCGCTGGACCTTGGAGTACTCGTCGCGCACGAGCCGCTGGAGATCCGCGGCGAGGCCGTTGTTCGCTTCGGCCTCGTCGGTGAGGACGACGAAGGCTTCGACCACCTCGCCGCGGACGCCTTCGGGTCCGGACGGCCGACGACGGCGGATCGACATCGACGGCGTCGAGTACCCCTACTTCGACCAGCTCGTCCGGACCGGCCCGGCCTGCCCGCCACCGCCATACCCGCGGGCCGGCCCCGCTGCAGCAGGCTCTTGACCGCGGCCACCGACACGTTCAGGATTTCGGCTGTCGCGACCGCGGGCAGGTCGAGCGCCTCGGCGAGGACCCGGCGGCCCGCTGGCGCGGCGGCAGCAATGCACCATCGCGACCAGGGCGAGGCGGACGCGACGGCGGGCGGCCACGACCTCGGCGGGATCGGACAGGTCGTCGACGACCAGGCGGTCCGGGACCGGCTCCAGCCAGCTCACCCCGGCCGGTGCCGGCGCGGTCGCCGCGTCGAACTGGTCGGTCTTCGCGCCACGCATGGCCACACCGCATGCTGACTCGCCCTCCCGCCGAAAAGAAATCGCGGTCCGGCCGACTCTTCGGTGGCGGCGGCCGAGTCAACATGTGTATGACCGATAACACCTTCTTCGACCCTTTGCTGAGCGGCCGTCCACGCGCGGCGGCGCGACAGGTCGCCACCCGGATTCTCTCCGGGCCCCACCTGGCGGTTCTCTCGACCACCAACCCGGACGGCTCACCCCAGGCCTCGGTGATCTTCGTGAAGCCCGACGGCGACGACGTGCTGTTCAGCACGATCGCGGGCCGCCGCAAGACCCTCAACATGCAGCGGGATCCGCGGGTAAGCCTGCTGGTCCACGGCTTGGTCGCGGACGGAGTGGAGTTCACCTACGCCGCCATCTCCGGCGTCGTCGAACTGACCGACGACCCGGACGGCGCCTTCCACCAGGAGATGTTCGACTTGTACATGGGCGGCGCGACCCCGCCGCCCGAACCCGGCGCGCACAGACTGATCGTCCGGCTGCGGCCCACGCGCATCTACGCCCCACCAGCCGACGATGCGGCGCCCGAACAGCCTTGAGCGTTGTTGAAGGGCCCTTTTGTCACCACGTGCGATGAAGGCGCCCTTCAGCGCACGTGACCTGCCGGGTGCCGAGGACGGCGGCGGGAGCCAGGCGGTCGGCGTCCTCGGTGCCGGGCTCGGCGGTGTGATCCGCTGATGGAGCTCGCGGCCATCCCGTGGGGTACGCCGTCGACGAGGGCGCACACCGCGGTGACGCCTGAGGGGAAGCAGCCGAAGGCTTCGCGCAGGTGGCTCCCGGACGTCACGGACTGGAGGTCGATCATCAGCGCCCTTTCCGAAGCGGGGGATGCAGTGCCCGCACGCGCGGGGTGGGGCCGGTGAAGCGTTCGACGTCGACGGCGGCGTGCTGGCCGGCGCAGCCCTGCGACAGTCGTGACGACGGGATGTCGGCGGTCAGGACGTTCGGGTTGCCGTGTGCGCACAGCGGGCCCGTGGGGTGGTCATCGACCGGGTCGAACCACGGGCCGGTCGGCAGCTGGACCACGCCGGGGCGCACCGCGTCGTCGAGGACCGCGCCCGCCAGGCAGGCGCCGCGGGCGTTGAACACCCGGACCACATCGCCGGTCGTGATGCCGCGGGCTGCCGCGTCGACCGGGTTGAGCCGGATCGCTTCGCGGCCGGCCACCTTGCCCGCCTGGCTGACCTCGCCGGCGTCGAGCTGGCTGTGCAGGCGGGTGTGCGGCTGGTTCGCGATCAGCCACAGCGGCCCGGTTTCGCTGGGAGGCAGCCAGACCGGGTGGCCGGGGCAGTCCGGGTAGCCGAACCCGGCGACGGTTGCCGACGTGATTTCGATGCGGCCGCTGGGTGTTTTCAGCGGGTGGGCGGCCGGGTCTTCGCGGAAGGCTTCGAACAACGTGTGGTGTTCGGGGCCGGGTGGGAGCCGGAGTTCCCCGTCCGCCCAGAATTCGGCGAACGCCGGTTCCGAGCGCCAGCCGGCGTAGAGGTGTTCCAGCCACTGCCGGTCCGTGCGCCCTTCGGTGAACGCGTCCGCGACACCGAGCCTATGCGCCAGCGCCGCGAAGATCGCGTAGTCGTCACGTGCTTCGCCTGCGGGGTCGGCGATCCGGTGCATCGCGATCACGTGCGTGTCGCGGCGGCCGGAGCCGATGTCCTCGCGTTCCAGCGCGGTCGTGGCGGGCAGGATGATGTCGGCGTGCCGGGCGGTGGCCGTCCAGTGGGGTTCGTGGACGACCACGGTGTCCGGGCGGGTGAACGCGCGGCGCAGGCGGTTGAGGTCCTGGTGGTGGTGGAACGGGTTGCCGCCGGCCCAGTAGACGAGCCGGGTGTCGGGGTATCTGCGGACTTCGCCGTCGTAGTCGTAGGTCTCGCCGGGGTGCAGCAGCAGGTCGGCGATCCGCGCCACCGGGATGAACTCGCCCACCGGGTTCACGCCCTGCGGCAGGTACGGCACCCGCAGCTCGGGGCCGGTGTCGCCGACGTCGCCCATCGAGCCGTAGCCGTGCCCGAACCCGCCACCCGGCAACCCGATCTGACCCAGCATCGCGGCCAGCGCGATGCCCGCCCAGACCGGCTGTTCGCCGTGTTCGGTGCGCTGCAACGACCACGTGACCGTGATCAACGTCCGGTGCGCGGCCATCTGCCGCGCGAGCGCGACGATGTCGGCGGCCGGGATGCCGGTGATCCCGGCCGCCCACTCCGGGTCCTTGCCGAGCAAGGAGCGCTCGAACTCCGGGTAGCCGACGCAGTAGCGGTCGAGGAAGTCGCGATCGTGCAGGCCTTCCACGACGAGTGTGTGGGCCAGCGCGAGCATCAGCGCGGTGTCGGAGGCGGGCCGGATGGCGTACCAGCGTGCGTCCACTGTGGATGGCAGGTCGTCGCGCAGCGGGCTGACGAGCGCGACGCGGGCCCGCAGCCGCGCGAGGTGGCCGGGGGTTCCGTGCACGGTGACGCCGCCCGGCGTGACGAACACGTTCTTCTCCGGCACCCCGCCGAACGCGACGATCAGCTCGGTGTGCTCGGCGATCGTCGGCCAGGTCGATGCTTGCCGCAGTACGGCGTGCGTGTCGCCGATGACGTGCGGCAGCAGCACCGACGACGTCCCGTTGCTGTAGGTGTTCCGCGACGCCGTGAAGCCGCCGATCGTGTTCAGGAACCGGTGCAGCTGGCTTTGCGCGTGGTGGAACCGACCGGCGCTCGCCCAGCCGTAGGAGCCGCCGAAGATCGCCTGGTTGCCGTGCTCGGTCCGGACCCGGTCGAGTTCGGCGGCCAGCCGGTCGAGCACCTCGTCCCAGGGCACCTCGACGAACTCGTCGCGGCCGCGGCGGTCGTCCGGGCCGGGGCCGTCTTCGAGCCAGCCGCGCCGAACCGCCGGCCGGGCCACCCGGCTCGGGTGGTCCAGCGCGGCGGCCAGGTTCCCCAGCAGCGGCGACGGCGCCGGGTCGGCCGGGTGCGGCTCGACGCGCAGCCGGCCTTCGGAGTCGACTTCGGCCGAAAAGGCGCCCCAGTGCGATGTGCTCGGCTTCATGCCACGACGGTAACTGCGTCGGCTTTTCCCTGACCAGGCGAATGAGCGTGCCGTAGTCGCGGGCATCGAGGATGCGCGTCACCGTGCTCCAGGCCGCGGCGACCTTGATCTTGGAGCCGCCGGCGATCGCGGTGACGGTCGGGGAGTCGTTGGCGCCGCCGATGTCCGCTGACGCCGTCGATGAACTGCGCGTACCAGCCGGACCCGGCGCCACCGGGCGTCCGGCAGTTCCGCTCGCAGCCGGCGGAACTTCGGCTCCGAACCCCACACCCATGGGCAGGCGGGGTCGGTGTACTCGACGACTTCGAGCGGCACGGTCAGTCCTCGGGCACGTCGACCGGGGACCACAGGCTGGGCAGGTTGACCACGATGCCTTCCTGGCTGCTGCGGGCGATGATCACGACCGCTTCTTCGTCGGTCGGGTTCTCTTCGCGGTGCGGGACGTACGGCGGCACGAAGATGTAGTCGCCGGGCCCGGCTTCGATCCGGACCTCCTCCTCGCCGTCGGCGAAGACGAACACCGGATGGCCGGACTTGACGTAGATCGCGGTCTCGGCCTCGCCGTGGTGGTGGTCGCCGGAGTTGGTGACCGGGGCGACGTGCGTCTCGCCCATCCACACCTTCGACGAGCCCTCCTGCCGGTTTTCGTGATCTGGGATCGGCTTCGTCGGGCAAGTGGAGCCGTGGACGGGTTCCTGGCCGACGAGGCTCCACGAGTGAGTCCAGACGGTAGACGGCGGTGCCGGCAGCGTGCGCGCTCGCGAACAGACCTCGATCACCCGAGCAGGGTAGGTCGAGCTGTCGACAACACTCAGCTCCGCGGTCCCTCGATGCGGTGGAGTCGAGGGTGTTTGGCTGTGCGCTGGTCCCCGGAAGACTGGCCGCGCAGGCGCCTGCCGAGCCAAGGGCGGAGAAAGGTGGCTGCCCAGCGCAGTTCAGTGGTGGCGCGCCATTGCGTTGACGGTGGGCTGGGCAACGGTGGTGGAGGTTCGTTCCAGGAATCGTCGCTGCCCGGCACCTGCAGGGCGTGCGCGACCGCGGCGGCGATCAGTTGATGACCCAGGGGGCTGCAGTGCAACCGGTCCTCGCTCCAGAACCGGCGGTCGGCGACGGAGGGGTGTCGAGCGATCTCCGCGACGGCGACTCCGTGCCGGGCGGCTGCGGCCCGGATCCGATCGTTGATGTCGAGGATGCGGGAGCGAACCGGTCGGGCGAGGGGGATGATCCTGGTGAGGTCGGGAAAGGTCACGGTCGCCACGCGGGCTCCGGAGCCGGTGAGCGCGGCGAACATCGCTTCCAGGTGATCGGCCACCGTGGAGGTCTCGACTCGCAGCCGGAGCAGGTCGTTGACTCCGGCGACGACGGTGGCCACGTCGGGACGCAGTGCAAGAGCCGGCCCCAGTTGCTCGGACCGGACTTCGCCCGCGCGGCGGCCACGGACGGCGAGGTTGGCGTACTGGAGATCGGGGTTGTCGATGGTGAGGTGTTCGGCGAGCCGGTCAGCCCATCCCCGAAGGCCCACGATGTCGTCACCGTCACCGACGCCTTCGGTTTGGCTGTCACCCAGGGCGACGTAGCGCAGGTACTTGCCGCTCCGAACGGGTTCAGTGACTGTCACGCCATCCTCCTAGTCATAATGTTGACTAATCATAACCATGTCTATGATGGGCTTGCCCCCATGTCGACGACGAGGAGATGCGCCGGTGAGTCTGCGGCATGCTGTGCTCGCGGCGTTGCTGTCCGGTGAGTACAGCGGCTACCAGCTGGCCAAGGCGTTCGACGTGGGCGTCGCCAACTTCTGGTACGCCCGGCCGCAACAGCTCTACCTGGAGCTGTCCAAGCTCGAGAACGACGGGTTGATCAGCGGCCGGGAGGTGGTCCAGCGAACCCGTCCCACCAAGCGGCTGTTCATGGTCACCGATGCCGGCCTCGCCGAACTGGCGCACTTCGCCGCCGCTGTGAGCAAGCCGTCGTTCATCCGCGACGACCTGCTGGTCAAGGTCCAAGCCGTCGACCACGTCGACGCGGCACCGGTGATCGCGCAACTGGATCAACGAGCCGCGGCGGCCGCGGCCAAGGTGGAGATCCTCGACAAGATCCTGCGGCGTTTCCGCGGGGATCTCGACGAGGAGACCTACCTGCGCCACGGATCTCCGATCGGGCCCTACCTGACGTGCTTGCGCGGTCGGCGGTTCGAGCAGGAACACCACGACTGGTCTGTGCGGGCCGCCGCACTCCTGCGTGATCGGGCGACTCGGGACGGTCATCCGGCGCCTACCTCGGATCAATCCCGGTAGCGCTGTCGACCGGCATCCGCTTCGAACTGCGGTGGTTGGGTCAGCCCACACCGCTGTGCCGGACGTCCGCTCATCGGCGGTAGCGGACGTTCGTGATCGCCCGGCGGTGGATCCGCCAAGGGGATCCCGGTCGGGGGGTGCTGGGCAGGCAACTTCGTCCGTTCGAGGGTGCACGTCCGGGTGGTCCGCGCATTAGGCTCCGCCTTCATGATCGAGGACGACGCACCAGCCGATCCGGTCGCCTCGCGCCGCCCGGCCTACCTGGCGGACCTGGCCGGCGGTGTGGATCGGTTCTTCGAGCCTCGCCGGACCGGCTGTCCGTGGTGTGGTTCCGCTGCACTTCGTGGCCGGGTGCGCACGACCGACCTGCTGCAGCACAAGCCGGGCCGGTTCGCGCTCGACGAATGCCGGGACTGCGGGCACGTCTTCCAGAACCCCCGGCTGAACCCGGCCGGGCTCGAGTTCTACTACCGGGACTGCTACGACGGGCTCGGCGAAAAGAACATGACCGGGATGTTCGAAAGCAACCGGGCGGGTTATCGCTCCCGGGCCGAGCTCGCCCGGGACAGCGGCGCATCGGGCGAGTGGCTCGACGTCGGCATGGGACACGGGCATTTCTGCCAGGAAGCCGCCGCGGTGCTGCCCGGTGTCGAGTTCGACGGTCTCGATCTCGGCGACGGGGTCGAGCTGGCACGTCGGCAGGGCCGGATCCGTACCGGCTACCGGGGCTTGTTCGTGGACCTGGCCGAAGATCTCGCCGAGCGCTACGACGTCGTCAGCATGTACCACTACCTGGAACACACCGCGGAACCCCGGCGAGAGCTGGCGGCAGCGATGACGGTGCTGCGGCCCGGCGGGCTGCTGGCGATCGAGCTGCCCGATCCGGAATGCCGCTGGGCGAAACTGCTCGGCCGGTGGTGGATGCCCTGGCTGCAACCCCAGCATCTGAACCTGATGCCGATCGGCAACCTCCGTGCGGAGCTGGCCGGCCACGGATTCACCGTGGTCGCCGAGCAGCGTGCCGAGCCGCATGACGCGATCGACGTGCTGGCCGCCTCCCTCATGGCGGTCAATGCCCTGACCATCGCGGGGGAGGATCTTCCGTGGCGGGACGCCCCGCCGAGGTGGTGGCGGCGAGTCCTGCGCAAGGCCACGTTCATCGCGTGCGTGCCGTTGTTCGTGCTGGCCTCGGCGGCGGACCGGATCAGCGCACCGTTCGGCCGGCGGCGCGGGTGGTCCAACGCGTATCGGGTGGTGGCTCGCCGGGATGCCGCATAGCACGCACACTCTGCCGGGACCTGCGCCTCCGTCCAGGAAACGCCCGTTGTGCGAACCGTGGATTCGCCCGGCGCGGTGATTCAGGGTCGTGTCATGCTGCCGGTCGAAAAGGTCGCCCTGATCACCGGAGCGAGCACCGGGGCCGGCGGCCGTCGCCGCTCAGGGAATGAAGGTCACCTCCGGGTATCGACGGGATGGACCGTCCAGCAGATGGCCTTGGTGCCGAAGGTGCAGATCGAAAAACGCCGGCGGATAGGCGCGCTGCACCGCCTCGACGCGTTCCGGCCGGAGCGTGCCGATCTGTTTGTCCATCTCCTCCTGGGACCAGTTGAGCAGCGGCGCGATCTGCGGCACGAGCAGTTCCTCGTCCCCGTAGGAAACGTGGGCCGCACCGGGAAGCCCGGTGTTGAGCCGCCAACCACGCAGGTTCGACCAGAACGTCTGCTGGTCGGGCAGCAGCTTCCGGCTGGTTCGGTTGGCGTCCATCAACAGGAACGGCCGATCGAGCCCACCGGTGACCACCGGACCGAACATCGGACCGTCCATGCTGAGACCGGCGCTGATCCGGCGATCTTCGAACATGGTGTTGGCGGTGGCGCTGCCGCCGGCGGACACGCCGAACATGCCGACGCGGCACAGATCCAGCGAACCACGCAGGCCGTCGGGCAGCCGCCGGCGTTCGGCGTCGGGGTTGCCTCCGTTGTCGAGCAGCCGCAGTTGGTCGAGCACGAACCGGGTGTCGGCCACCCGCGTCCGCGCCGGGTCGGCCACCATGCCGTCGGGTAATCCCCGCACCACGTGGCCGTCGGGGAACTCCACCACCTCCGCGTCGTAGGTGTGGTCGATGGTGACCACCAGATATCCCCGACTCGCCAGTTCCTCGACCACCACCGTGTTCGCCGACCGGACGGAGCCGTGGCCGGGCGAGTACACCACGATCGGTAGCCGGCCCTCGTGCCGATCGACTGGAGCGCCCTCGTGGCCGTGGGTCAGCGGAACCCGGACCTGACCGGGGGTGAGGTCGTTGTCGGCGAGAAACCGGGTGGCCGCCCCTGCCGGAAGCCAGGGTGCCACCGGATACCCGCTGGTGTGGCCGGTCGGGTACCACAGGCTGATCATCAGTTCCCTCGGCGCGTTCGGGGTGGCCGTCGGGTCGTGCCGAGACGGGTCGACGAGGTGCAGGGACACCGTGCCGACTGCATGGGATCCGGTCGGTGGTGGCAGGGTGAGCCGGAGTGGCTCCGCGGCTGGGGTGGCGTCGGCGGTGTGGATGGATCCCGCCACGCACAGCGCGCCGATGCCCAGGGCCGCGAGGCGTCTCATGCGGCTTGCTTTCATGTGCTCTCCTCGGGTTGTGATCGTCGCCGTTGAGCTTGGGCTCAGACGTCGCGGTGGGTCAGGCGCCAGGCCGCCGCCGTGACGCTGACGGTGAGGTAGGTCAGGCAGACGACCAGGGCGAATCCCGCGGTCGGCCAGTCCGGGTCGTGAAATGTCGTCCAGGTCAGGCCTTCTGCTGCCGCGGCCGGTGCCCAGTGGATCAGGGCCGTGGAGCCGCTGGGGGAGATCGCCTTGAAGATCATGGTGGACAGGAACAGCAGCCCGGTGGTGAGTGCGGTCGCGCCCGCGGTGTGCCGGAGCAGGGTGCCGATCGCGGCACCGAGGATCGTGACCGTGCCCAGGTAGAAACCCTGGCCCAGCACCGCGCGCAGGACGTTCGGGTCGCCGAGGGTGACGTCCAGGTGCTTGCCCGCCAGCACGAACTGCCCTGCGGAGAAGGTGGCGAACGCCAGCGCCTGCCCGGTCACCAGAGCCACCGTGCCGAGGACGAGCAGCTTCGCCGCGAGCACCCGGCCGCGCCGGGGCGTCGCGGCGAACGTCGCGCGGATCGTGCCCGTGCCGTATTCCGCGGTGACGGCCAGGACGCCGAGCAGCCCGAAAGCCAGCTGTGCCACCTGGAATCCGGTGAATGTCGTGAACACGGGATCGAATTCGGCGCGGGCGCGCGCTCCCCAGCCGTCCCATGCGCCGACTGCCGAGCGGGCCTGCAGCACCGCGATCGCGATGGTCGCGACCGTGGCAACGGCGAGGATCAACGGGGTCGACCGGACCGAGCGCAGTTTCGTCCACTCGGCGGCGAGCAGGCTGGTCGGGAACAGGGTCATCGGGCGTCCTCCCGGTGTGGCTCGGCCCGGTACTGGAGTTCGGGATCGGTGATGCGGCGGAAGACTTCCTCGAGCGAGGGCGCGCGCGGAGTCAGTTCGACAAGCGCGATGCCGTGCGTGGCGGCTATCGCGGCGATCTCGCCCGGGTCGAGACCTGTCACCGCCAGGCCCTGGCCGGGTTCCGGCGCCACCGTGGCCCCGCGAGCGGTGAGCAGCGCGGCGAGCGGTGTTTCACCGGCGGTACGGACCAGCACGTCGCCGCCGCCCGAGCGGACCAGCTCCGCCATGCCGGAGTCCGACAGCAGCCGGCCGCGGGCGAGGATCAGCACGTGGTCGGCGGCCAGCTGCATCTCGCTCATCAGGTGACTGGAGATCAGCACCGTGCGACCCTCGGCGGCCAGCGACCGGATCAGCCCGCGGATCCAATGCACGCCGTCGGGGTCGAGGCCGTTCACCGGCTCGTCGAAGATCAAGATCTCCGGGTCGCCGAGCAGGGCCGCGGCGATCCCGAGCCGCTGCTTCATCCCGAGCGAGAACCCGCCGACACGCCGGTGTCCCACCTCGGCCAGGCCGGTCAGGCGCAGCACCTCGGCGACCCGGCCGCGCGGGATGTCGCTGGTCTGCGCGAGCCAGCGCAGGTGATCGCGGGCGCGGCGGCCGCCGTGGACGGCGTTCGCGTCCAGCAGCGTGCCGACCTGCCGCAACGGCCGGTCCAGCCCGCGGTAAGGCCGCCCATCGATCAGCACGCGGCCGTGTGTCGGCGAGTCCAGGCCGAGGATCAGCCGGATGGTGGTGGATTTGCCCGCACCATTGGGTCCGAGGAACCCGGTCACCCGCCCGGGCCGGATGCGGAAGGTCAGCCGGTCCACCGCGCGGCGGCGGCCATAGGTCTTGGTCAGCTCGTCGGCTTCGATCATCGGCACTCCCTTTCTGGTCGCTCCACCGTGCCGGGACGGCGGCGGCGCCGTCATCGCCGCACGGGCAGGCACCCTGCGGCGTATGCCCGCGGGCATACGTCCGGAGAGTGATGCGCGCAGCGGTGCGGCCCGGCTACGGTCGGGCGATGGCGATCGACGTGCGCCCACCGCTGCTGCGGCGGCTGCGGCCGGGACACTGGTTCGCGCTCGACTGCGTCGCGGCCGTGATGGTCGCGTTCGTGTGGGCAGGCCCGCTCGTCTACGGGCACAGCGAGGCGGCGCCCGCGTCACGGGGGGTCGGTCTGCTCGGCGCCACTGTCCTTGCCGTGCCGCTCGTGCTGCGCCGCCGCCGACCGTGGGTGGCGTTCGGGCTGGGTATCCCGGCGTTCGGCATGTCGCTGGCGACGTCGGTGGTACCGGTGGTGCCGTTCGCGTCCGTGCCGATGGCACTGGTCGCGTATTCGGTCGCGGCGCGGGGTTCCCGCCGCGCGTACGCGGCGCTCGCGGCGATCCTGGTTGTGGTCGCCGCCGCCGCGGCCGTCTGGAACGGACGGTGGATGACGGTGCTGCTCCCCGGCGCCGTCGTGGTGATCGGGTGGGGTGCGGGGTTGTTGCGGGCGCAGTATCGCGTGTACGCGGAAGCCCTAGCGACGCACCGGGAACGCGAAGCCGAAGCGCTGGTCGCCGACGAGCGCCTGCGCATCGCGCGGGAACTGCACGACGTCGTCGCGCACAGCATGAGCGTGATCACCGTCCAAGCCGACATGGGCAGGCTGGTGCTCGACCGCAAGCCCGCCGCCGCGGCCGCCGCACTCGGAGTCATCGAGACCACCGGCCGCGATGCGCTGACGGAGCTGCGCCGGATGCTCGGCGTGCTGCGGGACACCGACTCGCGCGACATGCTCGAACCGGCGCCGGGCTTGGCCCGGCTGGACGGCCTGGTCGCGCGCACGGCGGCCGCCGGAGTGAACGTCGACGTCGTGGTGTGCGGCACGCCACGGCCGCTGCCCGCGGGGGTCGACGTCTCGGCCTACCGGATCGTGCAGGAGGCCCTGACGAACGTGGTCAAGCACGCCGGAACCCCGACGTGCCGCGTCACGATCGGCTATGGGGAGGACGCTGTGCTGCTGACGGTCACGGACGAGGGCCGTGGCGGCCCGCCACAGCCTGGCGGGCATGGGCTGGTCGGGATGCGCGAGCGGGCCGCGCTCTGCCGTGGCGAGCTACGCGCCGGCCCGGTGCCCGGCGGGTTCGAGGTCGCCACGCGGCTGCCGGACGGGGACCGCCGGTGATCCGGGTGCTCATCGTCGACGACCAGGCCCTCGTCCGGGCCGGGTTCCGCGAGATCGTCGGCTCGGCCGCCGACCTCGACGTCGTCGGGGAGGCCGCGAACGGCGCGGATGCGGTCCGGCTGGCGGCGGCCCATCGGCCCGACGTCGTCGTGATGGACATCCGGATGCCGGAACTGGACGGCATCGAGGCGACCCGGCGGATCACCGCGGAGCTGACCGGGGTGCGGGTGCTCGTGCTGACCACGTTCGACCTGGACGAGTACGTGTTCGCGGCCCTGCGCGCCGGCGCGAGCGGCTTTCTGCTCAAGGACACCCCGTCGGCCGAGCTGCTGGCGGCGATCCGGGTGGTCGCGGCCGGGGACGCCCTGCTGGCCCCTGGCGTGACGCGCCGGCTCATCGCGGAATTCGCGGCCCAGCCCGCCCGGCCGTCCCCGCGCGCGGACCTGCGCACCGCGATCACCGCGCGAGAACAGGAAGTCCTCGCCCTGGTCGCGGCCGGGCTGTCCAACGCCGAGATCGGGCTTCGCCTGCACATCACCGCCGGGACCGCGAAAACCCACGTCGGGCATCTCATGCTCAAACTGGCCGCGCGCGACCGCGTGCACCTGGTGATCCTCGCTTACCAGGCTGGGCTCGCCGCGATGTGAGCGACGAACGGACATGAATCCCACGGCTTGGCGGTTACCAGGGTTCCGCGCCGGCGATCTTCGGTCGCGCGCTCTCATCTGTGTTGAGTTTCAGGCGGCCGCCTTCACCCAGACCTGCTCGATAGTGCCGGCGAGGCACTGGCGTGTCGGTGGCATCGCTCCCAACCCCAGCATCCGCGCTCCGGCCGGGATGCGGGTGCCGGACAGAGTCGTGTCCGACTCGACGATCCGGCCGAAGGCGCGCAGCGGCGATTCGAGGCGGACGACTTCGTTGACCGCGTTCGGCACCAGCGACGGAGTGTCCCGCAGCAACGTCCGCTGCTCGGGGTGGGACGGTCAACGGCAGGCACACGTTCACCGTCGTCAGCGGCGGCACGGCGTTGGTCACCCACAACGCCAGCTGCAGCCTCCCGGGGAAGGCGGCGTCGGCGCCGCGAGCCAGAGGGGTCTACGTGGTCAAGTACCGTTCGGGTGAGGTCTGCGCCGGCAAGTCCCGGAACATCCACCGCCGGACGCACCAGCACGCCAAGGCGGGCAAGCTGAACAACGTCCGCGGCGTGCACCACAACCTGCGGAGCAAGGGCAGCTTGCGGAAGCTCGAACAGGGCACGCTCAACCGTTACCACGCGGCCGGGGCGCGCCTCACGAACAAGATCCGGGCATCCCGGAAGTACGCGCGGTGTTAGGGAGGCGAAGCGTGGGTGTGAAGGTCCGTACGGTCAACGGCGCGAAGGAACTGCAAGTCCAGGACGTCCCCTGGACCCCGGACCTGAGCGAGCGCTTCGCGGCCGACGGCTGCACGGGCCTGCTCGTCGGCTCGCCGGGAGGACCGGCCGTCCCGGACCTCGGGTTCGTCAGGGACCTGCCCGGGCTGACCCGGGTCCGGCTGCTGCGCGGCGTGACGGACTGCTCGGCGGTGGCCGACGTGCCCGGTCTGGAGGAGCTGACCCTGGCCTCCGACTACCGCGGACCGCTCGCGCTCGCCGGCCTGAGGCAGCTGCGGGTACTCGGGATGCCGTTCCTCCCGGCGGTCGGGGGTCTGGCGAAGCTGGCTGAGCTGCGGGAGCTGACAGTGTGGGACTGGCCCAAAACCGAGCCGTCCTTGCAGATGCTCGGGGACAAGCCGTCGCTGGAGTTCCTGCGCTTGGAGCTCAAGCGCACCACGACGCTGACCCTGGCCGGGCTTGCCGCACCGAAGCTGCGGACGCTCTGGCTCCACGACGGCAAGGTGACATTCGCGAGCGAGTTCCCGGAGCTGGAGACCGTGCGTCTGAACAGCACGAAGGTGGCGTCCCTCGACTTCGTCCGCGCGCTGCCGCGGCTGCGGGAGCTCGTACTCGAGAACGCGGGGGAGGTCGAGAGCGTGGCACCACTGCGAGGCCATCCGGCGCTGCGCACGGTCGCGTTCGCTGGGCGGACGACATTCCGCGACGGTGACCTCGGCGCGCTGCGAGAGCTGCCCGCGGTCGACAACGTCGCGTTGGAGCGAGGGGCGCCACACTACAACCTCAAGCCCGCCGAAGTCCGAAAGTAGCCCCGCCCACTGCCGTTCTTCCCCTGCCTCAGCTCACCAACCGTGCGGTGGGGTCCTTGATGCCGGGCCTGGCGCGGATGATCGCGTCGGTCACGGCAAAGATGACGGATGTCAGCCGGCGTCGGATGACGCCGTGCAGCTGTAGTCTGTCGCATTCGGACACTCAATGACCCCATAGAGCCGTAGCCGGGGCGGCCGTTGACCCAGTGCGAGTCCAGCCGGCGGCCGACAGCTGACAGTGCGCGAGTTTACTATGTGGCGGTGCACCGGGGGCAGATGGCGTTGGCCGAGATGCTGGCAGGGCTGCGGAGCAGCCGCGGTCTCTCGCAGGAGCAGTTGGCGGAGCTGAGCGGGATCAGCGTCCGCGCGATCGGGGAGATCGAGCGGGGCGCCACCCGGCGTCCGCAGCGCGAAACACTGCGTGCGCTCATCGGGGCGCTGGGCCTGACGCCGGAGGAGCAGGAGGCGTTCGCCCGGACCGCCCGGACGGCGCCGCCGCCGGACACCCGCCGCCGGCGGACGGCGGCCCGACCGGCGTTGCCCGCACCGGTCACCTCGATCGTCGGCCGGTCCGATGATCTTGCCGCGGTGCTCCGGCTGGTCCAGGATCCGCCGGTGCGGCTGGTCACGATCACCGGCACCGGCGGGGTCGGCAAGACCCGCCTCGCGCTCGAGGTCGGCTGGCGGGCGGCGAGCCGGTTCGAATCCGTGCACGGTCTCGACCTGAGCGCGCTGCGGGACGCCGACGACGTCCCGCAGGCGCTGGCCGAGTCCCTGCGGACGCCCGACCCGGCCACGCTGATCGGCGACGGGCGATGGTTGCTGGTGCTCGACAGCTTCGAGCACGTGGCCGCGGCGGCCACCACGGTGGCCACGCTGCTGGCCGGGTGCCCGGGGCTGACCGTGCTGGTGACCAGCCGGTCGCCGGTGCGACTGCGGGGGGAACACCTCTGGCCACTGGCCCCGCTGTCCACTCCGGACAGTGACGACCCGGCGGGCCTGGCCGGCAACGCGGCCGTCCGGCTGCTGGTCGAACGCACCGCCGCGGTCCGGCCCGGGTTCGCGCTCACCGGGGACAACGCCGTCGCGGTCGCGGCGCTGTGCCGCCGTCTCGACGGCCTGCCGCTCGCACTGGAGCTGGCCGCCGCGCGGCTGCGCACCCAGGCGCCGGCCCAGGTGCTCGCCCAGGTCCGCGACCTGCACGGCGACACGGTGGACCTGGCCGACCGGCACGTGAGCCTGCGCCGCACGGTCGAATGGAGCACGCGCGGGCTGACCGATCCCGACCGGCGGTTGTTCGGCCTGCTGGGCGCGTTCTCCGGCGGCGCCGACCCGGTCGACGTCGAGGCCGTGCTGGGCGCACCGCCGCTTTCGCTGGCGACGCTGGCCGCGCACAGCCTGGTCACCGTCACCGAACGGGCCGGCTACCCCCGGATCGGCATGCTGGACACCATCCGCGAGGTCGTCGAGGACCAGCTCACCGGAGCAGGCGATCGCGACGCGCACGCCGGGCACTTCCTGCGCCTGGTCCGCGATGGCGATCCCCGGCTGGGCGATGAGCAGGACAACGTGCGGGCCGCGATCCAGCAAGCCGTCGACGCCGCGCCGGCCCTGTTGTGCGGGGAAACCGTGCGCGCACTGACCAAGCACTATGTGGCCCGGGGGCGGTTCGCCGAGGGACGGCGGATGCTCACGGGGGCGGCCGGTGCCGCGCTCACCGAGCAGGCCCGGGCGTGGGCATGGCATGGCGCCGCGGTCACCGCCAACGAGAGCGGCGACCCGGAGGTGGCGCTGGCTCTGGCCGCATCCGCCGCCGAGGCGTTCGGCGCCGACCCGGACGGCCGGGCCGCGACGCTGACCCTGATCGGCAACGCCCACAAGTTCGCCGGCCGGTACGACGACGCCGCGGCCGCGTACACCGGCGTGCTGGACCAGGCGAGGACCATGGGCGACGCGCGCCGCGAGACGATCGCGCTGAACAACCTGGGTGCGCTTGCGCACGACCGCGGCGCGTACGCCGAAGCGATCGAATATCACGCCGCCGCGCTGCGCCGTAAGCGCGAGCTGGGCGACCGGCGCGGCGTCGCGGTGGCTCAGCTCAACCTCGGCGCCGTGCGGAACGACACCGGCGACCACGCCGGCGCGGCCACCCTGCTGACCGAGGCCGCCGCCACGTTCGCCGCTCTCGGCGAACCGGGCTCGGAGGCGTTCGCGCTGGCCCTGCTGGCCCAATCCCAGGCAGGCCTGGCCCGCTGGGACGACGCCACCACCACTGGCCGGCGGGCGCTGGAGCTGGCCCGGCGGGCCGAACATGCCCAGGCGACCGGGCTCGCGCTGCTCGCCCTCGGCGAGACGGCCGCCGCCGACGGCGACCCGGACAGCGCCGCCCGGCTGTTCCGCGAGGCGCTGACGTTCCCCATCGGCCTGCCGGACCAGGCCCGCGTCCGCGCGCACCCGGTGATGGCCGCGGACCGCTGATCGGCGGGAAACCGTCAGTTCTGCCGACTTTTCCGCCGGTTCGGCCTGGAGCCGGACGCGCGGTGATCCCTAGGGTTCGCGCATGCTTCAGCTACCTCGCGTGATCCGCACCGCCGTGCTCGTTCCGCTCGCGACCGCCGCACTCGTGCTGACCGGTGCCGTGCCCGCTCATGCCGACCAGACCATCTACCCGCCGGTGAGCGGCGACGTGGTGGCCTGGCAGACCAACGAAGGCAGCTGGATCGGCGGCCCCAAGTGCCTGCAGGTCGACAAGGGACGTCTCGACGACTTCGCGCCGGTCGACCAGCTTTCGTGCGCGTACGGCAACAACCAGCGATGGCGGATGGGGCAGGCCACGGACGACCCGGCCGTGTTCTGGCTGCAGAACGTGCGCACCGGCAAGTGCCTGGACGACTACGCCTACGGAACGAACCAGGGAAACCCCATCATCCAGTACACCTGCCTCGTCGGCACGAACCAGCAGTGGCGGATGCTCTGGGACTACTACTACGGCGTCGCGGAGTTCCAGAACGTGAACAGCGGCCTGTGCCTTTCGGTGGACGGCATCAACACCGACAACTATCGCCGGTTGGTGCAGAACCCCTGCTACGGCTTCATCAACGAACGGTTCCGGCCGGTCGAGCCGACTCGGTGAATCTTTTTGAACAAAGAAAGGCAATGATGAGAAGTCACAGAACCGGCCGCGGCACAGCCGGGCTCGCCCTGTGCGCGGCGACCATCGCGGCGCTGGTACCGGGTGGTACTGCGGGCGCCGCCACCGTGGCCTCCACCACGTTGATCAGCGTCACCGTCGACGGAAAGCCGGGCGCCGGGGCGAGCGGGGAGCCGTCGGTGTCCGCCGACGGACGGTATGTGGCCTTGCCCGGAACCTCGTCGCCGGCGACACCAACGGGGTCGACGACGTGTTCGTGCGGGACCGGGTGGCCGGGGTGACCACCCGCGTCAGTGTCGACCGCAACGGTGCCGAGGGGAACGGCGCCAGCTGGGCACCGTCCATTTCGGCCGATGGCCGTTACGTCGCGTTCGTGTCGGACTCGGCGAACCTGGTTCCGGGCGACACCAACCTGTTCCGGGACGTGTTCGTCCGCGACCGTGACACCGCGACCACGACCCGGGCCAGCGTCGCCGGGAACGGCACGGAGGGCAACGGAAACTCCGCGACGCCGTCGATCTCGGCCGATGGCAAGCACGTCGCGTTCCAGTCCGTCGCCACCAACTTCGCGACCGGCACCGACATGTGGATCCCCAACGTGTACCTGCGCGACCTCGGCTGATCCTCCGCGCCCGCTTCGGCGGCGGTTTCGCCGAGGGCTACCCGGTACGGGGAAGCCGTACGGCTTGGCCGCCGTCGGGTCAGGTGCGGAGGCTCCATTGCTGGTTCGGGCCGCCGTTGCACGACCAGAGGATGATTTTCGTGCCGTTCGCGGTCGCGGCGCCGTTGGCGTCCAGGCACAGTCCGGACTGGGCGCCGGTGATGGTGCCGTCCGGGGTGAGGTTCCATTGCTGGTTGGACTGACCGTGGCAGTCCCAGATGATCACCTGGGTGCCGTTGCCGGTGGCTTGGCCATTGGCGTCCAGGCACTTGTTGCCGTACACCTGCAGTTGCTTGCCGGTGGTGTAGCTCCAGCGCTGGTTGCTGCCGCCGGCGCAGTCCCCCAACTGCACCTGCGTCCCGTTCGCGGTGCCCGAGTTCGGCACCTCCACGCACCGGCCGGACTGACCGCCGACCAGCTGCGAGCCGGTCCCGGTGGGCGGCTGCTGCCAGAGGGCCGAGTTGCCGAAGCCGGCGGGTTCAGGTTCGCCGACCGCGCCGACGGTGTCGATGGTCGTGATGGTGATGGTGGCGTCGGGCAGGCCCGCCGACTTGGCCGTGACGGTCGTCGTGCCGGCGTAGTAGGAGCGGAACTCGATGGCTGCCTTCCCGTCGAACGCCTGGGTGCCGGGGGTGAAGGTGGAGGACTTGCCGCCGGGGAACACGCCCGGACCGCTGGTGACGGTCAAGGTCACGGTGCGGGTGTCGTTGACCCACATACCGGAGGCGTTGCGCATCGTCACCACCAGCTGGGTGTCGGTGGTGCCGTCGTCGGTGATCGTTGCCGAGGAGTACCTGCCGGTCTCCAGCGTCATCGCGGTCGCGGTGGCCCGTGTGGACTGTTCGCGGGCCACCGGTGCGGGGTCGGCGATGTTCGTGGTGCCCGACCACTTCGCCTTGTTGGCCCGGTACCAGTACCACTGGTTCTTGGGTAGCCGGTAGTAGTCGATCATGCCCATGCGTGCGAAGCTCGGGTCCATGATCGTGCCGTGGTCGAAGCCGGCCCAGATGGCCAGCCCGGCGCTGCCGGTGGTGAGCCTGAACCTGGTTCCGTCGCTCGGGTCCTTGACGTCACCGTAGGTGGGATCGTAGGTGCCGGGCCGGTCGGAGGTGTACGACCCGTACTCGGAGACCATGTTCGGCATCCACGTGTTGGTCATCTTTCCGCCGTCTCCGTTGTAGCCGGCGACATCGCACACCGAGAGCTGGTCGAGCGAGTTGCGTTGCACGCCACCCAGCGCCGCCTTGCGGGTCGGGTCGAGCTGGTGGGAGTAGTCGCGGAGCTTGCTCGCCAGCGCCTTGGCCTTGCCGAGCGTGGCGGAGGAGGTGAAGAACACCTCGTTGCCCATGGACCAGTTGATGATCGAGGGGTGGTTGCGGTTGACCCTGATCATGTCGCGCAGGGCGTCCATGGCGCTCTGTTCGAAGCCTGCCTGATCGGCGGCCTTCTGCGGGTAGCCGTCGGCCTGGTAGTCGTTGGCGGTGCCGGTCGGAGTGGGCTCCCGGCCGGCCGTCGCGGTTGCCCAGAAGGGGGCTTCCGACCAGAACATGACGCCGAGCTTGTCCGTGGCGTCGGCGAAGGACGGGTCGTGGGGGTAGTGCGAGCCGCGGATGAAGTTCATGCCGGCTTCGCGGATGTACCGCACGTCGCGCTCGAAACCCGAGTCGGTGACGGCGTTGCTCCAACCACCGTGGTCCTGGTGGACGTCGGCCCCGACAAGGAGGGTCCTGACGCCGTTGAGGGAGAAGCCGTCCACCTTCCACTGGGCGCTGCGGAAGCCGAACGTCGTGGTGTAGGCGTCGACGACGTTCCCGCCGACCACGAGGGTCGTGGTCGCCGTGTACAGCGCGGGGTTGTCCGGGGCCCAGAGGTCCAACCCCTGCACCATGTTCGCGGTGTCGGAGGGGGATCCGCTGAGCGCGTCGAGAGTGCTCGTGCTCGCCGCGCCGATCGTCTGCGCGGGGGAGCTGAACGTGGCCAGGACGGTGTCCGATCCCTGCTTGCGTATCTCCTGCCGGGCGTAGACGTCGACCGCCGCGGAGCTGTCGTTGTGTACCTCCGTCTGCACTCGCACGTTCGAACGGCGGGCCGCGAGGTTCGCGCGCAGGTCACTCTCGCTCGGGTACTGCGACAGGTCGATGTTCCGGTAGTACGCGGGATTGCTCGTGTCCCAGCTCGGATTGGTGAGCGCGGGGGTTGTGACGAACGTGCCGTACCAGGCGACGTGGACGTTGTTCGTGATGTTCAGGAAGACGTCCCGGTAGATGCCCCCGCTGAACTGGTGGTCACCGGTCCGCGGGGCGAGATCGGGCCGCCACCGGTTGTCCACGCGCACCGCGATCACGTTGTCACCGGTCCGGACGGCGTTGGTGATGTCGAAGACGAACCCGGTGTACCCGCCGCGGTGCGTGCCGATCGTGGTGCCGTTGACCCACACGTCGGTGACCGAGAACGCTCCCTCGAATTCCAGTTCCACGCGCTGGCCGCTCCAGGACGTGGGAACCGTGAAGTGCTTGCGGTACCAGCCCAGACCCACGGAGAAGGACTGCCCGCCCGTGGCGCCACCCACGTCGTAGGGAGCGTCGAAGTCGTGGGGCAGGGCCACCGGCCCCCACTTCGAGTCGTCGAAACCGGGGTTCTGGGCTCCCGCCACGTCGGAACGGACGAACCTCCACCCCCGGTTGAAGCTGATCTTCTGCCGGGAGCCGGCTTCGGCCGGCCGGCTGATCGACGCCGCGGTGCCGGTATGGGCCGCCGCCGACGGCACCACCAGCCCGGCGATACTCACCAGCACAACGCTGAGGACGAAAGCGCATCTCTTCACGGTGTCTCCACGGCCAGGCGGGCGGGTGAGGACTGACTGCGTACGCGGGGTGTGGCGCGGAACCTTCGGCGGCACATGTGTTCACCTGCGGCCGACCGGGGCGGGCAGCGCGGCGGGATGAAAGCGCTTGCCACTCACCCGCGGACCCTGATCGCGATCCCGCCGACTGCGAGACACATGGTTCGACATCGGCGTACCGAGCGGGGCTGACCTCGGTCGAACCGGTTCGACCGGAACGTAGCCACCGGTTGGCACCCCAGTCAAGCAGCAGCCGCCGGAAGATCCGGCCGGCGCAGGTCGGTCCCCGCATTGGCGTGAAACTTACTCGCCTGCTCCGGCCGCGTCAGGTCCGCTGCCGGGCTGTTGGCATTCTTGCTACTGCTCAGGCAAGTCAAGGCTGATCGAGTTCATCGCCCGGTCGAGTAGCCGGCCCAGTTGTTGCGTTCCCTTGCCGGCAATCCAAGCCGCAACGGCGGCTTCCAGGCAACCCAGGGCGCTCGCAATGAGGGCCCGTGGTCGCGGATCGGTCGAGTTGTCCGGGTCCGCTCCCAGCCGTCGTGCGAGCTCGGGTGCGATCAGGGCCTGGAACCTCGCCTGCTTTTCCTGGTGGAGCGTCGCGAGGGCGGGGGTCGCCACGGCGAGCGCGGCCAGTCGATGTGCGCGTTACCGAACTCGACCGCGAACAGTACGCACGGCTGCTGCTGGGACTCCAGCGACAGTAGCCGCCCACGGGACGGGCAAACCTGCTCGCGCTGTGCCGCCGCCGGGATCGTGCCGGGAACCCACCGGCGCAGGCTCACGCCGTGCTCGGAGAACCGGTACTCCCAGCCGAGGTGCGGCTGGCCGGTGAACCGGCGTCGCCGGCTCGGGCGTAGCAAGCCGACGAGGTTGGACCACAGCAGGACGCCGCCGGCGGGATCGACGGTGGGCGGCGCGAGCACGGTCCGAATGCGTATCCGAGAAGCACGAGCTGACCTCCGCCTGAGCGCGATAGGGCGAGGACGGCAGCACCTTGGATTAGTGACGTCGTGGGTTGGCCGGCCCTTCGGCGGCTCTTGTGAACCGGCACTCCATTGATCGGCGTCGGTCTCTCCGCAAGGGCCCCAGATTGTCGGTGGTCGCCGGTAGGGTCCGCGACCGTGACTTCCACCGCAGCTCCTACCGACAACGGCCGCGAGATCCCCGGTATCGCGGAACTCGCTCGTACCGCCACGCGCCTGCACCCGCGACCCGGCGCGCCCACCGGTCGCGACAGCCACATCGGAGGTCCACTGTGGTGGCCCGCCGACGAGCCGTGGCCGCATTGCGACGGACGAATGCCCACGTCCAGCGGAAGACCCCAGGAGGGCTGGACAGCCGAGCACGAGGTCGAAGGGTCGATCGCGCTGGTCGGCGCGGTCCAGCTTTTCCGCCGCGACTTCCCCGGTCTGCCCTTTCCCGAGGGCACCGACCTGCTGCAGGTGCTGCTTTGCCCCAACGAGCACGAGGGCAGCGGTTCGGACTACTACTACGGTCCGGCGGCCCACCTTGTCTGGCGCGCGTCCGCCGAGGTGACCGAGGTGGTCGGGCAACCGCCGCAGCCGGCGAGCGTCGGCGGCGAATTCGTGCCCCGTCCGTGTGTGTTCGCTCCCTGTCAGGTCGTCGAATATCCGGTGCTCGACGAGCTCCCGGACGAGATCAAGCTGACCTTGTCCTTTGTGCAGCCGGGTGGGTTCGTCGACGACGACTACGAGGACTGGCCTCCGGTCGGCCAGGGCAGCAAGGTCGGTGGCTGGGCTTTCTGGTGGCAGAGCAGTCCGTCGAAACTCGACTGCCAGGACTGCGGCGCCGGGCTTCGTCTTCTACTCTCGCTGCACACCTACGAGCACAAGGACGAGCTGTGCTCCTGCGAGCAAGACCAGCTGGACCCCGTCGGGTGGGAATTCGGCCGGCAGGGCGCCTTGAACATCTTCGCCTGTCCGAACGACGTCACCCACGCCTTCAAACTGCACATCGACTAAGGCATCCGGTCGTCCACAATGGACAGAAACGAAGATCGCCCGCCGAACCTGTTTTCGCAGGTCAGCGGACGATCTTCATGAGCCGGGTATTGCCGGCTTTGGCAGTTCCACACGAGTGACTGCCCGATGCATTGGTGGACGCCGTAGCCGAAGGCGAGGTGGCCGCGGGAGCTGCCGTCGATGTCGAGGGGGGTCGGGCTGGTCGAAGATGCCCGCGTCGCATCATCGCCGGCTCAGGGCCGATGGGGGCGTCCAGAGTGAACCCCAGAGTGATCGGCGGTTTGACGCGACCCGTTGTTCGGCCCCCTTCGCCACCGAACGCCGGCCTGGCCTGTCATCATCTGCCCATGGCTGATGGTTCGGCACTGTTCGGGGTGCTCGGTGCAGCTCTGGGGGCGAGCGCGAGCACCGTCGCCACGTGGTTGACGCTGCGAGGTCAGCTTCGCAGGGAGGTGGCGCAGCGCGAGTACACCGAGCTCACCCGGTGGACCGCTGACAAGCGAGCACTCTTCCGCGACATCCATGTCACCGCCAACGACTGGGCCCATCTGTTGCGTCGGGTCGCCCGTCAGTACACCGAGCCCGACCTGGCAGCGGTTTCCGACGACGAGCTGCGCCGAGCGGAGCGGGCCTTCCACTCGGCGCTCTACGAAGCCGCGCTGCTCTGTGGCGCCGAGGTCTGCGACCTGGTTGACGAGACCGAAGACGAGCTGCTGCGGCTGACGGCCGCACTGGGCAGGTCCACCGACTACCTGCCGGCAGCGCCTCCCGAACAAGCCACCCAGGCCGCAGCCGCCGCACTCGTCAACGATTTTCCTATCTTGCGGGACATCCGGGTTCGCCTCATGTCCGCGATGCGCTCTGAGCTGGCCGACCGTTCAACGCCCAGGCAATAGCCCGCGCAACTGTGGCCGGCGGTCTTGTCGTCACGAATTTCGGCCCCGCCCGGGAGGTGATCTTCACGTCTTCCGCACCAGCAAGATCAGCGCGCGGCGCAGCCGCCAAAAGTGAGTACCGACTGGCACGCTGACCGGGTGCCCGCACATCACGAGCTGATTCGTCCAGCCCAGCCTGAGGACGCCGAGCGTGTCTGGCCCCTTGTCCGAGAATTCGCCACGTCATTCACCCCAGAGCGGACGGCGTTCGACCCGGCTTGGCAACAGGCGGTGGTCGCTGCCCACACGCTGGTGCTCGTCGCGGAGACCGGCGACGGCGACATCATCGGCTACCTCCTCGGCAACAGCCACCAAACGTTCTTCGCGAACGGATCCGTGGCCTGGGTCGAGGAACTGATGGTCGAACGCGGCCACCGACGCTCGGGCGTCGGCCGTCGGCTCATGGAACACGCCGAGGACTGGGCGCGGTCGATTGACGCCGCCTATCTCGCTCTCGCCAGTCGACGAGCAGGACACTTCTATCTCGCCCTCGGCTACGAAGACTCCGCGGTCTTCTACAAGAACACCCTGCGCTCGCGCTGAACGGACCCGTCGTTGCGCCCAAGTCCTCTATGGACTGTGTCGGGGCGACGCCTCACGCCGGCATGCGCAGCTCCGCGGCCCGTGGATCGCCGAGCGTCTCGAAGATTCCGGCGGCGCTCTCCCGGAAGCCGCGGGCCGCTTCGGTGTTGCCGAGAGCGTCGTGGACGTCGGCCAGTCGCACGAGCGTGACCGCTTCGCTTTGGCGGTCACCGGATTCGCGGCCGAGCTCCAGTGCCCGCGTGAGATTGCCGAGCGCCTCGCCGTGACGGCCCAGTCCGGCGCAGGCCGCGCCGAGATGGCTCAGCGTGAGACCCTCGCCGTGCCGATGGTCGATCTCCCGGCACAGGCTCAGCACGCGCAGGAAGTACGCCCTCGCCGTGTCGTAGGCGTGCAGCCCCAGATAGGCCTCACCAAGGTTGCCGAGCGCGACGCCCTCGATGTACGGGTTGCTGTACTCACGGACGACGGCCAACGCCCGCGCTGAGTGGTCGGCCGACTCCGTGAACCGGCCCAGCCCAAGGTAGGTGTCGCCGAGATTCGCCAGCGTGCTGCCCTCGCCCCAGCGATCCCCCGCCGCCCGGAACAGTTCACCCGCCCGGTGGAAGTGACCGATCGCCTCGTCGAAACGTCGCTGGGCCGCGAATGCGACGGCCAGCCCGTTCAGCATCCGAGCTCGCGCGCCGTCCGACCGCGCCGCGTCGAGACCCACCTGATGTGCGGCGGTGCCATCGGCCCAGTGCTTACGCATGAAGTAGAAACTCCACAGGTTGTTGGGCAGCTGCCACGCGGCGTCGAGCCCGAGTTCCGCGGCAAGCTCGGCGATCGCCGTCAGGCACGGACGCTCGGCTTCGCACCACGCCAGCGCGGCGTCGAAGCTGTCGAAGACGAGCGGGTGCTCGGGTCCGGCCGCTCCGTCGACGAGGGCACGCCCACGGCCGGGGTGGAGGAGGTGATCGGCCGCGGCGGCCGTGTGCAGGTAGAACCCGACGAGCCGGCGCCGCGCCGCGGGTCCTTCGGGATCGGTGGCCGCCTGCTCGCGCGCGTACGCCTTGAGGAGGTCGTGGGACGCGAAGCGATCGCGGCCGACGTGCTCGATCAGATGCGCGTCAACGAGACCGTCGAGCAGGCCGGCCGCCGCCGTGGGGCTGGTGCCGGCCAGCGCGGCCGCGGCGTGCGTGCCGATGTCCGGGCCGGGGTGCACGCCGAGCAGTCGGAACATCCTCGCCTGCGCGGCGGGAAGGGCGTCACAGGACCAGGAAAACACGGTTCGAACATTCGTGCACCGGTCCCCGTTCGAGCTGAGCGGCGTCAGTCGCGACGCCTGCCCGGCCAGTTCCGCCGCCACCTCGGCCAGCCGCAGCCGCGGCCGCGAGGCGGCCCGCTGACCGGCCAGCCGCAACGCCAGCGGCAGCCGCGCGCACAGCCTCGCCATTTCCACGACGGCCTCGGGCTCGGCGTCCGCCCGCTCAGTGCCGACGATCGCCCGCAGGAACGCCACGGCCTCGTCGAGGGGCAGCAGGTCCACGCTCACCTTCGCCGCGGCGAGCCCGGTCAACGCGGTCCGGCTGGTGACGATGACCGAGCAGGTCAGCGCGCCCGGCAACAGCGGCCGGACCTGCTCCGCGCTGGACGCGTTGTCCAGCAGCACCAGCATCCGCTTGCCGTCGGTGAGCGACCGGAACAGCGCGGCCCGGTCGTCGCGCTTCGGCGGGATCTTCGCCGCGGGCACGTCCAGCGCGCGCAGGAAGCCGTCCAGCACGTCGCCGGAGTCCGCGGGCTTGCCGGGATCGTAGCCACGCAAGTTGGCGTACAGCTGGCCATCCGGGAACCGCTCCCGCAGCTCGCGTGCCCAGACAAGCGCCAGCGTGGTCTTCCCGACGCCCGCCGTCCCGTCGATCGCGATGAGGTTCTGCGTCAGGTTCCGCAGCCGGGCGAGGTCGCCGATCCTGCCGGTGAAGTCGCCGGGCACCGCGGTCAGCTGGCGGGGCACCGGCAATCCCGGCGCCGAGGAGGCGGCCGGCACGTCCGACGCTGCCGGCGCCTTCGCGGCCCGCCGCGGTACGAGCGCGCGCAACGCCTCTTGCTGGACGGGATCCAGGCCCAGCGCCGCGGCGAGCGCGTTGACCGTGTGCGGATACGGCCGCATGCGCTCCCCGCGCTCCAGCGCGCTGATCGCGTTGGTGCTCAGGCCCGCCTTTTCCGCCAGTTGCTCCTGGGTCAGCCGCGCGGTCTCCCGCAGGCCGCGCAGCACGGAGCCGAACCGTTCCACCACAGAGGCCTCCCCCCGGTTGCCAGTCCACCCATTGCACCGCACACGGTCCGAAATGTGTAGGTGCCTGTGTGTGGTCTCTTCCCACAGAGCACCCGATGCTTTCGGTGATACATCCACCATCGAAGGGGAGCGATATATGGGCAGGATCGTCAAGGGAGCGCTCGCGGTGGCGGCGGTGACCGCCGGACTGGCCGTCGGCGTCCCCTCCACGGCGTCCGCGACACAGGAATTCGTCACGCCGATGTACGGGATGAGCTGTTCGACCGGCGTCTCCGGCTCGCTGGGGAGCTACTGGGGCTCCGCGACCTGCACCACTCCGGCGTTCGCCAAGTGGAAGGTCCGCGTGAGCTGTTCGTTCGGGTTTACCACGGACAGCGTGTACATCATCACCGACTGGACCGACGGCGCGAAGACGCTCTACCCGCCGTCCAGCTGCTACTGGGGTGTGAACTCGGTCCAGGTCGTCGAAAGCGCGTAGCACGAAGCGGCCGCGTTTCCTTCAAATCCGCGGCCTCAACGGCAATTCCCGCACCAGCGGGACCTGAATGGAGAGGAATCCCCATGAAAAGAGTTGTGTTGCGGCCCGCACTCGCGGCCAGTGCGGTACTGCTCGGGCTGGCCGTCGCCGCGGCCCCGGCATCGGCGAGCGAAGTCACCCCAGCGGCCGAAAAGGCGACCGTGAGCCAGCCGGCGACCGTCAACGCCGTCTGGCGAGCCGCCTACTGGAACTACTACGACTGTGACGTGGCCGGGTTCACCGGCGTCTACTACGGCTGGTGGCAAGGCTATTTCTGCAACTACCGGCCCGGCAGCTCACCCGCCATCTGGGATCTCTACGCGTAAGAGGTGTGCCTCCCCGGCGCAGCAGAACCGCGTCGAAGTCCGTACGGGATGTGGACGAACGGCCCGTCAGTCATCCCGTACGGACAGGGAGCCTGTGCTTGTGGGACGCGAGTGACTGGTGGTGCGTCGCGTAGTACTCGGCGGCCGAGAGCTGACAGCGGGTGTCGAGCATGCAGGTGAGCAGCCGCTGCGCTGCAACCGTCACCGCAGATCCGGCACCTCGGCCTGGCCGGTCGCGACCAAGTGCCCATTCAGCGGCGGCGGGCAGCGGGAGCTCGGGAACTGCTCGCGGCCGGGCTGCCGAGTGCTGCTGCCCGTCGTAGGCTGGGTTGCGTGACTGATTCGCATCGCAGCCAGTTGCAGGTGACCCGGTTGCCGGGTCAGGCCGGGCTGCGGGTGATCGGCGACGTTGACCTGAGCACCCGCGACACCTGGCGGTCCGCGCTGGACTCCGCGCTCCCGAGCGTTGCACCTGCCCTGCTGGATTTGTCCGATTTGTCGTTCATCGATGCCCGTGGCACCGCCATGCTGGTCGCCGCAGCCCAACACCGGACGGCCGAGGCGCCTCTCACACTCCTCCGCCCACCGGCGGTCTTGCGTAGGATGTTGACATTGCTGTACCCCGCCGAACCGGTGAAGTTCGTGATCGAAGAACTGGAAGCCTCGTGAGCGCGCCCGTCCAGGCGCGCGTTGCCGAACCGTTCGTCCATCCCGCCCTCTTCTACCGGGATGCCGAGGAGTATCTCGCCGGCACCGTCCCGTTCGTCCGGTCCGGCCTCGCCGCGGGCGAGCCGGTCGCCGTCGCGGTCCCCGAGGCCAATCTCGCGCTGCTGCGCGCCGAACTCGGCGCCGACGCCGACCGGGTTCAGCTGATGGACATGGGTACGGCCGGGCGAAACCCCGGACGGATCATCCCCGGCGTGCTGCGCGCGTTCGCCGACACCTGCCCCGACCGGCCGGTCCGGATCATCGGCGAACCGATCTGGCCGGACCGCAGCGCCCACGAATACCCCGCCTGCGTTCAGCACGAAGCGCTGATCAATCTGGCCTTCACCGGCCGGGACGTCACCATCCTCTGCCCGTACGACATGAACCTGTCCTCGGCGGTGCTGGCCGACGCCGAGGCGACCCATCCGCTGCTCATCGACAGCACCGGCCGGCGAGCCAGCACCGCCTACGACCCCGAGACGATCATCGCCGGCTACAACCTGTCACTGCCCGCACCGGCCGACGCCGCCGAACTCACCGTCGAGGCCACCAATCTCGCCCAAGCCCGCAACTTCGCCCGCACCCACGCGCGTCACGCGGGCTTGTCCGAGGACCAGGTCGTCGATGCGGAACTGGTCGTCACCGAACTGGTCACCAACAGCATCGACCACGGTGGCGGCTCCGGGCAGCTGCGGATCTGGACTGCCGACGGGCATCTGGTGTGCCAGGTTGACGACCACGGCACCCTGACCGACCCCCTGGCCGGACGGCACCCGGTGGCACCGGAGCAACACCGCAACCGCGGCCTGTTGCTGGTCAATCACATGTCCGACCTGGTCCGCCTGCACACCAGCACCGCGGGCACGACCATCCGCGTCCACTTCCGGCTATGACCACCGCCTGGCCGGCCGCGGCCGGGGAGCCGTTTGTGGAGCGGCCCACCGGGTACGCGGACCTGGTGGGCAACGTCTTCACGGAGAATCCGGCCGGTGCGTGGTAGCCACGCGGGCGGGGCTGCCGCGCCGTGGGTCATCGACCTGCGCGGCACCGACCCCTCCGCCCTGGCCGGGGTCCGCCGGTGGGCAGCCCGCACCGTGCCGCATCTCGGTGCCGACCACCTGAATGACGTGCAGATCGTGATCGGCGAACTGGTCGCCAACGCCTACCTCCACGGCGGCGGACCGGTCCGGGCCCGGCTGACCGCCCTGACCACGCCGTGCCGCGTGGTCATCGAAGTCGAAGACCACTGGGCGGCCCACCCGCTGCAGCGCACACCGCGACCGGGTCTGTACGACGCGCGCGGGCATGGCATGTTCCTGGTCCACGAGCTCGCCGACACGTGGGGCGTGCACGAGATCCCAGATTCCGGCGGGAAAACCGTGTGGGCGCGGCTCTCCTGCGGCAACCATGCCCGAGCGCCCTGCCCCTGACAACGAGAGGCTCGACCATCCCGTCGAAACGACTACCGACTCATCCCGGGCCACGGGTTTGCGGAGAATCTTCGGCCACATAGTCCCCGTGAGCTCACCCACGACGTAGCCGGCGGCGGCGCCCCGCATTCGAGGGCCACTCGCCGGCCGAGGTATCCGGTCAGGAGTCAGACATAGCGTCGGCGACCGCCGAGTACACGTTCAGGGCGTCGTCGAGGCCGGTGATGCTGATTGCTCGTCGGGGCGTCCCGGTCGCCACGACCCGCAGAGCGGTTCCGCGGTCGGCGTCACGCCGGGCCTTGACCAGGACCGTCAAGCCTACCGAGGCGAGAAAGTCCACCGCGGTGAAGTCGATGACCAGCAGGCTCGGCCGGGCCGTCAGAGCCTCGGCCAGCGCGCCTCGAGCCGAGGCGCGGTGACCAGGTCCACCGCGCCTGCGGCGCGACCACGATAGCCCCGTCGACCTGCCGGACCGTCACCGGCAACGGCCCCTGGGCCGCGGGAAGGTCCGTCGGCTGGGAATCAGGAGGAGTCACGGGCCCATTCTGCCTCGCTTCGAGCATGTGCACAGGTCAACGGCGAAGGCCGCCGCTACTGCGTCAGTGGGCGACCGCGCCGGCCGCGGGCTGAGACGTCGGAGTGCCTGTCAGATAATAGAAATGGGCTTGCGACGGTATGGCTCCTCGAGCCTTGAAGATACTTTCAAGGTCACGCATTCCCAGCGTGTGGTTGCCGGGTCTTGTGGGTACTCCTACGCCGAGGAGGCTCCCATGACGGTCCGGCCGCGAGACGTGGTCGTCGTCGGCGCGTCGGCCGGCGGTGTCGAAGCCCTGCGAGCGACGGCCGCCCAGCTGCCCGCCGACCTGCCGGCCGCCGTTCTCGTGGCGCTCCACATGCCCGCCGGGGGCACCAGCGCCCTGCCCGCGATCCTCGACCGAGCGGGGCCCCTGCCGGCCCAAGCCGCGCGCAATGGCGAACCGATGGAACACGGGCGCGTTTACGTCGCCCCACCGGACCACCACCTGCTGGTGTCCGACGGCACCGTCGCCCTGTCCCACGGGCCCACCGAGAACGGCCACCGCCCCGCGATCAACGCCTTGTTCCGCTCGGCGGCGGTCGCGCGGGGCGCCTCGGTGACCGGAGTGCTGCTGAGCGGGGTGCTGGACGACGGGGTGGCGGGACTGCAGGCGATCGCCGGACAGGGCGGCCGGGTGGTGGTCCAGGATCCGCGGGACGCGCTGTACCCCGCCATGCCGGAGAAGGCGCTGCGGGCGCTCACCCCCGACCACGTGGTGGCGGCGTCCGAGATCGGCGAAGTGCTCGCCAAAGTCACCCTCGAGCTGGTCGAGGCGGATTCCGGGCCCGCGCCGGAGCCGCTGCGGTGGGAGAACGAAATCGCGAGCGCGGGACGCGTCGGAGTGGGAGTGGGTGCCATGGGGAAACCCTCGGAGTTCGCGTGCCCGGACTGTCACGGCGTGCTGGCCGACATCGACCACGGCGTCCGCTACCGCTGCCGGGTCGGGCACGCCTGGACCGCCGAAGCGCTGGTCGCTGCCCAGGGGGACACTGTCGAGCGCGCTCTGTGGACTGGCATGCGTGCCCTCGAGGAGAAGGCTTCGCTGTGCCGCCGGCTGGCGGCGCTGGCCCGCGAACGCCGCAACGACCTGATCGCGGGGCGGTACGAAGCCCAGGCGCGGGAGACGATCGAGGCCGCGGAGGTGCTGCGCCGCCAGATGGTCGGTCGCGGCTGAGGGCACCGCGTCCGGCCGGAAGTGCTCCGGCGGCCGCGGTGCGCGCGGCGAATGCCTCGATTCCTGCTCGAAGCACACCGCAATTTCGCCTCCGTCGCGTGAATCGGCTTCGGTGTGGTTTCCTTGGACAGGAATCGAGCCGGTTCCGCGGTGCTCGCCCGGCACCGGTATCCGGCCCGGGACAGGATGGCGCGGCATGGCCTCGCGCGAAAGCTTCCGGCAGGCGGCGGCGAAGATTCTGTCGGTCAAGCGGGCCGAGGTGCGGCCGGATCTGCTGGTCATCAGCGCCGCAGGCGAGATCGATGCCTTGTCGGTGCGGTTGCTGCAGCATGCCACGTGGCAAGATCTGGCCCCGGTCACCGTGCTGGACCTGTCCCGGGTGACCTTCCTCGGCGCGGTCGGCATGCGGGCGCTGGGACAGGTGGCGCAGCGCGCCCACGTCGAGGGACGGCGGCTCTGCTTCGTCATCCCGGCTCATCCGGTGTCGGTGGTGCTGCTGACGTTCTGGACCGACGCCCGCGTCTTCCTCTACCCGACACTGGCCGAAGCGCTGGAGGCGAACCCGGCCCGACCGGACTGAGCGCGGGAGAATGGTTCCATGTCCTCCGAATCGGGCGCGTCGTCCGCGTTCACGATCGAGCGCGGGACGCCGCCGCCGTTCGGCGCGTTGCGGAGGTGGATTGCCCGCGTGCTGCCGCCGCTCGGCGCCAACCACCTCTGGGCGGTGCAGCTGGTGGTCACCGAGCTCGCCACGAACGCCTACGAGCACGGCGCCGGCCCGGTCAGGGTCACCTGGTCCGTCACGGACCGGCCGTGCTCGGTCCTGCTGGAAGTCCAGGACGACGGCGAAGACCGCCCGGTGGCCGGGCCGCCGGCTTCGGTTCGTCCCCGGGGCCGGGGACTGGTGCTGGTCGGGGACCTCTCGCGGGAATGGGGCGTCCGGCCCGAGGAACGCGGGAAGACGGTGTGGGCCAGGATCGATTGCGGAGCCCCGATGATCGACGCCTGCTCGGCGCGCGCTGAGCCGATCATCATGGATCCGGAACCGTGCTGAACCCGCTCAGCCGGTGGGCTGCTCCGGGCTGAGGACGGCCCAGACGACCTTGCCGCTCCTTCGAGGCTTCCCCGGACACGCGCGAAGACCGTCCGGCCGGGTCTCACGGCTGCCGCGGTGCGCGGGCGGGGCGCGGCGAGTGGCCGACGACTGGCCGGGCCCGCCGCCCGGAGCGCAGCGACGGACCTGTGGCGAGGTCGCTGTGGCCCTCAGGGGGTCTGCGGCGTTTCCTCCATCAGCAGGAGGGCGCCCTCGCTCTGGCCGTTCATGCCGCGCAGGGAGCTGCACATGAGCCGGACCACCGCGGGCCGGCCCCGGCGGTTGATCGCGTTGAGGACCAGTTCGGTGTGGAAGGCCGGGTCGGCGAGCGCGTCCCGCACCACCGGGCGCAGCTCGGCGAGCGGCAGCCCGATGTCGAGGTTGAGCAGGTGGGCGCCTTCGGCCTCCTCGCGCCGCACACCCCACAGGTCCTCCGCGCCGCGGTTCCAGGCCTTGATCCGCATCTCGGCGTCGACGACGACGATTCCGGCCTGGATCGACGTCAGCATGGACTCGAGGAAGTCGTTCAGCTCGTCGAGCTCGAGACTGCGGTCGCGCAGCGCGTCGTTGATGGTCTGGAGCTCGTCATTGGTCGACTGGAGCTCTTCGTTCATCGTCTCGAGCTCTTCGTTGGTGGACTGGAGCTCTTCGTTGGTCGTCTCCAGCTCCTCCACAGTGGACTGGAGCTCCTCGTTCGTGGTCTCGAGCTCTTCGTTGGTCGACTGCAGCTCCTCGTAGGCCGACTCGAGCTGGCGGTTGCTGTGCTCGAGCTCGGTCAGCAGCTGCCGCGCCCAGCTCACGTCGTGGAACACCACGGAGACCCCGAGGAGGCTCTTGTCCCGGTTCACCAGCGGATTGACGTGGACTTCGTACCACACGGTCTCGCCGGCGCGGCGCCATTCGACGTCCTTGATCCGCAGCGAGCGCCGTTCGAGCCGCGCCTGCTCGACGTACGCGCGCAGGGCGACCGGGCGGTAGGAGACGTCGAGATCCCACAGGGTGCGGCCGACGTCCCGGTCGGAGAGGGTGAACGCGATCTCGGCCTGCTGGTTGACCAGGGCGACCACCTCGTCGGCGGTGACCACCACCTGGGCGACCGGGCTCGCCGAGAACGCACTGTCCCGCAGTTCCTCCAACCCCGACATGTCGGTGGGCCGCCGGCTGGGCAGCCCGGTGGACACGAAGTGGTTGTACCCGGCCGTCGTGCCGGCGACCTTGCGGAACACCCGCCGCTTGAGGTCCAGCGGTTCGAAGATGCGGGTGTGGCTGAGCAGCATCTCGGCCTTGCCCAGGAAAAGCAGGCCGCGGGGCGCCAGCGCGAAGTGGAACCGTTCGAGGATCTTCGTCTGCGTCTCGGCGTTGAAGTACATCAGCGTGTTGCGGCAGACGAGCAGGTCGATCCGCGAGATCGGGGCGTCCTGCACCAGATCGTTGCGGCCGAAGATGACCGACCGGCGCAGGTCCTTCCGGAAGCAGTACCGGCTGCCCTGCAGCTCGAAGTACTCCTCGAGTTTCGCCTCGGGCAGGCCCTCGACTTCGGCGGGGGTGTACGCGGCGTGCCGCGCCTGGCCGAGGGCCTCCTCGTCGACGTCGGTGGCGTAAATCTTGACGCGCTGCCGGAACGCGTCGACGCCGATCGCGTCGGCGAACGCGATGGCGAGGCTGTAGGCCTCCTGGCCTCCCGCGCAGCCGGCACTCCACACCCGGATGGGCTCCTCGGGGCTGCGCTCGGCCAGCAGCGCCGGGATGACGTGCTCGCGCAGGAACTCCCACGCGTCGGGGTCGCGGAAGAAGCCGGTGACGTTGATCAGGATGGTGTTGAACAGGGCGGCGAACTCGTCCGAGTTGACCTGCAGCTGGTCGATGTAGTCGGCGTGGTTGTCGACGCCGACCTGGGTCATCCGGCGCTGGACCCGCCGGCGCAGGCTGCTGCGCTTGTAGCCGGTGAAGTCGAAACCCCGTGACTCCTTCAGGTAGGCGAGCACCGACTCGAACTCGTCATCTTCCAGACCGGGCTCCGTCACGCTCGGACACGTTACCCGCCGCCGCGCCCCCCGGCGTGCCGGGCCAACACGGCCCACACGACTTTACCGCCACCCCATGACCGGCTGCAGCCCCAGATCCGCGCCGTCTGGGCGACCAGCCGGAGGCCGAGGCCCGGTTCGAGTGCCCCGAGGCGTTCGCGCAGCACGGCGGGTCGCGGGTCGTCGTCGCTCACCGCCACGCTGAACACGCCGCGGCGCAGCTCCAGCCGCAGCAGCGGGGACGACTCCGTGTGCTGGACGGCGTTCTCGACCAGTTCGGTCGCGATCAGCTTGGCGTCCGCGGCGTACCCGGGCACCGCCCACTCCGCGCAGACCTCGCCGACGAACCGCCGTGCCGCCCTCGAGGCGGCCACCGAGGGAGCCAGCTGCCGCACGGCCCGGCGGCGCGGCACCCGGTCGCGAGCCGCTTCGGCGGTGGCCACGCCGGGGTGCACGGCGACGAACCGGTCGACCGCCTGCTCCTTCAGCCCGGCCCGGTGGCCGGCACGGTCGGAAACCAGGGCGAAGGAGACACCCGGCCAGTCGCTGATCCGCGTGGCGATCGCGGAGAACACGCTCAGCAGCTTGGCGTCCGTGACGTCGAGACCGCGGATGTCGGCGATCAGGCATCCGGGGGCATCCGTGGCGAACTTCAGGACGCCGTCCCGCAGCCGGGGATAGGTCGCCAGCGTCAACACGCCGGTCACGGTCACCACCGTCGACGTGGTCCGGAACTCCGGGACGAGCCGCACGCCGGTCATCGCTCCGCTCCCGTATCGGGACGGAGCGACTGCAGGAACCGGCGAAGAGTCCCAGCGGCGGCTGAGCATTCCCGCGCGGTGCCGGTGTAGCGGCGGACGATGTGGGCGTGCCCGCGGGCTTCGGCGTCCAGCTTCATCCGCTCGGCGATCTCGCCCCTTTCCTCGAGCGAGCGCACTGCCGTCCACAGGGCTCGTTCGAACTCGGCGCCGCGCGCCGCGAGCAGGGCTTCGGCCGTCCAGGCGTGGCCGATACGGCAGCGGTAGTGCCCCGGCTCGTCGCCGTTTTCGAGAAGCGCTCCGTGGCAGTCCGGGCAGGTGTATCCCGAAGCGGGCGCGTGCTCCGACAGCGGGCTCCGCCCGACTCCGTCCCGCGCGATCCGGTCATCGAGGAGCAAGGCCGGCGAGGGCGGTGGTACCGCGACCGGTTCCACCCGCTGCCGCACGAGCTGGTCGAGGACCTTGCCGAGCATCTCGGCCGGGTACACGTGCTCGGTCCGGACGCGGGCCAGCGCGCTTTCCGGCATGCCCGGATAGAGCGCGTCCGCCGGGTCCTGGACGACGGCGAGGCCACCGCGTTCGACGACCGTGCACAGGCCGCCGGCCCCGTCGTGCAGGGTCCCCGAAAGCACCACGCCGACCACCCGCGGGCCGGCCGCGAGCGCGGCCGAACGGAAGGTGGCGTTGACCGCCGGGCGGTGTCCGTTCTCGGTCGGGCCGCGCGTCAAGGTCACTGTGCCGTCATCGAGCAGCAGGTGGCGGTCGGGTGGCGCCACGTAGATGGTGCCAGGGGCCAGCGGCGCGCCGTCCGCGGCCGCCACCGCGCGCAGGCGGCCTGCCCGGCCGAGAATCTCCGGCAGGGCGGTGGGCGCGCCCGGGGCCAGGTGCAGCACCACGAGAACGGCGGCGGGAAAGTCGGCGGGCAGCTGCCGGACGACCCTGCCCAGGGCTTCCACCCCGCCCGCTGAGGCGCCGATCACCACCACGTCACGCTGGACGGCCACGGCTCACCTCCTGGTGCCTTTTCCACGGTAGTCTTGTCCTTCCGGTTCCGGTAACGCCGTGGCGAGTTGTGTCGGCCGCCAGGTCGTGCTGCCGGGCCGCGCGGTCATGGGCCGCCGCCGCCCGCAGCAATCCCGCTCGAAGCCGGATACGCGCGACATCCGCGCGTCGCCGGGCGTCCGCAAGCGCCGCCTCGCCGTGATCAGCCGCGTCCGGGCCCGGGGTCCCGGAGTCATCAACGGATCCCGCGGCAGCCGCGGGAGTGGCAGCCAGTAGCTGTCGTCGTCGCGCGCTCGCGGCACGGTCGGCGGCCTGCCGGGCCGCCCGCCGCGGCCGGACCGCCGTCGTTGCGAGCGCTCACCCGGCCGATCCCACAGCCGGTTCCAGGATCCGCCGGATCGGACCGCGCTGCTGCCGGCACCCACGCCTCCCTCGTGCTCGCCCATGCGCAGGCCGCCGAGCTGGCCGAATCTGCCGGCGGCGGACGCCCGCACCGCGCACGCCGGCAGCGCACGCCGGACTTGCCACGCGGTGGCGCGCGCATCGCGCCGCGACCCGATCGTCGCTGCCGGACGCGTTTACCGGGCGGCACGGTGGGTAGCACGTCTTGGCTGCACGCTGATGCGGGTGTTGCCCGCGGAGAGGCTCCACCTGGTGGACGAAAGCCGCGTCGACATGGCGTACGAGGACCGCGACGGCTGTGTGGTCGTCCACCCGGATGGAGTCCTCGACGCGCTGACGTACCGGGAGCTGCGCGACCGGCTGGTGAAGCTGGCTGTGGGCGTCCCTCGCGCGGTCATCGCGGACATCGGTGACCTGCAGATCCCGTCCGAATCGGGTCACCGGCACCGCAGCCGGCGCCTGAACCGCGCCCCGGCCACCGCGGGAAAGTGGGAAAGTGGGAAAGTGCAGCGGGGCCGGATGAACCACGACGGCGCGCGGCGGTGGTGTCCCCGGACAGCACCATGGGTCTCGGCCGGTGAGCTTTGAAACCTCCGGCCTTGGCCGGAGGTGATCCGGTGGACTAGCGTCGGTTCAGTAGGGGGCCCGTTGGTGCCGGCCAGCGCGGACATCCGCCCCTTTTCGTCCCGTCGGGCGGGCCCGCGGCGAGACGGAGGCGGAATGGAGATCGGGGTCGCGCTCGAGGTGAGCAAGCGGCCGGAGAGCGCCTTGGTGACGGTGTCCGGTGCCCTCGATCTGGCCGGCTACGGCTTTCTCCGCGACGGGTTGCTCAAGGTCGCGGCGGACGGCCCGCCGCGGCTGGTCGCCGACCTCGAGGACTTGGCGATCGGTGAGCTGTCGCCCTCGACGGTGTTCCCGTTCGTCGCGAAGCGGATCGCGGAGTGGCCGGGCATCCCGTTCGCCGTGGTCACCCGGCAGCCGCAGCACCTCGTCGCCTTTCACCGCCACGGGATCGAGCGGTTCGTCCCGGTTCACCCGAGCGTCGCCGCGGCGGAGACCGCTCAGGCCACTCCGATCCGGCGCACCGCGCGCAGGGTACTGCCGCGCATCGACGACGCGACGACGCTGGCACGGACGTTCGTGCGGGACCACGCCCTGCAGTGGCAGGTTCCGGAATTCATCGACGACAGCATGCTGGTGGCCGGCGAGCTGGTCCGCAACGTCCTCGAGCACACCGCGTCCGAACCCGATGTCCGGCTGGACCTGCGCCGGCAGTTGTTGTCGGTGTCCGTGGCCGATGGCAGCGACCGGCCCGCGGTGCTGCTGGAGCGGGCCGACGTCCGGGACCCGGGATTGGGGCTGCGGATCGTGGCCGACGCCGCGCGGACGTGGGGGAGCAGCCGCCGCTGGTCCGGGGGAAAGATCGTGTGGGCGGTGTTGAAGTCTGAGCGCACGCCATCATGACCGCGCGGTGCCGGCCGGCACCGCAACCCCGCCGCGGAATTGCCTCCCGCCGGGCGTGGGGAGTTCGCATGGCTGAAGACGGCGGCGGTGTACTGATCGAAGTCGTGCCGACGTCGGCCGGCGACGCGCTGATCCTGCGGCTGGCCGGCGTCGTCGACCCTTCCGCCCGGGACCGGGTGGAGTACCTGATGCTGGCCGCGACGGAGGCATTTTCGCCGCTGTCCTTGGCGGTGCTGGATCTGTCCGCGCTCGAGCTGCTGGGAGCTGCCGGCGCGCGGGCCCTGGCCTGCTGGGTGATCGCCTGTGCCGAGCGTGGAGTCACGGTTCGCCTGGTCGTCGCGCCCAGGAGCAGTGCGCACCGGGTTCTCGTCGTCGCCGGGCTCGACCAGCGGGTGACCGTCTTCGACGATCTCGAGCCGGCGCTGCACCGGGACTGAGCGCCGCCGGCCGCGCTGGGTGTCAGTCGTGGAGTTCGCGCAGATGACGGGACACGACATCCGCGCCGTGGCCGTCAGCGGCCGGCCGGCGAACGCGGTAGCTGGCAACCGGGTCAAAGCGCCGTCCGTGCCGAGAGCGCGCCGGTGTTGGAATTGCACAGGAAATCCCGCGCCGCACCTGCGCTTTCCCGTGAGGAGAACGCCCAGCGCCTCGGCCACGTCGTCGTAGGCGCCCGCCGTGGCGGCGTGGAGCAGGTCGTCGGTGAACTGCCGGACGGACACGCCCGGCGTGGGTGCGGGATCTCGGTTGTCGGTCGGGCCGAGATACCCGGGGCGCCGACGCTCAACCGGGAACCGGGAACCGGGAACCGGGACGTCGGATCGGCGGCGTCACTCGCCTTCGGCGGTTGTCAGCGCGGTGTGGTTGCGGACGAGGGTGGCCGCGATGTCGGCCAGTTTGACGTTGAGGTCCTGGGAGGTGCGGCGCAGCAGGCGGAAGGCGGCGTCGGCGTCGATGCCCTGACGCGCCATCAGGATCCCTTTGGCTTGCCCGATCACGTCGCGGGAGGCGATCGCGCGGCGGAGGTGGGTGCGTTCGAGATCGGCGATCTCGGCGCCGCGGACGTGCTGGAGGGCCAGTGAGGCGTGGGTGGCCAGGAGCAGGGCGCGATGGCGGTCGGTTTCGGTGATGCCGCCGCGGTGGGCGTAGACGTTGAGGGCGCCGCTGAGCCCGGCGCGCCGGGCTGGCAACAGGGCGGTGGAGAGGACGGCGCCGAGGCCGTGGGCGGTGGCGACGGCGGCGAATTGGGGCCAGGCGGAGGTCTGGGCGAGGTCCTGGTCGAGGGAGTAGGCGGGGCCGTCGGGGTGGGCGGCGTCCAGGCAGGGCCCCGATCCGGTGCGGTACTGGACGTCGTCGAGGTCGGCGGCGATGTCGGGGACTTCGACCGGGGTGAAGTAGCGGCCGCCGGGGTCGCGCAGGGTGATGCTGACCAGCCGGGCGTGCGGGACGACGACCGTCGTCGCGGCGACCACGTGCTGCAGGGCCCGGCTGACGCTGGTGGCGTCGAGCAGGATCCGGGTGAGCTCCGCCAGCTGGTCACCGAGGTGCCGTTCACCGCCCGGCGCCGGGGCGTCGGCGAGCGCCTCCTCCACGCTGGCGTGCACCGGCAGGGTGCCGGCGGGCAGGCTGCTGTGCAGGATCCGGGCGTTGAGCGCGTCCGGGTCGAGCAGGACCGCCGCGTGGACGCCGTCCTGTGCGCGGCGCACCGCGAATTCGCCGAGCGCCCGGACTCCGGCGGCGGAGAGGTGGTCGACGTCGCGCAGGTCGAGCACCACGAGGTGCGGGGGTGGGAGGGTGACGGTCGCGTCGAGCAGTTTGGTCAGTGTCGCTTGTGCCGTTTCAGCTTCGAGCGTCCCGCTCACCCGCAGGATGAGGGCCTGCTCGGCGTCCACCGCCACGACGTCGGCTCCGGCACTCATGTCCCACCTCCCGTCCATTTCGGAGCCGGAATACCCTGCGCGGCCCGTTCGCAATCCGGTGACTGTGGGTGAGTCGGCGATCACGCGCGAGGCTCGGAATCGGAGTCGAGGTCCGCCGGTCAGGGGGTGACGTCGGAGGGGCGTGTCCAGCGGGCGAGCAGGACGGTGGCGTCGTCCTGCAGCGTGCCGTTCTGGTGGTGGAGGACGGCTTTCGTGAGCCGTCGGGCGGTTTCGGGTGGCGGGTTGCCCGAGGCGGCTTCACGCCGCAGGAAGTCCAGGAGCCGCGGTTCGCCGAAGAATTCGCCGGTGTGGTCGCGGGCTTCGGTGATGCCGTCGGTGTAGAGCACCAGCCAGTCCTCCGGTTCGAGGGTCTCCTCGCCGACTTGCAGGTCGCCCAGACCGAGGCCGAGCGGAAGGCATCGGCCGGCGGTGAGGGGCTTGACGATCTTCCCGGCGCGCATGACCAACGGACGGGGGTGGCCGGCGTTGATGTAGCGCAAGCGCCCCGTGGTGAGGTCGAGTTCGACGAGCACGGCGGTCGCGAACGTGGCGTCGCCGAAGTGGCCGCTGATCGTTTCGCCGATCATCCGGGCTTGTTCGGACAGGCCGTGGCCGGCGTGGCGTGCACTGCGATAAGCGGACAATGCTGCGGCGGCGATCAGGCCGCTGCGCAGGTCGTGACCGATCGCGTCCAGCACCATCAGGCTCGCGGTGGTCTCGGACAGCGCGTAGTCGAAGGCGTCGCCGCTGACGCTGTCCCGCGGTTCGACGACACCCGTCACGACGAAGCTGTCCACCCCGGCGGTCAACGGTGGCAACAACGACCACACCAGTTCGGCGGCGACCGTCCGGCGGGTTCGCAGCCGGACGCGGTCCAGCTCGTCCCCGTACTGCGACAGCAGGGTCACCATGTGCCCGAGCAGCATGGACAGCCACCGGCACTGAACCCGCAGCCCCGGGTCGTAGAGGTCGTCCACCTCGGCCACCTCGACGTCGAGGACGCCGAGACGTTCCGCCCCGTCCAGCAGCGGCACCCACAAGCGAGGCCGGCCAGGTGCCTCCGACGGGAGGATCTGGATCTGGCGGAACGCCCGTCCCGCAAGTGTGGTGTCGACCTCCAGCGTGGCCCGTCGCGACGCCGGCAGACCGGGCGGAGCTTCCGGGACGAGGTGGAGGCACCGTTGGCCGTAGTCGACGAGGTAGACGCCGATCCGCACGCCGAGCGCGGTGGCGGCGGCGGCCACGGCCGCCGGCAGCCGGTCCGGTGGGGCCAGCTCGGTATCTTCCAACAGCCGCACCAGGGCGGCGAACGGCGCGCTTCTCGGGACGCTGTCGCGGATCTGCCGGCTGAACCCGGCCCGGTGTGCCCAAGTCAGCTCGTCCAGCCGTTCGTTGACGGCCAGGGCCAGGGTGTCGCGTTCCAGCGGCGGCAGGTCGGCCAGTCCGTGCAGGTACGCGTCGATGTCGATGAACCCGGATTCACCGCCGACTCCGAAGTAGCGCAGCCACAGGTCCTCGACGGACAGCTCGGCACGCTTGAACGCCAGCGCCAGAGTGCGCTGCTGCTCGACCGCGCGGTCCTGGGAATGATCATTCTTCACGGTGTTCACCGGTCATCGCAGCCGCCGCACGGTGGACTGGGCCAGCCGCTCGGCGGTGTGGCGGAGGGTGGTGCGCTCTCGTTCGGCCAGCTGCGCCAGCGTCAGCAACGCTGCCCGTTCGTCGACGCGTTCACGAGCCATGATGATGCCCTTGGCCAGCTTGACCACCTCGCGGCCGCGCAGCGCCTCGGCGACCTGGGAGCTGGCGCGCTCGGCGTCCTGCGCGGTCCGCGTGTTGCTGATCAGCATGGCCGCTTGGGCTGCGAACATGGTGAGGAGGTGTTCCTCCCGCTCGCCATAGGAATGCGGCGGAACGGCGTAGACCTTCAGCGCGCCGAGCGGTTCGGGCCCGGCCACCAGCGGCGCGCTCAACGCCGACCGCAGCCCCAGCTCGGCGGCCGGCCGTGACCAGGCCGGCCACCGCTCGTCCTGCGCGAGATCGTCGACTCTGACGACCGCCCGTTCCGCCCAGGCGGTCAGGCACGGGCCGTGGCCCAGCTGGTACTGCAACCGGTCGGCCCGCTCGACCACCTCGTCCGTGGCCGCCGCGGTCACCCGCCGCCCGTGGCGGTCCATCAGGCTGATCCCCGCTCCGGTCGTTCCCGGCACCATCTCGACCGCCAGCGCGGTGATCAGTTTCAGAGCCGTGTCCACCTTCTCGGACGACAGCAGCAAGCCGGACATGCGCGCGAAGACAGCCGCCAGCTGCTGCGCGGTCAGCTCTTCGATCATCAGCGCGTCGCCCGGCGGCTCACCCGCCTGCGGAAAGTTCGAGGTCATCTCCGGCGTACCCCCTCCGCGCTCCGTCCGCTGGCCCGGTCAGACGCGATTACCCGGTTCACCGGCGTTCAACCGAGGATCTCTGTCAGCCGGGTGGTGGAGTGCCGGCCTGCGGCAGGTCGATTTCGGTGTGGCGGGTCACCAGCGTTTCGGCCAGCCGGACGAGTTTGACGTTGAGCTCCTGCGAGGTTCGCCGGAGCAGGTCGAACGCTTCTTCCGGGCTGAGGCCGCGGCGGCTCATGAGGATGCCTTTGGCTTGTCCGATGACGTCGCGGGAGTCGATCGCCCGGTGCAGCTGCTCGGAGGTCAGCTGTTCTTGGCCGACGGCCGTCGCGTGCGCGAGGGCCAGGGAGGCGTGGGTGGCCAACAGCAGCGCGATCGCCCGGTCGGCCTCGCCCAGCCCGCCGGGCTGCCGGGAGTAGATGTTGAGCGCTCCGGACAGCCGGGGTGGTCGCGCGTCGGGCAGCAGCGCGGTGGAGAGCACGGCATGGAACCCCCGTTCGGCGGCAGCGGCGCCGAATCGAGGCCAGCGACCTTCGACGGCCAGGTCGGCGCTGGCCGCGAACGCCGGGCCGCTCGGCTCGGACGCGTCCAGGCATGGTCCTTCGCGCAGTTCGTATTGCACCTGGTCGAGGTCGGCGGCGGCCGGATCGGTCTGGACGGGCGTGTGGAAAGCGCCATCCGGGAACCGCAGGGTGACGCTGACCAGGTCGGCGCCGGGAACGACCTGCAGTGTCGTGTCGGCGACCTGTTGCAGCACGTCGCCCGTGGTCGTGGCGTCGAGGAGCGAATAGGTGAGGGTGGCGAACTGCTGCGCCAGGGGTCCCAGCCGGAACCCGTGGTCCCGTACCGGCTTTCCGCCGGTGACGGTCGCGTGCTGCGCGTCGGCGGTGAAGCGTTCTCTGTCCTCATCCCAGTCTTCTTCACTGGGCGGTATTTGCGGCACTTCGCTCTTCCCTTGCTTCAGATCAGGCAGTCGCTGGTTACGGCGAGCGGCACCGATACTGCGCTGTTGAAGACCGGGCACGCGGCAGCTTGACCGAATGAACTCCATCGAACAAGTGGCTTCACTGCCTGGTTTCACTGTGCCAGACCTGTGCCGCGGCGACTACGCGTCTCCATGCCTTCGAATACTAGATCGATCAGGCAAGGCGGCAAGTTCACCTGAAAGGTCGCTCACGACCACCGGCACGACCGTGGTTCATAGCCACGCCGGCTGGGCCGGAGCGCCTGATCCAGCTGACGCGCAGCTATCCTGGCGCGGATACGGTGATTGGGATTAGGCCCAATGGGAAATCCTGAGTTCGTGAGTGCGGCGACGAAGGGCGCGGAGCGTGCCCGTGCGCGGGGCGAGACGGCGGGTGAGCGTGTCCGCGAGCTGGCTGCCCGTCGAGCTGCCTTGGCGGCCCGTGCTCGTGCGGGAGTGGATCGGGCCGCTGCGGCTCGGGCCGCCGAACACGCAAAGGCCGCTCTCGTGCGCGCGGCCGGCGCCAGGGAGAGCCTCCGGCAGAGTTTCCTGCGCTCGGCCGAAGCGCACGAGCGCGCGGCACGGGCACTCGAGCGGCGGGCGCCCGAACGCGGCACTGCGGCCGGGCTCACGGACCGGCGTCACGCTGCCGAACACCGCGCCGCTGCCGAGGCGGACCGGCGGCAAGCCGCAGAATGCGCGACACCGCCGCAACCGTCGGACGCAGCGACCGGCCTACGATCGGCTCGGCGCGAGGTGCTGTCGCACCGCCTCGACCACGCCGCGCGCCATGCCGACCCGTCGATGGGCTACGCGTCGGCAATGGCGGTAACGGTGACGCGGATACTGCGCGGCGTCGACGCGGTGGTGATCACCGTCCGGGGCGGCGGGCTGGCCCAGCACGAACTCGCGGCCACCGACCGCTGGGGACACCAAGTCGAGGAGCTGCAGTACACCACGGGCGAAGGACCGTCGGTCACCGCGTTCACCACTGGTGAGCCGGTCGCCGTCACCGACCTGACCGAGCACGGCGAGGACTGGCCCGGATTCGTCGACGCCGCGGCCGGCTATGGCCTCGGTGCGGCGTTCGCGTTCCCGCTGGCCGCAAGCACCGCCACGCTCGGCACGCTGACTCTCTACCGGCGCGAGCCCGGAACGCCCTCGACCAGCTTCGCCGACATCCGCGACCTGGCCGAGCTGCTCGCGGCCGCGTTGCTGGCCGACGGTGAGCTGGCGGATCGGATCAGCAGCTCCCTGGCTTACGAGGACGTCAACATGGCAGCCGGTCTCCTGTCGGTTCAACAGGCGATCAGTATCGAGGAGGCCATGGCCCGATTGCGGGCGATGGCGTTCGCGGACGGCCGGCCGCTGACCGAGACCGCCCGCGAGGTCGTGACCCGCCACCTGAATCGGCACCATGATCGACCCGGTGAGTGACTCTGACTGCGTCGCGTCGACGTCCTGGTCGAACCTGCGGCCGCCGGAAGTCAGCCGGCCTCGAAGACCGGATGCGGGCGTCTTTCCCATTCCTCCGGGTCGCGGTCGAGCCTGCTGATCTCTTCCCGCTTGCGCGGCGGCCGGTCGTTGGCGATCAGCACCGCCATCCACGGGAGAGGCACGGAGACGGCCAGCACCGCCAGCGCAAGCCACCAGGTGCCGTGGAAGATCCCGGCGAGCACCAGGCACGGGATCCGGCACGACATCATCAGGAGGTATTTCCGCTTTCGTGCGGCAAGCTGGTCGTCGTACGAGCGTGCGGCTCCGGTGATCAGTACCGGCGCACGGGTCGTGGTCATGGCGGGTTCCTTCCGGCCGCTGGGGAACACTGCTTACCGCGTCGCCGGCCGCACAAACGCCGGACGCGGTCCCGCTTCCGCCCAGCGGAGATCGAGGCGGGTGAGCTGCGAGCGGAAACGGGAGATCGAGGCCGGTACGGGGGCGCGTCGCGGCGAGTGGCACGACACGGCTCCAGCCGGACTGGCTTCTTTGAAAGGCAGAGCAGTGAAGGCAAGGGGTGAGGCCCGGGGCCACCGCCGTACCGACACCCAGTACAACGCTTCGCCGTCACCGGTGTTCCGGTCCGCGCCGCGTAAATCATGGGTGCGTTCGCGCGTGGTTCTGCTCGAGGCTGTCCCGCCACAGCTCGGGCGCGGCCGCCGGCGCCTGAACGTCGTCTCGGTACGCCGATGCCGGAACAACCGGCCGTGTCAACGTTTGCCGCTCATGTCCGCGGGGTACCTACGCCGGAACGACTGGTCGGGGAGCCGTGAGCCTCGTCCCTCCGCGGGCTCGAGCGAGACTGCCGCGGCCAGGATGACGCCACCCCTGCGGGCTCGGCGCCGGCCGCCGAACACGCGCCCAGCTCGACGGGCAGCCAGCCGCGGTGACGAGTTGAAGGGTGACGGCCATGAGCACCTCGTCCGGTCCGGAACGCCTCAGGTTGGTGCGTACGCGCGGCGAGTCCGGGGTCGTGGAACTCGTATTGTCCGGTGAACTGGACTCGGGCACGGCGTCGAAGGTCGTACGCGCCGTTGCGCAGATCCTCGCCACCGAACCCGAGGCACTGATCCTTGACGTGTCCGACCTGTCCTTTCTCTCCGTCGCCGGTGTCAGGGCAATCGGCACCGCGCACGCTGCCGCCGGCGCGGCGCGTCTGCGCGTGGTGACGGGCGAGCGCCCCGTCGTGCGTGAGTTCTTGCACGCCACCCGCTTCGACGCGGTACTGGACTGCTACCGCACTCGCAGCAGCGCCGTAGCCGCCGGCAGCCGCGCCGAGTTCGTGAGCCATGCGAGAGCCGCTTGGGACGCCAGTTGACGACTGTCTCCGCGATGTAGGCGATCCGAGCAACTCGCGCTCGAGCGTCGGGCTGCAAATACGGCACCCACGGCATTGCCGTCCGGTTCAGCGCCGTCGCCGCGGGGAAGGCATTGCCCGGGGATTCCCCACAGCCCGTTCCCGGCTGGTCGGGCCTTCGACCCGTGATCGCTCAATCTTCCGGCGTGCTGCGAGGAAGCCGATGACCCGTAACGACAAAGCCGAGGCGTCCCGAATCGGCGACAAGATCGTGGCACCCAGATGGACCGCATTCGCGCTGCTGCCGGTCGTCTTCGTGGACCAGGTGACCAAGTGGTGGGCCTGGCGCGAAGTTCCCCGGGCGCACATCAACTTCGGCGGCAACCCGCTGGTCGGTCCGGTCGTCGGCGGATGGTACGCAGACCCGGTGACAGGAGCGGTACTCGACCTCGTCAGCAGCGCGAGCCTCGTCGCGGCAGTGCTGCTTCTTCTGCGCCGCAGGCATCCAAAGCTGTTGCTGGCTCCCGCAGCTCTCGCGATCGGCGGCTGGACCAGCAACCTCCTCGACCGCCTCGGGCTGCACCACCTCACTGCGCCGGGCAGCGTCCGCGGCGCCATCGATTTCATCCCGGTCGGCAAGTACTGCTTCAACGTGGCGGACTTCTTCATCATCGCGGCCACCTTGGCGTTCACGCTGGCCCACGCCTACCGGTGGGCGGTTCGCGCCACGACGGAAGTTCCCCGCCCGCCGCTTCGGCTGCGAACCCCGGCGCGCATCGCGACAGCGACTGCCGCGGCCGGGCTGGTGGCCACGGTTACGCTGGGCGCCACTCACTACGGCGGAGCGACTCACCCCCCTCCCGTCCACCGGACAACCGCGATCCGATGACGCGGCCACGCAGGAGCACCGGGTTTCTTGCCGTTCATCCACTGCGCGAGCAGGTCGGCCGTGCCGGCAGGTGGTGCGGCCACGTGACGCGGGGGTGGTGAGCTTCGCCCTGACGTAGCTATTCAGTGCATCAATGGCCGCCCCGTGCCGCGCCGGAACCGGCCCCGCCGGCGCTGTGGACAACGCCGAGCACGAACACGTGCGGCACCGGCGAGCCACGGGGTGAACTCCGCCTCCGGCCGGCGGGCGAGCCGCGGTCGATCGCCGATGAACCTGTGCGCCTTGTCGTGCGCGACGCCGTCCTCGAGCTCTGACGGGTCAGGCGGCCGCCTTCGCCTGGATGACGTCCTTGTCCTTCAGTACAACGGGATCGGGGATGGCGTCGGGCAGTTCGTCCTCCAGCAGCCGCAGGCGCCGGTACCGCCACGCGCCCACCGCCAAGACCAGCGACGCGATGCCCGCCCCCATCGCCAGCCAGGCCATACCGCGCCCGGGCATCCCCGTGGCGGCGGCGAGCGGCTCGAACACCCCGTCGGTCAGCGGCCCGGCCAGCGCGAACCCGGCGGGCACCATCAGCCAGCTGACCATCAGGTTGGCGGCGAACACCCGGCCCTGCAGTTCCAGGCCCACCTTCGCCTGCACGATCGACCCCCAGTGCGCGTTGAGCACCGCGGACGCGAGGCCGATGCCGAAGAGACCCACGGCCGGGAACACCGGGTTCGGCACCAGGCCCAGCACGACCATGAACACGCCGATCAGCGCGAACGACCCGAGGATGCCGGTGGTGCGCCGCCGGAACCCGCCCCACAGGCTGGTCAGCACGCTGCCGCCGAGCAGTCCGATGCCACCGGCGGACATCACCAGGCCCAGGGTCGGCACGGCGCCCATCGACAGGGTCAGCGGCGTGGCGATCACCTCGACCATCGCCAGGGTGAAGTTGAGCGCGGACGTGGCGAGGATGATCGCGAGCAGCCCCGGCCGCCGCACGAGGTAGCGCCACCCACCGGTCAGCTCCTGGGTGAACGGCTCCTCGAGCCGGTTGAACATCCGGTCCGGGAACCGCACGAGCAGCAGCGTCAGCAACGCGAACCCGAACGTCACCACGTCGATCACCACGACGCCGTTCAGGCCGACCAGCACCGCGAGCCCGCCGCCGAGCAGCGGCGCGAGCACCGTGCCCGCCGCGCTGCCGAGCTGCGCCAGCCCGTTCGCCCGGCCGTAGTAGCGCTTGGGCACCAGCTGCGTCACCGCCGCGCGGTACGCGGGTTGCTGGAACGCGACCGCGATCGCACCCAGCGCCACCAACGGGTACACCTGCCACAGCTGCAGCGATCCGAGCCACAGCAACATGACCAGGCCGATCGAGCTGACCGCGGACAACACGTCCGCGCCGATCATGATCTTGCGCCGGTCCCACCGGTCGGCGATCGCGCCGGTGACCGGGGCGAGCGCCACCGCGGGCAGCAACGTGAGCACGCTGATCAACCCGAAGAGCGACACCGACCCGGTGCGCTGGTACACGAACACGCCGAGGGTGAACGTCGTGAGCCCCGACCCGATCAGCGACACCAGCTGCCCGAGCGCGACCAGCAGGAACGCGCGCATGTCCGCGGGCGGTGGCGGTGTCACCGGCGCGCCTTCCCCGGCGACGACGAACGACGCGAGCCGGTCGGCCTGGTGCTTGTGGAAGTAGTGCCCGGCCCGCGGGATCACGTGCAGGGAGACCGCATCGGAGAAGTGCGTCCACTCGGCCACCCGCTCCTGGTACAGCTCGGTGACCCGGTCACCGTCGCCGACCACGCACACGACCGGCGCGGCCAGCTTGCGGAACCCGCCGCCGTGGAAGGCGTCGGTGTAGAAGTCCTCGCCCTGCTGGGTGTCGTCGAGGAAGATCCGCATCAGGAAGTCCTGCTCGGCGGCGTCCGTCACCTCGTTGAACAACCCGGTGGCGCGCAGGAACTCCAGCGCACGGCGCTTGGACGTGGTGCGCCGCAACGGCATCATCGCGCGCAGCGCCCGGGAGAAGCGGCCGGGCATCCGCGGCGCGGGGAAGTGCCCGCCGATCACGACCCGCAGCAGGTCGGCCCCGTCGTCCTCGAGCTTGCGGGCGAGCGCGACGGTCTGCGCCCCGCCCATGCAGTGTCCATACAGGACGACGGGACCGGCCAGCGCCTCGACCTCGGCGGCGCACCGTTCGACGAGCTCGTCGAAGCCGAGCGCGGGCTCGTCGGGGTTGCTGATGTCGTGGCCCGGCGGCTGGATGGCGTAGAGCGCGATGTGGTCCGGGACCGCGGCGGCCAGCTCCCGGTAGGTGAGGGCACCGCCCGCGGCCAGTGGCACGCAGACCAGGTTCACCGTGGTGGGCCGCGCCGGGGTGAGCCGCAGCAGCAGCTTCTGCTCGGTGGTGGTGCCGGTGCCGGGCCCGGCGACGTGCTCGGCGAACTGCCGGATGGTCGGGTGGGTGAAGAGGTCCATCACGGTCGCGGGCACGCCGAGGTCCCGCACCGCGCGCACCGCCTTGAACGAGTCGCCGCCCATGGCGAAGAAGTCGTCGTCGATGCCGATCCCCGGCAACCCGAGCAGCTCGCACCAGCGCGTGGCAAGGTCCCCCTCGAATGCGGTGCGCGGTGCCGTCCCGGTTTCGGCCACCGTGCGTTGCGGCGCGGGCAGCGCGGTGCGGTCGACCTTCCCGTTGGGGGTCAACGGGAACGCCTCGAGCACGACGAACGCCGACGGCAGCATGTAGTCGGGGAGCACGGTGCGCAGGTGCGCTCGCCAGTCGGTGGTGCTGGGCGCCGCGGCGCCGTCGTGCAGCGTCACGTAGCCCACGATCGCCTTGTCGCCGCCGTCCTCGCGGACCACGGCGACGGCGTCGCGGACCGCGTCGTGCCTGCCGAGCACGGTCTCGATCTCCCCGAGTTCTATGCGGTGACCGCGAACCTTCACCTGGGTGTCGTTGCGGCCGAGGAACTCGATGGTCCCGTCCGCGCGGTGGCGGGCGAGGTCGCCGGTCTTGTACAGGCGCGCAGCCGGGCCGGCGGCGAACGGGTCGGGCACGAACCGCTCGGCCGTGATCTCGGGGCGGCCCAGGTAGTCGCGGGCGAGACAGACGCCGCCGAGGTGCAGTTCGCCGGGCACGCCGACCGGCACGGGCTGCCCGCCCGGGTCGAGCAGGTGCGCGGTGACGCCCGGCAACGGCTTGCCGATGGTGATCGGCGCGCCGGGCACCACCTCGGCGGCGGTGGCCCAGATGGTCGCCTCGGTCGGGCCGTACATGTTGTGCAGCACCCGGACCCGCTCGGTCAGCTGCCCGGCGAGGGCGACCGGCAGCGCTTCACCACCGCACAACGCGGTCAGGCCGGGCCGGCCGGTCCAGCCGTCGGTCACCAGCAGCTGCCACGTGGCCGGGGTCGCCTGCATGACCGTGGCGTTCTCCCGCTCCAGCAACGCGGCGAGGTCGGCCGGGTCGTGCGCGACGTCCCGGCTCGCGAGCACCACGCGCCCGCCGCTGATCAGCGGCAGGAAGAGCTCCAGCACCGAGATGTCGAAGGCATAGGTGGTGACCGCGACCAGCGTGTCGGCCGGGCCGGTGCCGAGCCGCTCGCGCATGCCCCGCAGGAAGTTGACCACCGAGCCGTGCTCGACCCGCACGCCCTTGGGCCGCCCGGTGGATCCGGACGTGTACAGGACGTAGGCCAGGTCGTGTGGCGAGGCCGGGGTGCCGCCCGCGGCCGCGGGCTGGTGCCCGGCCGGCTCGTCGGCGAGCAGCACGGTCAGGTTTTGTTCGGCGTAGCGGTCGGCGAGGGCGCGTTCGGTGAGCAGCACCGCGGCGCCGGAGTCGTCGAGGATGAACTGCCGGCGCTGTCGCGGGTAGGCCGCGTCGAGCGGCACGTACGCACCGCCCGCCCGCAACACCGCGAGGAGCGCCACCGGCAGCAGCTCGGAGCGTTCCACGGCGACGGCGACCAGGGTGTCCGGCCCGACGCCCTGGTCACGCAAGCGGGCCGCGAGGGCGTCGGCGCGGGTGAGGAGTTCTCGGTAGGTCAGCGAAGTGTCGCCGAACGTGACCGCGGGAGCGTCCGGGGTGCGGGCTGCCTGCGCCGCGACGAGGTCGTGGATGCAGCCGGCCGGCGGTGCCACGGGGGTGCCGATGCCGGACCAGCCGGCGAGCTGGGCCTGCTCGGCCGCCGTGAGCAGCGGCGCGGCGCCGATGGCGGTGCCGGGGTCGGCGGTGACCGCGTGCACCAGCTGTTCGAAGTGCCCGAGGGTTCGCTCGGCGGTGGCCGCGTCGAACAGGTCGGTGTTGTACTCCAGTTCGCAGACCAGTTCGCCGTCGCGCTGGTGCACGGTGAGCCCGAGGTCGACCTGCGCGCCGCCGGGGTGCACGGGGTGCTCGGTCACGGTGAGCCCGCTGAGCGCCAGGTCGGCGCCCCTGGTGTTGAGCAGGTTGAACATCACCTGGAACAGCGGGTTGCGGCTGGGGTCCTTCGGCAGCTTCAGCGCCTCGACCACCTGCTGGAACGGTGCGCCCTGGTGGGCGAACGCACCCAGCGCGGTGCTCCGCACCCGGGTCAGCAGGTCGGCGAACGACAGCTCGCGGTCCAGCGAGGTGCGCAGCACCACCGTGTTGAGCAGGCAGCCGACCACCCGTTCCTGTTCGGCCGTGGTGCGCCCCGCGACCGGCGAGCCGACGCAGATGTCCTGCTGGCCGCTGTAGCGGTGCAGCAACGCCTGCAACGCGGCGAGCAACATCATGTAGAGCGTCGCGTCGTGGGCGCGGGCCACGGCGTTGACGCGTCCGGTCAGGTCGGCGCCGAGTACGCGGCGGGCCAGCCAGCCGTCGAAGGTCTGCACGGGCGGGCGTGGCCCGGTGGTCGGCAAGTCGATGGTGCCGGGCGCCCCGGCGAGGTTTTCCCGCCAGTACGTGAGGTCGGCCTCGGCAGCCACGTCGGTGACCACATCGGCGTACTGCACCGCGGGGCCGGTCAGCGGCGACGGTTCTCCCGCGCGCAGCGCGCGGTAACACGCGCCGAGCTCGTCGAACAGCACGCCGAACGACCAGCTGTCGGCGACGATGTGGTGCACGCAGACGCCCAGCACGTGGTGCTCGGCGGCGAGCCGGACCAGGGAGAACCGGAAGAGCGGGCCTTCGGCCAGATCGAACGGCGTGCGTGCCGCGGCCTGGAGGAGGTCGTCGAGGTCGGCCGGGTGCGCCTCGGTCACCGGCAGCGCCACCGGGAACCCGGCCCGGATCACCTGCAGCGGGCGGCCTTCGGGCGCGTGGAAGACCGTGCGCAAGGACTCGTGCCGGGCGACGACCTCGGCGAGCGCGGTGCGCAGGGCATCCACGTCCAGCGGTCCGTGCAGGTCCACCGCGGTCGCGATGACGTACGCGGCCGGGTGGTCGTGTGCGTGGTCGAGGAACCACATGCGCCGCTGCACGGCCGTGGCGGGCAGCTCCGACGGCCGCACGGGCACGGCTTCCGCGGCGGGGCCGGGCGTGGTCGGAGTCGCCGCGTCGGTCAGGCCGCGCAGGGTGGGCGTGGCGAACACGGCGCCGAGCGGGACCGTGAGCCCGAACCGGCTGCTCAGCCGGGCGACGAGCTGGGTCGCGAGCAGGGAATCGCCACCGAGGTCGAAGAAGTCGTCGCCGGGGTCGATGTCGTCGACGCCCAGCAGCTCTGCCCAGACCGCCGCGATGCGCGCCTGGTCGTCGGTGAGCGTCTCCTCGGCCGCCGGCTTGCTGTCCACTGTGGAGTGGGAGCGGCCGGCTTCGATCCAGTAGCGCTGCCGCTGGAACGGGTAGCCGGGCAGGGACACCATCGGGTGCCGATCACTGCCGGTGAACCGGGCGAGGTCCACCCGCCCGCCCTGCGCCCACACCTGGCCGACGCCGGAAAGCAGCGTCGGCAGGTCGCCGGTCGTGTCGGCGGCTCGCCGCATCAAGGGCACGGCCGTGCCCTCGCCGCGCCGCACCAACGTCGTCAGCGTGCGCCCCGGCCCGGCCTCGGCCACCACCAGCCCGGCGCGCGCGAGCTCGGCCGCGGAGTCGGCGAACCGCACCGGTTCGCGCAGGTGCCTTGCCCAGTAGTGCGGGTCGGTGGCCTGCTTCGCGGTCACCCAGGTGCCGGTGACGTTGGACAGGTAGCGCAGGCCCGGTTCGGCGAGCGGGACCGCCGCGACCGCCTCGGTGAACTCGGCGAGCACCGGGTCGAGCATCCCCGAGTGGAACGCGTGCGAGGTGCGCAGCGCGCGGCAGGCGACGTCCCGCGCGCGCAGGTCCGCCTCGATCTCCCGCACGGCCGCTGCCGGGCCGGAGAGCACGCAGGACCGCGGCCCGTTGACCGCGGCGATCGACACGTCGGGCCGGAGCAGCTCGATGGCGTCCTTTTCCTCGAGTTCGACCGCGAGCATCGCGCCGGACGGGAGCGACTGCACGAGCCGGCCGCGCGTCGCGACCAGGCCGAGCGCGTCCGGCAGCGTGAACACCCCGGCCAGGCACGCGGCCACGTACTCGCCGATGCTGTGCCCGGCCATGGCAACCGGGGTGAGGCCGCGGTCCATCAGCGTGCGGGCGAGCGCGTACTCGGTGACGAACAACGCCGGCTGGGTCAGCGCGGTCCGGTCGAGCGCGCCGCCGTCCGAGCTGCCCGGGCCGTACAGCACGTCCCGCAGGTCGAGCCCGAGGTGCGGGCGCAGCGCGGCCGCGCACTCGTCCACCACGTCCCGGAACACCGGTTCGCCGCGGTACAGCCCGGCGCCCATCCCGGCGTACTGGCTGCCCTGACCCGGGAACACGAACGCGACCGGCCGGTCGGTGCCCTCGACCGGCGGTGCGGGTTCGCGCAGCGCGGCCACGAGTTCCGCGTGGCCGGCGCCGGTCACGACCCGCCGGTGGGTGAGCCGGGCGCGGCCGCGGTGCAGGGTCGCCTCGACCCCGGCGAGGTCACCCGGGTGCCGCTCCAGGTGGATCGCCAGCGACTCCGCCAGGTCGGTCAGCGCGCGGGGCGTCGCGGCGGACAAGGCCAGCAGCGCGGGCCCGGTCCGGTCCGCGGCCGGCGGCCGTGGCGGCGCTTCTTCCAGGACCACGTGGGCGTTGGTGCCGCCCATGCCGAACGAGCTGACGCCCGCGCGGCGCGGGCTGCCGTCCGCCGTCCAGTCCACTGTGGAGGTAGTGAGCCGGAACGGGCTCTTCGCCAGGCGGATCCGGGGGTTGGGCTCGTCCAGGTTCGGACTGGCAGGCAGCATCCCGTGCTCCAACGCGAGCACGGCCTTGATCAACCCGGCGACCCCGGCCGCCGCGTCGGCGTGGCCGAAGGTGCCCTTGACCGAGCCGAGTACGCAGAACCCGGTGTCCTCGGTGCCGGTGCGGAACGCCTTGGTCAGCGCGGACACCTCGATCGGGTCGCCGAGCGGGGTGCCGGTGCCGTGCGCCTCGACGTAGCCGACGGACCGGGGCGGCACGCGAGCGTCGGCCAGCGCCCGGGTGATCACGTCGACCTGCCCGTCCACGCCCGGCGCGGTGAACCCGACCTTGGCGGCGCCGTCGTTGTTGATCGCCGAACCCCGGATCACGGCGCGCACCGGGTCGCCGTCGCGCAGCGCGTCGGCCAGCCGCTTGAGCACCACGACGCCGACCCCGCCGGCCGCGATCGTGCCCCGGGCGTTCCGGTCGAACGGGCGGCAGTGCCCGTCCGGCGACAACGTGCCGCCCTCGACGTACGGGTAGCCGCGCCGCTGCGCGGGCTCGATCGCGGCCCCACCGGCCAGCGCCACGTCGCATTCGCCGAGTACCAGGCTCTGCTTCGCCATGTGCACCGCCACCAGCGAGCTCGAGCACGCCGTGTTCACGGAGACGGCGGGCCCGCGCAGGTCCAGCTTGTACGCGACCCGCGCGGCCAGGTAGTCCTTGTCGGTCGACAACGCCACCTGGTAGTCGCCGACGGCGCGCAGCAGCTCCGGCGCGGACGACAGGTTCTCCGTCAGGTAGACGCTGGAGCGTGCCCCGGCGAACACCCCGGCCCGGCGGCCCGCGGAACCGGGTGCCTGCCCGGCGTCTTCCAGTGCGTGCCAGCAGCATTCGAGGAACAGCCGGTGCTGGGGGTCGAGCACCTCGGCCTCGCGGCGGGACATGCCGAAGAACTCCGCGTCGAACTCGGCGATCCCGTCGAGCACGACGCCCGACCGGACGTAGCCGGGGTCGGCGATGCTCGCCGGGTCGGCGCCGTCTTCCAGGAGTTCGTCGTCGGTGAACGACCGGACCACGTCGGTGCCGGAGGTGACCGTGGCCCAGAACTGCTCGGGGCCGTCCGCCGCCGGGTAGCGGCAGGCGATGCCGATGACGGCGATGTCGCGATCGCTTCGCTGCATGGTTTCCTTTGTCGAGTCAGCCTTTGTCGGGTCAGTGACCACCAGGGGGCACTTTCACGTGAAAGTGCCGCCTCGGCGTCGAAGTCAGCGGGCCGCGGCGGCGGCCATGGCACGCAGCCGGGGCCGGTCGGCCTTGCCGTTGGCGTTGAGCGGAATGCTCGGCAGTGGCGTCAGCCGGCGCGGCACCATGTACACGGGCAGCGTGCGGCGCAGTTCCCGCCGCACCCGCGCCGCGGGCAGGTCACCGGTGTAGAAGGCGGCGAGCTCGGTCCGCCCGCCGTGCGCGGTGGCGATCACCACGGCGGCGCCGATCCCGTCCGTGCGCCGCAAAGCGGCCTCCACCTCACCGAGCTCGACCCGGTACCCGTTGACCTGCACCTGCTGGTCGAGCCGCCCGACGTGCACCCACTGCCCGCCCTCGCGGCGCACCACGTCGCCGGTGCGGTAGTGCCGCCCCTCGGTGAACCGGCCCCCGTCGTCGGCCGGGTCGAGGTAGCCGTCGAAGCGCTGCGGGCCACGCACGCACAGCTCGCCCTCGGCCGCGGGGCGGCCGTCGGCGTCGAGCACGACGGCGTCCAGGTGTGGGTACGGAGCTCCGATGGGGACGGTGTCGTTGCCGGTGCTCGGCCAGTCCGCCGGGTCGGCGGGCAGCTGGTAGTCCGCGCACGCGATCGTGAGCTCGGTCGGGCCGTACGCGTTGACGATCGCCGACCGGGGCGCGACCGCGTGCCAGGCCTGCGCCTGGCGGAGGGTGAACTGCTCACCGCAGAAGATGCTGTAGCGCAGCGCCGCCGAACCGGGCACGCCCGTGGTCAGCGTGCCCAGTCCGGCGGCGACGGTGATCGCGGCGGGCACGGAGAACCAGTGGGTGAGCTCGCGCTCGGCGAGGTAGCGCACCGGCTGGGTCAGCTCCGTGCGGCCCGGGCACACCAGGGTCGCCCCGCCCGCCCAGCTGACGAACAAGTCGAACACCGCGAGGTCGAAGGTCAGGTCGAAGGTGTGCGACAGCCGGCAGCCGGGTTCGACCGCGAACCGGGACACGGTGTGCGCGAGGAACGCGTCGACATTGCGGTGGCGCACCGGCACCCCCTTCGGCCTGCCGGTGGAGCCGGAGGTGAAGAGGATGTAGGCGACCGCGTCCGGGTCGGGGCGCGCGTCCGGCGGCCGGGCCGCCGGAAGGTCTGCAAGAGACGGTTCGACGATGGCGTTCGGCACCAGCCCGGCCAGCTCACCCGTCTGCGCGGCGCCACCCGCGTCGGCGAGCAGCAGGTCCGGCCGCGCCGCACGGCAAACGGCCCGGTTGCGTTCGACGGGATGCCCGGCGTTCAGCGGCACCACCGTCGCGCCGAGCCGGGTCGCCGCCAGGTAGCCGGCGAACGCGAGCAGGCTGCGGGAGGCGAGCAGGCCGACCCGCCGGGGGAGTGCGCCGCACTCGGCGGCGATGCGTGCGGCCAGCCGCGCGGACAGGTCGTCGAGTTCGCGGTAGGTCACGGCGGCGCCGTCCACCTCGACCGCGACCGCGTCGGGCCCGCGCGCCACCGACGCCGCGAACCACTGGTACAACGTCCGCGCGTCGGGCCGGATCGGGTCAGGCATGCGGTCGGGCACCCACCTCGGCCAGCAGCCCGGCCTGCGCACGCACCGTGCTGTGCTGGAACAACTCCACGAGGTCCAGCGGGGTGCCCGCGGTGTCGCCGAGCACGTCGCCGAGCAGCACCAGGAGCATGGAGTTGCCGCCCGCCTCGAAGAAGCCGGTCTCCAGTGGCACGGCGTCCTCGTCGGTGTCGAGGACCTCGGCCCACGCCTGGCGCACCAGCGCCACCAGTTCGGGCCGGGGAGCAGGGTCCGGGTGGTTCATCGTGTCTCCTCGGCCAGTGGCGATCGGGGGTCGTCGGCCAGCGCGGTGGCGCAGGCCAGCAGGGTGTCGGCTACAGCGCCGGCGGTGGCCGCGTCGAACAGACCGGTCAGGTAGGCCAGGTCGAACTCGAGCCCGTCGCCGCTGTCGACGGCGGTGAACTCCATCTCGTACTTGGCTTTCAGCGCGGGCAGCGGCCACAGCCGGGCAGCGGCGCCGAGGTCCGGCGGGCGGGGCGTGGTGTCGGTGGCGTCCACGTACACCGGGGTGACCGGTGGCCTGCCGAGGTCGCGTGCCGGGTGCAGTGCCGCCGCGACCTCGTCGAACGGCACGTCGGCACCCCGGTAACCGATGGCACCCGCGGCCGCCGCCCGCTCCAGCGCGTCCCGCCAGGTGCGCGCGCCGGTCAGGTCCACCCGGATCGGCACGGTGTTGACGAACATCCCGACGACGTCCGTGGCCGCGCCCGGCCGCTGCGACCACGGGAACACGAACACGAAGTCGCGTTGCGCGGTGTGCCGGGCGAGCGTGCCGGCGACCAGCGCGGTCGTGGCGAGGAACAGGCTGCACCCGGCGTCGGCGGCGGCCTTGCGCAGCTGCGCGGTGCGGGCCGGGCCGAGGCGGCGCCGGACCGAGCCCGCCTCGATCGACTGCCGGGCGCCGCGCGGCCGGTCGTGCGGCAGCGCGATGTCGGTGGGCGCCCCGGCGAGCGCGGTGATCAGCTCCGCCGCGTCGGCCGGTGGTGGGGGTGGCGCGGGCGCATCCGCGGCGGCCAGGGGGTCACCGCGGTAGGCGGCGCCGATCTGGTCGAACACGACCTGGCGAGACGCGCCGTCGAGCACCAGGTGGTGCGCGCAGAACACCAGCACGCACCGGTCGTCGTCCACGAGGAGTTCAGCCCGTGCGGGCGCCTCGTCGGCCAGCGCGAACGGCGTCCAGCTCCCCGTCGTGACGTGGTCGGCGAGCTTGTCGCGTGGCCAACCGGTGACGTCGGTGACGGTGGTGCGGGCCGCGGAGCCCTCGGCGCGGACCACGCGCTTGGCCGCCCGGTCGAGGCGGAACCGCGACCGCAGCGCCGGGTGGTGGGCGAGGACCCGGTCGACCGCGGCGGCGAGCCTGCCGGTGTCGACGCCCGGGCCGAACTCGACGATCGACGGCACCAGGTAGGCCGCGCGCAGGTGCGGCATCCGGTCCTGCAACCACATTCGTTCCTGCGCCGAAGTGAGCGGCCGGTCAGCGGGGGGCTCGGCCACGGCAGCGGGCGCCGGTTCTCGCGTGAGAAGCCGGGCGAGCCCGGTCACGGTGGGGTCGGCGAGGAACTCGCGGGGCGCCACCCGGGCGTCGCCGAGCATGGCGATCGCGAGCAGGGAGTTGCCACCCAGCGCGAAGAAGTTGTCGTCGTCGCCGATCCGCCCCACGGCCAGGCCGTCCACTGTGGACAACGCGGTGCGGAACAGGTTCGCGGCCGTGCGCCGCACGTCGGCGGGCGGCGGCGCGCCGCGGCCCGCGAGCACCGGCTCGGCCGGAGGTCGCGGTGCGGCCAGCGGTCCGTTCGGCACCCGGACGTCCGCCAACGGCCGGTCGGGGTCGGCGAGCACCGCGTCGAGCACCGCGAGGTAGTCGGCGACGAAGCGGGGGCCGAGCTGCTCCGGGTACCGGTCGGTGGCGAACTCGAGCGTGCCGCGGGCGCAATTCGTGCCGCGGGCGCCGTCGGTGGTCATCTCGACGATCAGCAGCAGGTCGGCTTTCGCGGTGCCGGTCGGCAGCAGCTCGGTCGTCCACAGCGGCTCGTCGATGCCGGGCGCGGGGAAGTTCTGGTAGGCGAACACGATGTCGGCGAGGCCGCGCCGGCTCGTGCCGCGCGCCGCGACCTCGGCCACCAGCTGATCGAACGGCAGCCGCTGGTGGCGAAGCGACGCGAACGCCTCTGTCCGGTTCGCGGCGACGAGATCACGGAACGTGCCGCCGTCCGGGCAGCGCAAGATCATCGGCACGGTGTTGACGAAGAAGCCGGCCATGCGCTCCAGCGCCGGGTGCGGCCGGTTGACCGTGGACGTCCCGATGACGAACTCGGTGCGATCGGCCCAGCGCCGCAGGGTTTCCAGGTACGCGGCCAGGAACACCACGAACGGCGTGCTCCGGGTCTGCTTCGCCACCCGTTCGGCGGCGGCCACCAGCTCCGCGTCGAGGTCGAAGCCGGCCTGGCCGCCCGGCCGGGCGCCTTCCGGTGTCGCGGCGACCGGCCGGGCACCGCCGAGGCGGGCCGGTCCGGGTGCCGCGACCAGCGCGTCGGCTCGGCGCCGCAGTTCCTCGCGGACCACGGGATCGGCGGAGACCTGCCGGTCCCATTGCGCATAGTCGACGTACCGCAGTTCGTCCACCGGCGCCGCGGCGCGCCCGGTGCGGTACAGCTCCGCCAGGTCCTCGAAGAGCGGCACGAGCGACCAGCCGTCCACCGCGATGTGGTGGATCAGCAGCAGGACCGCGCCGGTCGCGCGCCACACGACGCACCGGGCGGGTGGCGTCCGGGCGAGGTCGAACCCGATCCGGCAGCGGCGGACCGCGTCCTGGCGGACCTCGTGGGGCGACAGCGGGTCGTCGACGACCTCCACCGGCATCGGGTGCTGCCCCGCGACGACCTGCACCACCTGGTCGCCGCGGCGTTCGTAGGTGGTGCGCAGCACGTCGTGCCGCGCGACCAGCCCGTCGAGCGCCACGCGCAATGCCGCCACGTCGACCGGTTCGGTCCACCGCAGGAACAACGGCACCGAATACATGGGTGAGCCGGGCGCCGACTGCTCGATCAGCCACAGCCGTTCCTGGGCGCTCGACAACGTCGCGACCCGCACGCCGGTCGGTAGGAGCTCAGCGGTCATGCGGTGCGCACCGCCGTGCCCGGCAAGGTGGCGGCGAACTCCGCCATTGTCTCGGCCAGCAGCAGCTCGGCGGGGTCGACCGTCGCGGCGAGCCGCGCCCCGAGCCGCGAGGCCACCTGCACCGCCAAGATCGAATTGCCGCCGAGGTCGAGGAAGTTGTCGGTGGCGGCGACCTCGACGCCGCCGAGCACTTCGGCGACGACCGCGCCGACCAGATCCAGCCCGGCGGGGTTCCCGGCCGTCCGCTGTGGACTGATCGCGGCCAGCATCGCGGTGCGGTCGGCCTTGCCGGTCGGCCCGAGCGGCACCACGTCGAGCACCACCCACCGGCCCGGGATCATATAGCCGGGCAGCCGTTCGGTGAGCCGGTCGCGCAGCAGGCCGGGCAGGTCCGCCGGGACGACGCCCGGCGCCGGAAGCGCGAACCCGACCAGGGTGGCCTGCGCGCCGTCGCCGACCTTCTCGACGAACACGTGCCCGGCGAGCCGGGTGGCGACCGCCGCGTGCTCGATCTCCTCCAGCTCGATGCGGAAGCCCCGCAGCTTGACCTGCCGGTCCCGCCTGCCGAGCAGTTCCAGCGCGCCGTCCGCCGTCTCCCGCACGATGTCCCCGGTGCGGTAGAGGGTCTGGCCGGTGCGCGGGTCGGCGACGAACTTGCTCGCGGTCAGCTCGGGCCGGCCGAGGTAGCCGAGGGCCACCCCGGGCCCGCCGACGCACAGTTCGCCCTGCTCGCCCGGCGCCACCGGGCTGAGGTCGTCGTCCAGGACGTGCAGTTCGGTGCGCTGCAACGCGAAGCCGATCGGAACCTTGGCCCGGTCCCGCAGGCTCTCCCGGGTGCAGTGGTAGGCGGTGGCGAAGGTGGTGGTCTCGGTCGGGCCGTAGCCGTTGACCAGCCGGCCCGGGGGACCGGCGTCCAGGACGCGCCGGGTGAGCTCGAGATCCAGCTGTTCGCCGCCGACCACGAGCGTGCCCAGCCCCGCGAACGCGTCCGGCCGCTCGCGGGCGATGGTGTGGAACATCGACGTCGTCAGGAACATCGTGTCGACACCCGTGTCGGCGACCAGGCCGAGCCACTGCTCGACGGGCAGTTCCGCCGGGGTCGGCAGCACTACGACGGTGGCGCCCGCAGTGAGCGCGCCCCAGAGCTCGAACGTGGTCGCGTCGAACGCCGGGTTCGCCATGCCGGCCACCCGGTCGCCGGGTGCCACCGTGCAGTAGTTCGGCGAGACCACGAGGCGGGCGATCGCCCGGTGCGGAACCAGCACACCCTTGGGCTTGCCTGTCGATCCGGAGGTGAACGACACGTAGGCCACGGCTTCGTCGTCGTCGGCCGGTGGGAGGTCGAGGTCGTCCGCTGCCGGGCCGTCGGGGACCGGGAGCACGGGGTGCCCGGCGGGCAGGCGGCCGGCCGCGCCGCCTCCCACGACCACCGGCGGATCGCCGCAGTCACGCAGGATCGTGGCCACCCGGGCGGCCGGCGCGTGCGGGTCCAGCGGTACGTAGGCGGCGCCCGCCCGCAGCACGCCGGTCAGCGCCACGACCAGGTCGATCGACGGCCCGGCGGCCACCGCGACCAGGGAGCCCGGCCGGACACCGCGATCGGCGAGGTCCGCCGCCAGCGCCCCGGCGCGCTGCCACAGCTCGCCATAGGTCAGGCTGCCGCCGGTCCGGCGGTCGAGCACAGCGCAGGCAGAAGGTGAGCGCCGAACGTGGTGCCCGAGCAATTCGGGCACGGTCGGTTGCTGGTGCGACAACATCAACCCCCATGGTTCGCCGCGTGGATGATGTTCCGGCCCCAGAACCCACTCGGTGAAGAGAGTTAAGCAACGAACGTGGACGGCACGTATCGCCCATTCGGCGGCTCCCCAGGTCTGATCAGCCCAAGCCGGTACTCCGAGCGAGCAATCGATCACCAAGGCGGACCTCGATGTCACGTGCTGCAACGGCCCGGACCGTCAGGGTGAGCGCCGAACTATCCACTGTGGAGCGTCAGGATGGGGTTGCCGGGCCGGGGAGGTCCCAGCGGTTGCCCGGTAGAGGTGGTACCACGCGCTGGACGACGGAACCGGCAACATCGACCAGTCACGCTGATCAAGATCTCGAACACGCACTCAGGCCGAGGGTGCGGGAACGGCACCCTCGGCCTGATCGAGAAGGTCACGGCTCACTGATCGACGCCTAGCATGCGTAGTTGCTGCCCCGGCCGGAAAGGTAGTAGTCGGAAACCCAGCCGAAATACCCGCCATAATGCACGGCGGACCACGTTGAGACACCATTGACCGTGTCACCGAAGCGGTAGCAGTTGAGAGAGACCCAATTGTACCAGGGCACCCGGGTGAGGAGCTGGCAATTGGTGCCGGGCCCGGTCCGCATCGCCGGCCCGCTGTAGCCCGACACCGGGTTGACTGCTTGGGCGGTACCACCGTCGTAGTCCGGCGCGGACGGCCCGCAGGTCACCGCGGCGACGGCGGGCGAGGCGGCAGCGGCGGCGGCGGGTGAGGCGGTAGCGACGGTGAAGCCGGCGACGGCCAGTATGGCGGCCGCGATACCAAGACCAAATTTGCGCAAACCTGTACGCATTAATTTCCCCTGATTCAGATCAATTGATGATGTCGTGTAGCAATGCCAACCGACCGCACTGCTGTAGCTTTTCACGGCCTTCCCTCGGCCATGGCCACGATTCCCTCTTTCTGATTCATCGACGTGATGCAGGCGACCCGGTCCGGTGGTCGGCCCCGCTGCAGTGCAGACGGTGGGCTCCCGGTTCGTCATGACCACACCGCGTTCTGGCAATCGCCTGGTCAGCGGTGGCCAGACGGGGGGAGGCGGAGTAGTAAGGGGTACGGGGGAGGTGGGCATCGTGGCGGTAGAGCTGCGGGTGCTCGGGCCGGTCGAGTTGCGGGTCGACGATCGGTTGGTGGAGGTTGGTCACGCGCGGCAGCGGTGTGTGCTGGCGGTGCTGCTGGTGGAGGCGAACCGGGTCGTCACGGTGGAGCAACTGCTGGACCGGGTGTGGGCGGAGCGGTTGCCCCACAAGGCACGGCAGGTGGCGAGCAACTACGTGTCCCGGCTGCGGCGTGTGCTGGCGGGCGAAGCCGCCATCGTGCGGCAGGGCGGCGGATACGTCCTGCAGGTGGATCCGGAGACAGTGGACCTGCATCGGTTCCGCCTGTTGGTGAAGCGGGCACGCGGGCGGAGCGGGGCGCGGGCGCTGGTGTTGCTGGAGGAGGCAGCCAGGCTGTGGCAGGGCGAGGTTTTCGACGGGCTGGACACGCCATGGATCGCCGCTGTCCGTGAAAGCCTGACACGGGAGCGGTTCGCCGCCGACCTCGACCGCGTGGACCTGGCGTTCGCGCAGGGTAGCCATGCGGCCTTGTGCGCCGAGCTGGCCGAGCGAGCAGATGCGCATCCGCTGGACGAACGGGTCGCCAGGCAGTTGATGCTCGCCTTGTACCGCAACGGCCGCCAAGCCGAGGCACTCCTGCGATTCGACGGCATCCGCGCACGCTTGGCCGACGAGGTGGGTGCCGATCCGAGTCGGGAACTGCGCGACCTGCACCGGCGAATCCTGAACACGGACCCTGCGCTTGCTCACCTCGCCGCGCCTGACGTGCCGCGGCAACTGCCTGCGCCCCCAGTGTTCACGGGCCGCACCGCCGAACTGACGCTGCTGGACGAGACACTGGCCGAAACGTCCGGCACAGTGCTGATCGCGGCGATCGGCGGGGCCGGCGGGATCGGCAAGACCTGGCTGGCCCTGGCGTGGGCGCACCGCCATTTGGACCGGTTCGCGGACGGGCAGCTGTTCGTGGACCTGCACGGGTTCGATCCCACTGAACGGCCCGTCGCGCCCGGCACGGCGCTGTTCGGCTTCCTCACCGCACTGGGTGTCGCCCCGGACCGCATTCCTGCCGACCTGGACGCCAGAGCAGCGCTGTACCGGAGCCTGGTCGCGGGGCGGGGGGTGCTGGTGGTGCTGGACAACGCCGCCACCGCCGACCAGGTGATCCCGCTGCTGCCTGGTGGTCCGACGTGCACCGTGCTGGTCACCGGCCGCACCAGGCTCGCCTCCTTGATCGACCGGCACGGCGCCCGCCACCTGCAGCTGGACGTCCTGTCCCGCGCCGAGGCCTGCGCCCTGCTGTCCGCACGCTTGGGCGCCGACCGGGTGGCTGCCGAGCCCGATGCGGTCGACGAGCTGGTCGAGTTGTGCGGCGGCTACCCGCCGGCCTTGTCGATTGCCGCCCGCCATGCCGCGACCCGCCCCGGCAGCTCGCTGGCCGAGGTTGCCGCCGATGTCTATGCGCGGGTCCTTGCCGCAACCCCGCCAACACCACCGACCGTTGAGTACCCTGCCCTGCGAAACGCGCGAGACCTGGTCGTGCAGCGCTCGATCGACGGGGAAGTGGCCGACGGCAGGGTGTCGCCGCCGTCCCCTGTCGAGCAGGACTGGGTCGGTCTGCGCCCGCACCTCACCCGGCTGGTCGGGCGCGGCGGCGACTCGGCCCGGTTGGCCGCACTTCTCGACCGCGAACGTCTGGTCACGGTGACCGGGGCCGGTGGTTGTGGCAAGACGGCGCTGGCGGTGAATGTCGCGTACGAATCAGCATGCCGGAGGCAGCTGGCCGGCCTCGCGTTGGCCCTTGCCACGGTCAGGTCGGTCGAACAGGTCGTGCACGCCCTGGCCGCACTGCTCCGCGCCGGCGATGGTGGGGACGACCTCGACGGCGCGTACGCGGCTGTCGAGCGGGCGCTCGCGGCCGGACCGCGGCTGCTGGTGCTCGACAGCTGTGAGCACCTCGTCGGCGACGTCGCGGACTTGGTGACCTGGATGTTGAGTACTTGCCCCGATCTGGTCGTGCTGACGACTTCCCGGCAGCCGCTCGGCGTACCGGGCGAGGCCGTGTTCGCTCTGGAGCCGCTGCCCGTTCCGGTACCCGGTGCACCGGACGGGGTTGTGCTGGGCGTCCCGTCGGTCGAGCTTTTCGCCGAACGTGTCCACCGCGCCGCGCCATCGATCACCATCACCGGCGCGGACGTCGACCACGTTGCGGAACTGTGCCGCAGGCTCGATGGGCTGCCGCTGGCGCTCGAACTCGTTGCGGCCCGGGCTCGCACCTTCCCGTTGCCCGAACTCGTCGAGCGAGTCGGCCGCGACTTGACGCTGCTGTTTCGCACATCGTCGAGTGGTGACTCGCGGCACACGACCCTGGACGCGACCCTCGACTGGTCCTTCCGGCTGCTGCCGCCCGATCAGCAGCGCCTCTTCGCCCGGATGTCGGTGTTCGCAGCCGGGTTCACCGCCGCGGACGCCGGAGAGGTGTGTGGGTTCGCGCCGCTGCGGTCCGGCACGGTCGCGGCGAAACTCGCCGCGCTTGTCGATCGCTCGCTCGTGCAGCCGTACGACGTGGCCGGGATCCGACGGTACCGGCTGCTCAACGTGATTCGGACGTTCGCCGGATCCCGGCTCGCCGGCCTTGGGGAGTTCGAAACCACGATGCGCCGCCACCTCGATCGGTGGCTCGCGCTCACCAGGGAGATCGACCGGCTGCCCCGCTACTCCGATCGCGAGCTGAGGTGGGAGGCCATGGAGCCGGACGCGGCGAACCTGCGCCAATGCCTGCAGTTCGGCCTCGATACCGGCCATGGGCTCGACGCGGCCGAGATCGTCGCCAAGTCATTCGATTTCTGGTTGGTGAACAAGGGTTATCTCACCGAGGGACGCGCGTGGCTGCAGCGGATGCTGGCCCTGCCCGGCCTGGCCGCCCGCCCCGAGATCCGCGCGCTGCTGCGGTTCCACCGCGGGCTCGTCGTCAAGATGTTCGGCAACATTCCCGGCAGCCTGACGCTGTTGTGCCCGGTGGTCGACGAGCTGGCCACCCACCGGCGTCGCGAACATCTCGAGGCGCGGGCGGGCGTGCTCAACGCCAAGATGCTCGCGCTCGACCCCTCTGTGCTGGACGACGTGGAGCCCGCGGTCGCTGCCGCGCTGGATTGGCCGAACAGCGACGACGCCCGGATGGTGTTCAATTCCGCCGGCAGCACGATGAACACCTGGGGCCGCTACCCGCGAACGTTGGAAATCGGTGCGGCCTACGACCGGTGCGAGCTCGAACTCAGCAGCTCCTCGATGGCCGCGAAGCTCACCGTGATGGTCGAGGCCCTGCTCGGCCTCGGTGACCTCACCTATGCGACGGCGCTGATCGATGACCTCATCGGCCTGGCCGGCAGCGTCACCCACGCCGCGGAGCAAGCCGCTCCACGCCGGGTGATCGCCTCCCACTACCTGGTAAGCCAGGAACCCGACCGGGCACGACGCTTCCTCGACGAGGCGTTGACCACGCTGAACACTGCGCAACCGCTGCTGACCTCGCGGTTCGTACCGCTGCAGATCCTGCTGGCCGAGGCGCAACGACAATGCGGCGACCCCACGACCGCCCGCCACACCCTGCACGGCATCCTGCTGAGTGCCCGCGGCCGGTCGGACTTCAAGCACACCTTCGCCGCCCCGCTGTGCGCGGCCCTCATCGCGGCCGACCTCGGTGACATCGAGGCCAGCCGACGTCTGATCATCCGCTGGAACCAGACCCGGCGCACGCACGGGCTGCCCGTGCCGGTCGGCTTCGTCGCGCCGGCCACCACGGTGAACCTCGATCCCGCACCGGCCAACCGGCCGGCCAAGGTGTGGCACCCCACGGCCTTCACCGCGTGCCTCGACGCGGCAGGCACCTGGTGCGCGCAGCCGGGTCCCGCTCACGTGCCAGGTTGAGGATCACGACCCTGATCGGCGGGCGGCGTCAAGGGAGCCGGGCAGCGGACCGATGCCGGGACTGTCGCCTCGGATACGCGGGCGAAGAAGATTCATAGGCTGCGTTCGAACTTGTGCACGCTGTGACTCTGTTGGGGATTCGTGGGGGTGTCGCCGCTGTGGTGCTTGGCGCGCTGGATCTGTTCGTAGACGTGCGCGCGCAGTTCGGCGAAGCGGGCGCTGGAGCGGGTGTGCAACTGGTCGCGCTCGTCGGGCAGGTCGATGGTCAGGTCCTCCTGCACCACGGTCGGCGACTTCGACAGGATGATCGTGCGCTGGCCGAGGTAGACCGCCTCGTCGATGTCGTGGGTGACGAACAGGACGGTGACGCCCAGCTCGTGCCACAACCGCCGGATGAGGTCCTCCAGATCGGCGCGGGTCTGCGCGTCGACCGCCGCGAAGGGCTCGTCCATGAGCAGCACTTTCGGCTCGTAGGCGACGGCGCGGGCGATGGCGACGCGCTGCTGCATACCGCCGGAAAGCTGCCAGGGGTAGGCGCGATGGGCCTCCGCCAGGCCGACCACCTCCAGAGCGTGGTCGACGAGTTCCTTCTCGCGTGCCTTGCCGAGCTTCTTGCGGCGCAGCGGGAGGGCGACGTTGTCGCGCACGTTCATCCAGGCGAACAGGGAGCGGCCGTACTCCTGGAAGACCACTGCCATGCCGGGCGGCGGCCCGCTGACCGGGCAGCCGTCCAGCAGCACCTCGCCGCCGGTGGGGGTCAGCAGTCCGGCCATGCACTTGAGCAGGGTGGTCTTGCCGCAGCCGGACGGGCCGACCAGGCACACCAGTTCACCGGCGCCGATGTGGAAGCTGAGACTGCGCAGCGCCTCGACGGTGCGGTTGCGTCCGGTGTAGATCTTGTTCAGGTAGCGTACGTCGAGCATCGACGTCTCCTTCTCAGACATTGCGCTGGGCACGGCGCAGGCCGTGGTACCAAGCCAGGGCCCGGTTCTCGGCGAACCGGAAGACCAGCGACAGGACGAAACCGAGCAGACCGAGCAGCAGGACGCCGCTCCACATCTCGGGGATGGCGAACGTGCGCTGGAACTGCACGATGGTGAAGCCCAGTCCGTTGCTGGCGGCGAACATCTCGCTGATGACCATCAGGATGATCCCGATCGACAGCGACTGCCGCATGCCCGTGATGATCTGCGGGCTGGCCGAGCGCAGCACGAGGTGGCCCAGGCGGGACGGGCCGGTGATGCCGTACGAGCGGCAGGTGTCGTCGAGTACCTCGTCGACGGCGCGGACGCCCTCCACCGTGTTGAGCAGGATCGGCCAGACGCAGCCGCTGACGATGACCAGGATCTTCATGGTGTCGCCGATGCCCGCGAACAGCATGATCACGGGGACGAGCACGGGTGGCGGGATGGCCCGGAAGAGCTCCAGCATGGGCTCCAGGACGTCCCGTACGACGCGGCTCATCCCGACCAGGAGGCCGAGTCCGACGCCGATGACGATGGCAAGGACGTAGCCCGCCGTCAGCCGCAGGAGGCTGGGCAGGATGTCGGACGTCAGCCGGTCGCCCGTCCAGACCTCGGCGAACTTCTGGAGAATGGCGGACAGCGGCGGGAAGTAGAAGTCATCGCTGCCGGCGGTGGCGAACCACCACACGGCGAAGAGAACGGCGGGCAGACCCAGCAGAAGCAGGATCCGCCGGCCCGCTGACAGGACGGTCATCGAGTCATCCCTCCCTGCGCTGGGACTGGTGCCAGTGCAGCGCCCGCCGCTCGACGGCCCGCACGACCAGGTTGATCACGACTCCGAGCAGCCCGGTGACCAGCACCAGGGCGTACACCCGTGATACGGCACCGGAGTTCTGGGCGACGGCGATCTCGTGGCCCAGGCCGGGCGAGCCGATGACGAGTTCCGCGGTGATCGCCAGGACGAGCGCCACGGCGGCCGCCAGCCGGACGCCCGTCATCACGTACGGCAGCGCGGTCGGCCACAGGACGTACCGCACCCGCCCCCAGCGGCCGAGCAGGTAGCTGCGGGCGGTGTCGTCCGCGACCGGGTCGACGTCGTGTGTGCCGGCCAGCACCTGGACGAGCACCGGCCAGAGGGAGGCATACACCACCAGCAGCAGCGTCGACTCCACGTCGGTGCCGTAGAGCAGCACCGCCACCGGGATCAGGGCCACCGACGGGATCGGGCGCAGGAACTCGATGGTGGAGGCGGTCACCGCCCGCAGCACGGGGATCGAGCCGATCACCACACCCGCCACGACCCCGCCCACGACCGCGATGGCCAGGCCCAGTCCCCACCCGGTCAGCGTGTCCCCGAGCGCCGTCCAGAACGCGTTCTCGGCGAGCAGCTGCCCCAGCGTGCGCACGATCTCCGACGCGGGCGGAAAGTAGTCGGCCGAGACCACGCCGGTGTGGGGCAGCACCTCCAGGACCGCCAGCAGACCGGCCAGGCCGGCCAGCCCGCGCAGCGCGGTGACGGTGCCCGGGCCACGGTTCCTCGTGCCGGTCGCCTCCGGGTGCGTCATGAGAACAGGGCGTTCAGGTCGGGCTTCTTGCCGCCGAAAATACCGTCCTTCTCCCCGAGAGCGGCCAGCTTCTCCAGGGAGGCTCGGTCGATCTTCGCCGGCCACTTGGGCAGCGTCAGGTCCGTGAGCACGTCACCGCTGATCTTGGTGTACTTGGTGAGGATCTGCCGTGCCTCGTCCGGGTGCCCGGAGGCGTAGCCGAGCGATGCGGTCATCGCCTCGGTGAACCTCTTGACCAGGTCGGGGTTCTCCTTGACGAGCTTCGTGGCGGCGAAGTACGTGGCAACGGTGAGGTTCGGGTCCGTCCCGGTGAACGGTGCGGCGACGACGCGGGCGCCCTGCTTCTTCGTGATCGTCAGTGCGGGTTCCACTTCCCACGCGGCGTCGACCTGCCCGCCGGCCACGGCCGCCGGCATCTGATCGAACGCCATTTCCACGAACTTGACCTGGGCAGGGTCCCCGCCGTCCTTGCGGACCACCTCGCGGACCGTGGTGTCGCCGATGTTCTGCAGGGTGTTCACCGCCACCGTCTTGCCGACGAGGTCCTTGGCGGACTTGATCGCACTGTCCTTCTTGACGACCACCCCGCTGCTGTCGGCCTTCTCGTCGCCGGTGGTGGCCACGCCGTTGGCCACCGACTTGATCGGCAGCCCCTTGCTCTGCGCGATCATCAGCGAGGTGACGTTGCTGAACCCGATCTGGAACTGGCCGCTCACCACACCCGGGATGATCGCGGCGCCGCCCTGGGCGCTTTCCATCTTGAGATCGATGCCGCGGTCGCGGAAGAACCCCTTCTCCTGCCCCAGGTAGAGCGGCGCCACATCGACGATCGGGATGACGCCGACTTTGACCTGTGTCTTGCCCCCGGACTCCTGTGGCGAACCGCCGCCCGCGGCGCATCCGGCCGCACCGACGACGGTCACCACGGCTACCGCAAGCCCCACAATGCACCGTTGCATGGGCGTCTCCTGACAAAGAACGAGTTGGTGTGCAGTGCGCACACGGTGCGCCGCGGAGGCTTCTCGGGAACAGCAGATTCTGCTTGACAGAACAGTGGGCGCGTGCGCACAGTCGCCCGTGGCCAAAACCATGAAGCAGCCGCCGGCCTACGGCGTGACGAGCGTGGACCATGCGTTGCAGCTGGCGGTGACCCTCCAGGTCGAGGGCCCGCTCACGGTGTCCGAGGCGGCTCGGCGGCTCGGGGTGGCCCGCTCCAGCGCCCATCGGCTGCTCTCCACCCTCGTCTACCGGGACTTCGCGGTCCAGAACGAGGACCGCAGCTACCGCGCCGGCCCCGTCCTGGAGATCGCCGCCAAGACGCAGTCGAACGTCGCGGTCGTCCGGGCCGCCGCCCTCGGCCCGTTGCAGACCCTGGTCGACGCTCTGGACGAGACCGCGACTCTGCAGATCCGGACCGGCCGGACCGTGCGCTTCATCGCCTCGGTCGAGTGTTCCCAGACGCTGCGGGTCGGCAGCCGCGAGGGCATGGTCTTCCCCGCACACCAGGTGACCGGCGGTCTGGTCATGCTGGCCGCACTCACGGATGAGGAACTGGCGGCGCTCTACGAGCCTCTCCCCGCCGACCCGGCCGAGGAGCGGCCCGACCTGCCGCAGCTACGCGGCGAACTGCGTTCGGTACGGCACAGCGGCGTGGCCCTCAACCTGGAGCGATCCGAACGCGGGGTCGTCGCCGTCGGGCGCGGGGTGACCGGCCCCGAGGGCGACACGGTTGCCGCCGTGTCGGTGGCCATGCCGAGTGTGCGCTACACACCGCACCGGATGACGGAGATCGTCAGGTCTCTCACCATCGCGACGGAGGCCATCTCCGCTCGGCTGTGAGCAGGAACCCGGGCACACGTTCTGCCAGTCAGAATCTCCTGTTCCAGACAGCGGCAGGCGGCGCACGGTCGGGTCATGACCGAACCGGACGACGTCGTCTCTCCCGTCACCCTGACCGCCGAGGACCGGCCTGGCCAGCCGCCGGTCACCCCCGAGCTGGAGGACCTCTACCGGGGCTTCGAGAAGGCGCTGCTGGTGCCGCTGTGGACGCGCATCGGCGACCTGATGCCCGGCCACCCCCAGTCGAAGGCGCAGCCCCACCGCTGGGAGTGGCAGACGCTGCTCGACCTGGCGGGCCGGTCCGGCGACCTGGTCCCCGTCGGCCGCGGCGGCGAGCGGCGCGCCATCGCACTGGCGAACCCGAGCCTGGCGGGCCGGCCGTACGCCACGCCGACGCTGTGGGCCGCGATCCAGTACCTGATGCCCGGCGAGGACGCGCCCGAGCACCGGCACACGCAGAACGCCTTCCGGTTCGTCGTCGAGGGCGAGGGCGTGTGGACCGTCGTGGAGCGCGACCCGGTGCCCATGCGCCGCGGTGACTTCCTGCCGCAAGCGGGCCTGCACTGGCACGCCCACCACAACGCGGCCGCGGAGCCGATGGCCTGGATCGACGGCCTGGACATTCCCTTCCAGTACGACGTCGAGGCGCAGTTCTTCGACTTCGGCCGGGAGGAGCTGTCGGAGGAGGAGCACGCGACGCCCGACCGCTCGCGCGCCGAGCGGCTGTGGGGCCACCCGGGACTGGTGCCGGTGTCGCAGGTCGGCCTCCGTGAGGGCAGTCCGCTGCTCCGCTACCGCTGGGAGGACACCGATGCCGCCCTGACCGACCAGCTTCAGCTGGAACGCGAGGGCCACCCCGCCACCGTCGAGCCCGGGCATGCGCTGGTGCGCTACACCAACCCCACCACCGCGAGCGACGTGCTGCCGACCATCCGGGCGCAGTTCCACCGCATCCGCAGCGGGGCGGAGACCGCGCCGCGCCGCGAGACGGGGTCGTCGGTGTACCAGGTGTTCGACGGCGCGGGCCGGGTGACCGTGGGCGACTTCTCCTGGTCGGTCACGCGAGGCGACCTCTTCGTCGTCCCGTCCTGGGTGCCGCTGTCGATCCGGTCGGAGGCGTCGCCCTCCGACTCCGACTCCGGGGCGCTGGACCTGTTCCAGTTCAGTGACGCGCCCCTGTTCACCAAGCTCAACCTGTTCCGCGCCCACACCGAGGAGAAGCACGCGTCATGAAGCTCGCCACCATCCGTCTCGACGGCCGTACCGCCGCCGTCCGCCTCGAGGGCGATGCGCTGGTCGACCTCGGCTTTCCCGATGTGGGGGCCGTCCTGGCGTCGCCCGGGGGCCTGGCGGCCGCGAAGACCGCCGACGGCCCGAGTCACTCCGCCGCCGACGCGGAGTTCGCCCCACTCGTCCCCCGCCCCGGCAAGGTGGTCTGCGTCGGCCTGAACTACGTCCAGCACATCAAGGAGATGGGCCGCGACCTGCCCGAACACCCCACCCTCTTCAGCAAGTTCGCCGACACCCTCATCGGCGCCCACGACCCCATCCGGCGCCCGGCCGAAACCGGGCAGTTCGACTGGGAGGCCGAACTCGCGGTCGTCATCGGACGGCAGGTCCGGCGGGCCGGCGACGCCGAGGCCGCGGCGGCCATCGCGGGATTCACCGTCCTCAACGACATCACCTGCCGCGACTGGCAGTTCCGCACCCGTGAGTGGCTGCAGGGCAAGAACTGGGACTCCACCACACCGGTCGGCCCGTACCTCGTCACCTCCGACGAAACCGGCCCGCGCCCCGCACTCGGCATCCGCTGCGAGGTCAACGGCCAGGTCATGCAGCAGGACAACACCGGCGACCTGCTCTTCGACCCGGTCGACCTGGTCCGCTACGTCTCCACGATGATCCGCCTCAACCCCGGCGACATCATCGCCACCGGCACCCCCGGCGGCGTCGGCCACGCCCGCAAGCCGCAGGTCTTCCTGCAAGAGGGCGACACGGTCGTCACGGAGATCGAGGGCTTGGGCAGGCTGGAGAACCGCGTCGTGGCGGAGGGCGAGCGATGAGAACCCTCGAGACGACGCTGGCCTGGGTGGCCGAGGGCACCGAACTCGTCCGGAAAGCCCTCGCCGGCCTCGACGAGACGTCGTACGACGCCCCCTCGCTGCTCCCCGGCTGGACCCGCAAGCACGTCGCGGCCCACCTGGCCGGCAACGCCGAGGCCATCGGCAACCTCGTCCACTGGGCTCGCACCGGCGAGCCGACCCCGATGTACAGCTCACCGGAGCAGCGCACCGCCGTCATCGCGTCGGGGGCCAGGCTGCCCGGCGACCGGCTCACCGCGTGGTTCGAGGAGTCCGCGCAGACCCTCGCCACCGCGCTGGCCGGACTGACCGAGCAGCAGTGGCGGGCCGAGGTGGTCACGGCACAGGGACGGGCCGTGCCGGCGAGCGAGACTCCGTGGATGCGCGGCAGGGAGGTCATGGTGCACGCCGTCGACCTCGGTACCGGAGTGCGGTTCGCCGACCTTCCGGAGCGGTTCCTCGCCGAGCTCCGCGAAGACATCCTCGCCAAGCGCGGGCGAGACAACGTCCCCACGGTCCATGGCAGCCCGGCCGAGGTCACCGCCTACCTCGCCGGCCGCCCGCACACGGGCGTGACCACCCCCGAAGGCCTCCCCGCCGCGCCCCTGCCCGCGTGGCTGTGACCACCCTTCAGTCACCGAGGAGACCGACATGAGCTCAGCCACGCACCGGCCCGACGTCCTCGTGATCGGCGGCGGAATCGGCGGCCTCTCCGCCGCGCTGGCCCTCACCCGCAAGGGCCTCCGGGTGCGCCTCTACGAGAAGGCGGCGGAGTTCGGCGAGGTCGGCGCCGGCCTGCAGATCGCGCCCAACTGCACCCGCATCCTCGACGACTACGGGCTCCTCCGGGAGACCGTCGCGCTGGGCGTGCTGCCCGAACACATGGTCATGAAGGACGCGGTCGACGCCGAAGAGCTGACCCGCCTGAACCTGAAGGACCTTCAGCGCCGCTACGGCTTCCCGTACATGGTGATCCACCGCAGCGACCTGCTCGGCATCTTCCTGCGCGCCTGCGAGCGCGCGGGCGTCGAACTCGTCACGGACGCGCACTGCGTGTCGTACGGCAACACCCCCGGCGGCGCGCGCGTCACCTTCGCCGGCGGCCGCACCGACGAAGCCGAGACCGTCATCGCCGCCGACGGCCTCCACTCGGTCGCCCGCACCCTGCTGGTCCACGACGAACCCGTCAACTCCGCCTACGTCGCCTACCGCGGCGCGGTCCCGTTCGACCAGGTGCGCACCAACGACGTGCACGAGAAGGACGTCGTCGTCTACATCGGACCGCGCTGCCACTTCGTGCAGTACCCCCTGCGCGGCGGCCGGATGTTCAACCAGGTCGCCGTCTTCGAGTCACCGAAGGCACTGGCCGGCGAAGAGCATTGGGGCACCCCCGACGAACTCGACCGGGCCTTCGACGGCATGTGCCCCCAGATCCGGAAGGGCCTGCCGCTGATGTGGCGCGACCGCTGGTGGCGCATGTTCGACCGCGACCCGATCATGAACTGGGTCAGCGGCCGGATCGCCCTGCTCGGCGACGCCGCCCACCCACCGCTGCAGTACATGGCCCAGGGTGCCGTCATGGCCATCGAGGACGGCTGGGTCCTGGCCGAACACGTCGGCGCCCAGCAGGCCCGCCGGTCCGGGCAGTCCTCCGGCGTCGACTGGGACAAGGCCCTCGGGGCCTACGAAGCCGTCCGCCCCGAACACTGCCGCCGGGTCGTCCTCGCCGCGCGCGCCTGGGGCGAACTCTGGCACCTCGAAGGGCTCAAACGGCTGCAGCGCAACACATTGCTGCGCTCCCGCGACACTTACGACTACTCCTTCACCGACTGGGTCTACGGCCCCACGGCACTGACACCCGACCAGGAACCGGAGCTCTACCCGACGATCCCGCTGGACTCGGTGAACGACTGAAAGAGCCTGTTGCCTTTTCCGGACTTATCAGGGAACCTGATATCCAACTTCGAAGAAGTGGACCACGTCATGGCGTTCAGCTCGAGAGTCCAGGCCCGAGGCATCCAGCTGCTGCTCGGCCGCATGATGACCCGCGTGCACCAGGACCTGCGCTTCACCGACGTCCCGAAGCGCACCGACATCCTCCGGGTGGAGACCGGTGCCGGACCGGTGACCTGCACCGTCTACCACCCGACCGCCACGACCGGATCCCTCGCTCCCGTGTACGTCAACTTCCACGGCGGCGGGTTCGTGGTCGCCCGCCCGGAGCAGGACGACCACCTCTGCCGCTCCATCGCCGCCACGGCCGGCTGCATCGTGATCAACGTGGACTACGCCGTCGCCCCGCAGCGGACGTTCCCCGTACCCGTCACCCAGGCGTACGACGTCACCGCGTGGGTCGCCGGGAACGGGTCCGCGGGCGGCTGGGACGGTTCGCGCCTCGCGGTGGGCGGACACAGTGCCGGAGCCAACCTGACCGCTGCGGTCTGCCGCCTGGCCCGGGACCGCGGCACTTTCTCGCCCCGCCTGCAGATCATCGACTCCGCACCGCTCGACCAGCTCGCCGACCCGGCCACCAAGCAGTCCCTCATCGCCAAGCCGCTGCTCAGCCCTCAGCTCATGCGGATCTTCACCGACGCCTACGTTCCGGACCCCGCCGATCGCGCAAATCCCCTCGTCTCCCCAGGGCTGGCCGACGACCTCGCCGGACTTCCGCCCGCCCTGGTCATCACCGCGGAGAACGACCGCCTGCGCGAGGAGGGCGACGCCTACGCCAAGGCGCTGGAGGCCGCCGGCGTCCCGGTCACCCACCGCGTCTTCGAGGGTGCCGACCACTACTTCACCCACACCGGCCCGGTGCCGGCCGCGAAGCAGGCCATCGATCTGATGGCCACCACCTTGCGCACCGCGCTCGGCGACTGACGATCTGCGGCTCGAACGTGCTCTCCCGATCCCGCGGAACCTCGATCCGAACTTCACCGGCGGCAGCGGGAACCAGCAGCAGCGACATGGTTGATCACTGCGACACCCGGCTGGCGAGTTTCTTGCAGCAGGTGATGGTGGCGGCGAGTGGCTTGCGCTCGGGCCGGTCGATCCGCCCCCCTTTTGGTCCTGACGGATGCTCCGTCGAGGACCGCACGTGACCGGTCGATCAATCCACAAGATCATCGCAGACTCACCGGAAAACCTCACCGAGATACGCTCTTAACCTGCGTTTTTCCTCGCGCCCATTTCGCACCGAAAGACCTGGGCCGAACGTGTAGTGCTTCGTGCTGAACCGATCCCGTCCCGCCTAGAGTCGATCGCGATCCTGACAACCGAGCTAGGGAGGAATCCGGTGAAGCTCGTCCGCCTGGTCAAGAAAACGCTTCCCAAGAAGAGCCTGAAGGCCTACGCCTGGTACGGCTGGATCTGATCAGCGCGGCCGGTCCCGGTCACCGGGACCGGCCTGTTCCTTCGAGGAGTGCCGAACGTGGTCATCGTCCCCGCCCACCGCACGGTCGTCTTCGCGCCCCGCCTGGAAGCGCTGCTGCGCGACCACCGCGACGGCAGGCTCTTCCGGCTCGAACCGGACACCATCGGCATCGCCGACCCGGAGCTGATGGACGCCGTGCTGCGCGCCCGCCCGGCCGGCGCCGAGGAGCGGCCGACGTTCAAGCCGGTGCTGGGCCGCGAAGTCACTCGCGCCGAGTCCGCGAGCCTCATGCAGGCCCTGGGCGCCGACGTGCGAGCCGCGCTGAAGCGGCCCGCCGACCGTCCCGACCTCACCGGCGCCTGGCCGGCCGTGCCGCACGACTACCTGCGCCGGTTCGTCTTCGGGCCGGAGACCCGCCGGTTCCGCGTGCTCGTCGACCGCCGCCTGGAGCTGACGCCGAAGCTGACGTGGTCGGCCGTCACCGCCAGCGCCGCGCTGGTCCGCCCACCGGCTCCGGGTGTGGAGCTGTCCACCCTCGCCCGGCAGGTCCTGGCCGCCGAAACTCTCGCCGAGCGGCGGTTCCGGATGTACCTCTACCGCCGGGTCGCCGCGCCGATCTGCTTCACCGTCGCGGCCCTGGTGACCAACGCCGTGTGGCTGGGCGCGCCGTTCGACGACGACGTCCCGAACGAGCACATCATCGACGAAGCGCTCCGGCTGCTGCCGCCGTCGTGGAACATCCTGCGCGTGCGCTCGCCGGAATTCACCGAGGTCGACGCCCGCATCACGCCCGGCGACGACGTCCTGCTGCTGCCGCTGCTGAGCCACCGCTCACCGAAGCTCTGGGAGGCGCCCGACGAGTTCCGGCCGCGGCGCTGGGCCGAGCTCGACGCCGACCGCCACCCCGGCTACCTGCCGTTCGGGCACGGCAGCGAGCGGTGCTGGGGCCGGCACCTGGTGCTGCCGCTGGCCAGCCGCCTGCTCGACGTCGTCCGCGCCGAAGGTCTGGTACCCGACCCGCGCCGCACCCGCGCGCGAGTCGAGCTTGACGGCCTGCTGGAGCTGGCCGACGTGAAGGTCGTCAGCCCGCGGCACAGCGGGAGCCAGTGCTGACGGTCGCGCCCCGGCCGAGGTCGCCGATGCGGTGGCTCACGGAATTGGTTCGTGTAGGCGCCAAAGTGACTCGTACGCCGCAAAAGGTCGTGCGCGTGGCGCATTCGGTGGAGCGCCGTGGTGCACATTGTTTCTGTCTCGTTGACAAGGTTGTGACCGACATTGCCGGAGTGTTAAGTAGGTAGGTCACCTCGCTCGAGCCGAGGAGGACCTCGTGAAGCGGATCCTGCCGATCGCCCTGCTGGCTGCCGTGGCGGTCCTCATACCCGGCGGCCCGGCGAGCGCCGGAACCGCGTGGGACTACCCGGAATTCCCCTACCCGGCCACCACCTATTCGGAGCCGTTCCGGGGGCAGTTCCACTTCAGCTCGCAGTCGGGCTGGATGAACGACCCCACCGGGCTCGTCTACGCGAACGGGCACTACCACTTCTTCTACCAGCACAACCCGCACGGCCTGGAGTGGGACACGATGCACTGGGGCCACGCGACGAGCCCCGATCTGGTGCACTGGACGCAGAAACCGATCGCCCTCGAACCGGGCGTGCACCCGGGCACGCTGTTCTCCGGCGGGGGAGTGGTCGACAAGGAGAACACTTCGGGGCTCAAGACCGGCTCACTCGACCCGATCGTGGTGTTCTCCAACACCGACGGCGTCAGCATCTTCTCCAGCAACGACGACGGCCGCAGCTTCCAGGCCTACGACCAGGGGCGCAAGCAGATCGACATCCCGGCGGACAGCCGCGACCCGAAGGTGGTGTGGGACGCCGCCCGGCGCCAGTGGGTGATGGTGGTCTGGTCGAACCAGGGCGGGAACGGCGTCGACGTCTACACCTCACCGAACCTGCTGAAGTGGACGTTCGCCAGCCGGTACGCGGCGGACTGGCTCTTCGAATGTCCCGACCTGTTCCCGCTTCCGGACCCGGCGGGCGGGGATTCGCACTGGGTGCTCACTTCGGCGTCGAGCGACTACGTCGTCGGCACGTTCGACGGCCGCACCTTCCACACCGACCGGCCCCAGCCGAGGAAGATGAACCTCGGCACGACCTACGCGGGCGGCACCTTCTACGCCGCCGAGACGTTCACCGGCACACCGGACGGCCGCGTCGTCCAGATGGCGTGGCAGGGCGGCAACCGCGGAAGCACCTGGACCGGCAACGCCACGTTCCCGGCGACACTCGCCCTCGTGGGCTCGCCCGACGGCCTTCAAGTGACGCGCACCCCGGTCGCCGAGCTGGATTCGCTGCGCGCCGACAGCCGGGCGTGGCGCAACGAGATCGTGCGGGACGGGCGCGACCCCTTCGCCGGGATCCGCGCCGACACCTACGAAATCACGGCCACGTTCGACCTGACCGGAGTGACCGCCCGCCAGTTCGGGTTCGCACTGCACAGCCGTACCGACGCCACCGCGGACCGCACGGTCGTGTACGACCGTGACGCGGGCACCCTCTACGGGAAACCGCTGGCCCCCGACCGGAACAAGGTCAGCGTGCGGCTCCTGGTCGACCGCGGCCAGCTCGAGATCTTCGCCGACGGCGGGAAGTTCTCCCTCGCCGACAACGTCGGCTTCGACTCCGCGGCCGTCAGCCAGGGCATCCGCCTTTTCGCCACCGGCGGTCAGGTGCGCCTCGACAGCGCGACCTTCACCCGGCTGAGCACGAGCTGGGGAACCGACCAGTCCACTTTGGAGAGTTCCCTCGCGGGTCCGTGGCACGCGGCCGGTGGCGCGTGGACCGACACGAGCGGCGGCAAGCGGGCGCAGACCACCGGAGACGGCTTCTACCTGAGCGCGAGCAGTGCGTCGGATGCCGGCTACCAGGGCGATATCCGGCTCGACACAGCTCAGGCGGCGGGCTTGACGTTCCGGGCGACGCCCGAGGGGGCCGGCTACACGGCGAACGTCGATCGCAGCGGCGTGGTCAAGCTCTGGCGGCCGGGGCGTGACATCGCGACGTACGCGGCGCCGATCGCCCAGGGGCAGACCCACCACCTGCGGGTGCGGGCGGACGGCTCGCGTATCCGGGTCTGGCTCGACCACGGCAGCGACCCGGTCATCGACGCCACGGATACCGCCTACGTGTCCGGGCGGTTCGGCGCGAACGCGTACGGGGGCGTGGCGGCCGTCCAGAACCTGAACACCGGCCCCGGTGGTTTCACCACGTTCCCCTCCGGGCCGTGGACGGCGGCGGCCGGCACGTGGACCACGACTCCGGCCGGCCTGCGCGGGAGCTCGGCCGGCGATGGCTTCTTCCTCAGCGACCGCACCGGAAGGGACTTCACCTACGAAGGTGATCTGTCGGTCACCAACGGGACCGCGGCGGGCCTGACCTTCCGGGCGACGCCCGAGGGGGCCGGCTACACCGCGTCCATCGACACCACGGGCCTGGTCAAGCTCTGGCGACCGGGCCAGGACATCGCGACCCGCGCGACGCCGATCGTCGAGGGCCGCACCTACCACGTGCGGGTGCAGACCGCCGGCGCGCGGATTCGGGTGTGGCTGGGCGACGGCGCCGACCCGCTCATCGATGCCGTGGACACGGCCTACGCGTCCGGGTTGTTCGGGGTGAACGCCTACGCAGGCAACGTGTTCACGCAGAACCTCAAGATCGGCTGAGGCCGCGGGGTGGCGAGTGGAGGGCAAGGAATGCGGTTGAGGCTGCCGAGCCCGCGGCTGTAGGCGCAACGGCGGTGGACGGTGCCGACTTCACCCTGCGGCAACCAGCTTTACGGATGCGATTACCGAATGGTGGCGGAGGTCGAAATCCTGAACGGTGGAGCTCCGGCCACTACTTCACGCCGTATGTCGGTGGTTTGTCCTGCAGAATCACCGTCCGCGGCGTGAAGAACCGGCTCCTTGCGAGGTTCGTCCCGAAAGAAAGCAAGGTGATCGAGGCGGTCAACGTGATCAGGAACAGGGCGATCAGTCCGAACACGCCGATCGAATCGGCCAGTTCATCGGCCTGCGACAGCAGCAAAGCCGCCGGCCCGGCGCCGACAAGGGGTGCGATGAGCCAGCAGTACAGGTAAGTCCGGACCACTTCGGCGCCGACGAGGCGAGAGCGGCCGATGATGTGGTAACGCGTGGTCGTGCGCACCCCGGTGGACAGCGAGCTCACTTCTTGCAGGTAATAACGCCCGATCGGGATGAGTGGCAGCAAAATGCTGATCCAAGCTGTTTTGAAATGCGCCCCCGACTCGTCGCGCGTCGTGGGGCTCAGCAGGACCCGGCCGATCCCGTTCACCGATTGAAAACTTCGAGCGCGAGCCTGTTCGGCAGGGCTCAGCGACCGCACGATATCCGTCACGGGCGAACGTTATCCCGCACTCGTGGCGAACACAAGAGAATCGCCCGGTGTCAGCGATCATGTGCGAATTGTTGCGGGCGGGTATCGGCATATTTCGAGGGTGCTGTCAAGACGGCAATTCTTCCCTTTCGGTCCGCTGCCGTCGGCCTTCCACAGTCGGAGGGTGCCGGTCACCACTCGCCTTTCGGACTGAGCGCCACCGCGTCCCCATCCCGTCGCGGCCGGCGAAGCGGGCCACGCAATCGCCGGCCGGCGTGGTGAGCCGATGGCGTCAGCCGGCTGCCCGGCCTTGCTGCTCGCGGCCGGGGTTGCCGTCAGGATGCTGGTTGATCCAGGCCAAGCCTCCGAGGTCGAGGCGGTGCCGGGCACGCGTGACAGCGACGTAGGCGAGCCGGGCTTCGCCAGGCTCGATCTTGCCCGGGACCGGCTCCCCGTTGAGGTCCGTGTTCTCCGGGTCGACGGGCTCGGGGAAGTCGTCGGCGATGCGGACGCTCGACCATTCGCGGCCTTTCGCGGCGTGGGCGGTCGAGACCACGACTTCGGCGTGGGTTTCGGCGGCCAGCCGGGAGAGGGTGTCGAGCACGACGTCCGCGCCGTGTTCGTCGATGACCTCCACGAAGGACAGCAGGTCGCGGCCGTCCGGGTCCCACTCCGCGTAGTCCTGGACTTCACCCCAGGAGGCGAACAGCAGCAGTTCGGGGTGGGTGGTCCGGCGGCCGGCCTGCAGGTCGCGCGCGGCCTCGGCCAGACTCTGGAGAACGGCGGCGCGCCCGGCGAGCGCGACCCGGCGGCCCTTGCCGAGCAGGGTGAGGATTTCGGCCATCGCGCCTCCGTTGGTGCGGCACAGGATCGCGTGCGGCTGCTCGACGGTTTCCACCCTGCTGGTCACCGCGGGAGAGCCGGTGAGGCGGATCGGCGCGCCGGCGATGGCCAGCCACCGGTTCGCCTCGGCGGCCACGCCGTCCCCGAACCGGAACGAGTGCGACAACGCCAATTGACGGCCCGCGAAGCCGGTCATGACGTCGCGGGCGCCGCGCCAGCCGTAGATGGCCTGCGCGGAGTCTCCCACCATGACCAGCTGGGCGTGCTCGCCCTGAGCCAGGAACACTTGCTCGACGACCGGGTTCGTGTCCTGCGCCTCGTCCAGCAGGAAGAAGTCGCCGTAGAGCCGCGGCCGGGTCAGGGCCCACATCTTCAGGTAGTGGTCGTGCTTGAACGGCACCCGCCCGCGCCCGGGATTCTGCAGGTCCGCCCACATCCGCTGGGCGTAGGGCAGCACCAGCTGCGTGAGCTGGTCGTGCAGGTGTTCCTCGCCGATGCCCTTGAGCCAGGGCACGTGCTGCCGGGCGAGGGTCTCGTCGGCGGAGTAGCAGTAGAGGATCACCGTGCGCTGCGCCGCGTAGCACAGCGCGGCGGTGGTCAGCTTCCGCTCGCCGATCGTCACTTCCATGGTGATGCCCAGCGACTGCGCTAGCTTCGCCGTGGCCATCCGCGGGTGGTTGAGCCGGTCGTGGTAGCGGTGCCCGACCGCCTTGAACGCCAGGCTGTGCGCGGTCGAGGACGCCACGTTCGGGCCGAACAGGCGGCGGGCCTCGGTCGCGATGGCCTTGTTGAACGCCAGGTACCGGCCGCGGCGGCGGGTGCTCGCTCCCAGCATCGTCAGGGTGGTCGTCTTCCCGGTGCCCGCGCCGGCCTGCAGCACCAGGTGCGCACCGGCGCGGAACGCGTCGACCGCGGCCCGTTGTTCGGACGTCGGCGGGCGTGCGGGCATCGGGTCTCCTCCCGGGGGAAGCGGCAGGGCGTGATCGAACGATTACATGCAGATCCGAGGGATTCGTACCGCCATCCCGGCCGTACGTATGTTCGCGCTGCTCCCTTCGGCGGATGGCCGGGAGCCCGGGCGTGCGTGGCGAGTCCGGTCAGCTCTCGGTGGGTTCGAGCAGGATCAGCGGCACCTCGCGGTTGCCGGCCTCGACGGCCTGGGCGCGAAGGCCTGCGAAGAACGGGTAGAGCTCGTCTGCGTAGGCGAGCCAGTTCTCCCGCTCCGTGCCGTGGGCCACCCGGGCGGTCATCAGCCGGCGATCGGGACCGTCCTGCAGCTGCACCGTGGGGTGCGCCACGAGGTTGTGGAACCAGCTCGGATGGCGAGCCTGGCCGCCGGCCGCCGCGCCGATGGCGTAGACGCCGTCACGCTCGATGCGCATCAGGGCGACCTTGCGCAGTTTGCCCGAACGGGCGCCGCGCATGGTCACCACGACCACGGGGCCACCCGCCGTCGTCGCGCCTTCGCGGCCGTCGGTGCGCTCGTAGAGCTCGACCTGACCGCGGGTCATCGCGTCGGCACTGGGAGCGTACTCACCGTCGAGCAGATCTGTTGTCATGTCGGGGAATTCCTTTCGTTGGGGATGGCTTTTACGCGCTGCCGGTCACCTGGATCACGGTCTTCCCGATGGTCCGGCCGCTCTCGACGAGGGCGTGCGCCGTCTTCATGGTCTCGGCGGTCAGGCCCTCGAGCGTGGTGGTGACGATCGGGCGCAGCCGCCCCGCCGCGACGTCGTCCGCCGCCCGGGCGAGGATCCGGCCCTGGCTGCCGACGTCGCCGCCGGCCACGATCTTGCTGAAAACCATCTCGCTGTGCAGCGACAGCGACTTGCCGGTGAAGGCTCCCGGGTCGAAGGGGCCGGTGAGGTCGATGGCGGCCAGGTGACCGAAGGGGCGCAGTACCTCGACGATCGCTCCCAGCCGGCCGCTGGTGCCCGAGGTCGAAAACACCAGGTCGACGTGGCCGACATCGGCGGCGCGAAGCTGTCCGGCCAGGTCGCCGTGGTGATCGACGACCAGGTCGGCGCCCATCGCCGTCGCCCACTCCCGCGACTCGGGCCGCGAGGCCGTGCTGATCACGAATGCCGGCGTCGTGGCCTTGAGCAGTTGCGTGGCCATGGACCCGACGCCGCCGGCTCCGCCGATGACGAGCACGCGGCCGACACCGGGCAGCAGCGCGTCCTGGTCGCGGAACAGCGATTCCCAGGCCGTGAGGACCCCGATGGGCAGCGATGCGGCGTCGGTGAACGCGAGCCGGTCCGGGATCTTGGCGACCACCCGGTGGTCGACCGCGACGCGCTCGGCCCAGCTGCCGTCGCGGGTGATGTCGCCGGTGCCCATCACCCGGTCCCCGGCCGCGAACCCGGTGGCCGCGGGCCCGGCCGCGGCGACGACCCCGGCGAACTCCCAGCCGAGGACGACCCGCCCGCCGGGCTCGGCGCTGCGCGTCCGCCGGATCGCGGCTTCACCCGGGTTGATACCGATCGCACGGACTTCGACCAGCAGGTCACCGTCGCGGAGCCGAGGTTCGGTGACCTCGACCAGGTCGACGGCGAACGCGTCGAGCGCGTGCGCTTTCTCGTAGGTAAGTGCCTTCACGACGGTCCTTCCCCGTATTGATGACGATCGCCATCAATACTTATGATTGCCATCGTCCTCATTGACTGTCAAGTGCGACTCCGTCGTGGACTCCGACTTTGATGATGAGTATCATCGGAAGAGGCGGCGAGCCTGCCAGGGAAAGGTGGTCGACGTGCCTCGCATCACGCACGAGCAGAAGCAGCTCAACCGCGAGAAGATCGTCAACGCGGCCGGCGCGGGATTCCGGCTGCGCGGCTTCGACGGCATCGGCATCGAGGAGCTGATGAAGTCGGCCGGCATGACGCACGGCGGGTTCTACAACCACTTCGCCTCGAAGGACGACCTCGCCCTCGAAGTCCTCCACCAGGGCTTCACCGACTCACTCGACGCGCTCGACGCCATCCGCGAAGCGCATCCCCGCTCGGCGCGCGCGGCCCTGCACGACATGGTCGACGAGTACGTCAACGCCGAGCACCGCGACCACCCCGAGATCGGCTGCGCCTCGGCCGCCCTCGTCTCCGACGCCGGCCGCCACGGCTCCGCCGCCCAGGCCGAATACCGGCGCGGGCTTGACGGTTACTTCGCCGGCATCACCGACATGCTGCTCGAACGCGCACGCCAGTCCGGCACCGGGCTCACTCCCGCCGAAGCCCGCGAGGGCGCGGTAGCGCTGTTCAGTCAGATGGTCGGCGCACTGATCCTCTCCCGGGCGATCGCCGACGCCGCCCCGGACCTGTCGGACGAGGTGCTGACGGTCAACCGGCGGCGGCTCAAGAAGCTGTGACGGCCACCCCGGCCGAACGCTCCCGCTAATCCGGCGTGACCGGCCTGACCCCGGACGCCGGCCCCTCGGGCAAGCCACAACCAGAATCTGCCACTATTCGGCTTGGTCGTCGACGCGGGCCAGCACGCGCCCGGCGCCCAGGCTACTCGACCGCGCCGATCAGCGACGCCGACCGGGCGCGGATCGCCCACGAGAACTGGGAAAACCTGATCGCGGGCATCCGGCGTCAGTAAGTTCGCATTGTGGATCCGCACTGCGGAGCCCGTTCTGAAATCCTTCGCGACCTGCTTCAACGGGGCCTCGCCGCGGCGGGCCACCGCGATCAATTTCCGAGTCCTGTCTGGCCGACTGGTTGCGCGCCGCCGAGGTCGAGGACGGCACTCGGCATGGGGTGACCCGGGACGAGTCCGTTGAACTGCGGAAACTGCGCGGGTACGAGGTCATCATGACCCCGTACGGTCCACCTGCTTCGACTACCCGCAGAGCGTCGGGCCCGGTGAGCCGGCCGGGCAGCCTGACGCCGTGGTGAGGCTGGAGGACCGGCGGCGGCCGCCTACGTCTCATCGCTGCCCGGTTTTCGCGCCCCGTTATGGTCACCCGGGCTCAGCGCTGTCCATCGACGGCATTTCGCCGCTCAGGCCCACACACCACAATGGACTGCGGAGAAGGGAGCGTCGAGTGAGCGTTTCAGGACTGGCGGCCCGCCTGGCTGCGGCACGAGCCGGCGCGCTGGTGGGCCGGGAACCGGAGCGAGCGGTGCTCGACCGGATGCTCTCCGGAGCAGCGGACGCTCCGGTCGTGGTGTACCTGCACGGCCCTGGCGGCATCGGCAAGTCCTCGCTGGTGCGCTACGCCGCCGGACAGGCGGAACTCACCGGCCGCCGGGTGGTGCACGTCGACGCCCGGTTGCTCGACGCGGATCCGCGCCGGCTCGAACAGGCCGCGGCCCTCGCGTGCGCCGAGCCCGGCGCGGTGCTGCTGATCGACACCTTCGAGCACTGCCAGGGGCTGGAGTCGTGGCTGCGCGACACCTTCCTGCTGCGGCTGGCCGATGGTGCGCTCGTCGTCCTCGCCAGCAGAGTCGCGCCTGACGTCGAATGGTCGCTGGACCCCGGCTGGGCGCAGCTGTTCATCGCGCTGCCCGTGCGGGCGCTCGACGCCGGGCAGGCCGACGCCCTGCTCGCCGCCCGTGGCGTTCCCGCCGAGCAGCGCGGTGCCTTCGTCGCCTTCGCCGGCGGCAGCCCGCTCGCCCTTTCCCTCGCCGCCTCCGTGCCTGCCGCCGCGCCGGGCACGCCGTGGGAGCCCACCGGCGACGTGCTGACGACGTTGGTCGACCGGCTGGTGGGCGAGTTGCCCGGCGCCGCTCACCGGCGCGTGCTCGAGGTCGTCGCGCAGGCCTACGTCACCCGCGAGCCGCTGCTGCGGGCGGTGCTCGGTGAGGAGGACACCGCGGCGGTGTTCTCGTGGCTGCGGCAGCAGCCCTACATCGAGGCCACGCCCGAAGGCCTGCATCCGCACGACGCGGTGCGGGCCACGCTCGAGGCCGACCTGCGCTGGCGGGATCCCGAGCGCTACGACGACGTCCGCGTCCGCATCTCCGTCGCGTGTTTGCAGGCGGTGCGCTCGGCGTCCGAGGACGACGCGCTGATGCGCGTCGCGGAGTGGATGTTCCTCTCCCGGGACCAGGGCGGTTCGGACACCGCCTACGAGTGGCGAGCACATCCGCAGGTCGAGGACACCCCGCTCCGGCCAGGTGACGCGCCCGAGGTGCTGCGTATGGCCGAGGAGGCCGAGGGCCCGGCCTCGGCGGCCGCGGCCGCGCACTGGGTGCGCCGCCAGCCAGGGGCCTTCCGTGTCTACCGCTACGCGGGCTCCACCGCACCGGTGGCGTTCATGGCCATGCTGCGGCTGGACGCGCCGCTGCCCGAAGACCAGGCCGAGGACCCGGTGATCGCGGCCGTCTGGGAGCACGTGGAGGCGACCGCTCCCGTGGGGTGGGGTGAGCACCTGGGCATCCGGCGGTTCGCGGTGCAACCGGGCTGGCACCAGCGGCCCTCGCCCCTGATGGATCTGGTCAGCCGGCGCACCATCGCCGAGGAGATGCGGACCCGGGGACGGGCGGTGACCTTCACCGTCTTCGAGGACGGCGAGCGGTGGCGGCGCTACCTCGCCCTCGCCGGGCTGCTGGAGGTCGCGGCGGTGGATGTCGGCGGACGGCGGCAGCACGTCTTCGGCCGGGATTGGCGACGGCAACCGGTGGAGCGGTGGGTGGAAGACCGGGTTCGTGCCGGGGTCGTGCCCGAAGCGGGGTGGACCGCGGCTCCGTCCCCGGATGGCTCGGGAGACGAGGTGCCGCGGGCCGCGTTCGAGGCGGCCCTGCTCGAGGCGCTGCGCACGTGGCACGCGCCGCGGGAGTTCGCGACCAGCGTCCTGCTGCGCTCGCATCTCGTGCCGGCGAGTTCGGCCGATCCCGTGGCGGACCTGCGCGGCGCGATCACCGCCGCGCTCGACGCGCTGCAGGTCGACTCGGTCGGCGTCAAGGCCTACGAGGCACTCACCGCCAGGTACATCGCGGTCTCCCGGACACACAAGGGCGCCGCCCGGCGGCTGGGCGTGCCCTACGGCACCTACCGGCGCCACCTCGCGCTGGCCAAGGAACGCCTCGTCGAGCAGCTGAGGCAATAGCCGGCCACGGGTTCGTGCCGTCTGCCGCCCCGGCTGTGAATCTTCTCCGCGCGTTCGGCGTGGGCAGTGCTGGGCCCGGTTGAGCAGTGCCGGACGTGGAGACCGGGCAGGGGTGCGGGGCAGGCTCGGGGGAGCAGGGTGGCGCCGCCGCCCGCGGACATCGGGGACCGTCATGAGCATCCCGTATTGCTCGCTGGCCGTCCTGTGTGCCGGTGCCGGCTACGCGCGTCCCACCCGCCTGCTGGCGGACCGGATCACGGAGTCCGTCTGCGCGGTGCTCGCGGCCGGTGGTGTGCGGGCCGAGGTGGAGGTGCTGGAGCTGGGCCGGCTGGCGCCCGACCTCGCTCAGTGCGCCGCCGGGGGCCAGGCCAGCCTCGACCTGCGCGAGGCGATCGCGGTGGTCGTGACGGCCGACGGGCTCGTGGTGGCGACACCGGTGGTCGCCACTTCTCCCAGCGATGTCTTCACCTCGTTCTTCGGCATCCTGCGGGGTGGGGTGCTGTCCGGCATGCCGGTGCTGCTCGCAGCCAACAGTGGCTCGCGCCGGCAGCCACCCGACATCGGGCCGGTGCTGCGCGGGCGTCTCAGCTGCTTGCACGCCGAACCGGTGCCCACCGTTGTCGTCGCCGGCCCGCAGGACTGGCAGGAACCGGCTGACGGCGGTTCGGGGCGGCTGCGCGAACGCATCGACCAGGCCACCGCCGAGCTCGCCGCGGTACTGGTGTCCCGGGGCCGGTGAGCGACGTCACTTGCTTCGAATTCGAAGCAGCAGTACTGTGTCTCTAGTTGCTTCAAGTTCGAAGCAATCCGAAGCGAAAGCGAGACTTCCGATGAAGGCAGTGCGTTTCCACGATTACGGCGCCCCCGACGTCCTGCGCTACGAAGACGTGGAGCAGCCCACGCCCAGTGCCGGTGAAGTCCGGGTCCGCGTCGCCGCGACGTCGTTCAACCCCATCGACGCCAGTGTGCGCACGGGAAACATGCGCGGCCCCATGCCGGTGGCGCTTCCGCACACTCCCGGCCGCGACGTCGCGGGCACGGTCGATGCACTGGGCGAGGGGGTCGACGGCTTCGAGGCCGGTGCCGCGGTCATCGGTTTCCTGCCGATGACCGACGATGGCGCGTCCGCGGAGTACGTTCTCGCCCCGGCCGAGGTCCTGACGCCGGCGCCGAAGAGCATCCCGCTGCCCGACGCGGCCGCGTTGCCGGTGGTCGGCCTCACCGCGTGGCAGGCGCTGTTCGACCACGGCAAGCTGACGGCCGGGCAGCGCGTGCTGATCAACGGCGCCGGCGGAGCGGTCGGCGGCTACGCCGTGCAGCTGGCGCACAATGCCGGCGCCTATGTGATCGCCACGGTCAGTCCGCGCAGCAGCGACGCGGTCAAGTCCGCCGGTGCCGACGAAGTCGTCGACCACACCACCGCCGGCGTGCCGGCGGCGGTGACCGAGCCGGTCGACGTCGTGCTCAACCTCGCCCCGGTCGACCCGGCCGAGCTGACCGCGCTCGCCACCCTGGTCCGTCCCGGCGGGATCGTGGTCAACACGACGGTGTGGATGCCCGCACCCAGCGACGAAGAACGTGGCGTGCGGGGCATCGACCTGTTCGTCCGCAGCGACGCCGACCAGCTGGCGCAGCTGGTGGCGCTGGTCGACCGCGGTGACCTGCGCGTCGAGGTCGCCGATCGGGTGCCGCTGGCCGAGCTGCCGGCGCTGCACGCACGGGCCGCCGACGGCGCGGTGCGCGGCAAGGTCGTCGTCCTCCCGCCCACCGCCTGAAACCCACCCGACCCCGAAAGGCAGCGACCATGTCACTGAGCTTCGACCCCGAAATCGCCGAAGCGCTGGCCCCGATGGCCGGCGCGATGGCAGACGCCGCACCACCGGCGGTGGGCGACATCGCGGCGCGGCGCGCCATGTGGGAGCCGATCATCGGCGCCGCGGGAACGGCCCAGCCGATCCCGGCCGACGTCAAGACCAGCGAGCACCACGCGACCGCGGACGACGGCACGAAGATCACGATGCGCTGGTACGCCAAGGACGGCGCCACCCCAGGCCCCGCTGTGCTGTTCTTCCACGGCGGCGGATACATCTTCGGCCACATCGACCACTTCGACGGGCCCGTCGCACGCTACGTCTCCGCCAGCGGCGTGCCGATGCTGTCGGTCGAATACCGCCGCGCGCCCGAGCACCCTTACCCCACTCCGCTCGAAGACGCCTACAGCGCACTGAAGTGGTTGCACGAGCACGCCGCCGAACTGGGCGTCGACCCCGAGCGGATCGGCGTGATGGGCGACAGCGCCGGCGGCGGCATGGCGGCGGCACTGACGATCCTCACCCGCGAGCGCGGCGGCCCGAAGATCGCACGCCAGATCCTGCTCATGCCCATGCTCGACGACCGCACCACCACACCCGACCCGCACATCGCGCCCTACCTGGTGTGGTCCTACGACGACAGCCTCACCGCGTGGCCGGCTCTGCTCGGCGACGCCGCCGGCGGCCCCGACGTCCCCGCCACGGCGGCGCCGGCCCGCCTCGATGACGCGACCGGCCTGCCCTCGGCCTACATCGAGGTCGGCCAGCTCGACGTCTTCCGCGACGAAGACACCGCCTACGCCACCAAACTCAGCCGCGCCGGGGTACCCGTCGAATTCCACCTCCACCCCGGCGCCCCCCACGAATTCGACTCCATCGCCTTCGACTCCGACGTCGCCCGGCGCGCCATCGCCGACCGCGTCCGGGTTCTCAAGTCGATCTGACAGTTCAAGCGAGAGAAGGAAGTGCTCATGAGCGAGAAGAAGATCATCGCGGTACTGGGTTCGACCGGTGCGCAGGGCGGAGGGCTGGTCAGGGCGATCCTGGACGCTCCCGACGGTCCGTTCGCCGCCCGCGCCATCACCAGGAACGCAGACTCGGCGAAGGCCCGCGCGCTGGCCGAGCGTGGCGCCGAGGTGGTGGAAGCGACCCTCGACGACGAGGAGTCGCTGCGCAAGGCGTTCGAGGGCGCCCACGGCGCCTACGTGGTGACCAACTTCTGGGAGTCCATGTCCGCCGACGTCGAACTGGCACAGGCCGCGACAGCCGCCCGCGCCGCGAAGGCGGCCGAGGTCGCCCACGTCGTCTGGTCCACCCTGGAGGACACCCGCGAGGTCATCCCCGCGTCCGGCCCGCAGGTCCCGGTGCTGCAGGACCGCTACACGGTCCCGCACTTCGACGCCAAGGCCGAGGCGGACGCGTTCTTCCGCGACGCGGGTGTTCCGACGACCTACCTGCGGAGCACTTTCTACTGGGAAGCGTTCACGCAGGGCTCCGGTCCGGTGCGGGGCGAGGACGGACGACTCGTGCTCACCCTGCCGATGGGGGAGTCCAGGCTGGCGGGCATCGCGGCGGAGGACATCGGTCGCACCGCCTACGGAGTGTTCGCCGCCGGCGACAAGTACGTGGGTGAAACGGTGAGCATCGCGGGTGAACACCTGACCGGCGCCCAGTACGCCGCCGCGTTCGCCGACGCGCTGGGCGAACCGGTCGGCTACCGGCCGCTCACGCACGACCAGTTCCGCTCGCTCGGCCTGCCCGCGGGCGACGAGTTCGGCAACATGTTCCAGTTCTACGTCGAAGGCGAGCGTGACTTCGTCGGTGCGCGCGACCTGGACGTGGTCCGGTCGCTCAACCCGCGCCTGCAGACCTTCCGCAGCTGGCTGAACGAGCACATCGACGCGGTCAAACCCGCATGACCACTGTCGACGGCCCGGAAGCGGCGTGAACCGAGATTCCCGTCGGCGTAAGGGGAACGAGCGACGTTCTCGCCTGCGTTCGAAATCGGACGTCCAGCTTGTCCGGCGGTTTGTCCACTTACGCAGCCGGTGTTGTTGTATGGTGCGTCATATATCAGATCGCCCGCTCAGTCCGGTCTGTGTCACTGGGCGCGTCGGCGGACCTCACCTCCCAGTCCTCTGGAGGCCCAGTGGAATTCGATCGCCGCACGGCGTTGGCCATCAGCACGGTGGGTGCGGCTACCGCGGGACTGTCCGCGCTCGGCATCTCGCCGACGGGCGAAGCCGGTGCGGCGCTTGCCGGTCCGGTAACCGAAACCATGCTCCTGACCGGCGCCGACGCCGACCACACCGTCGACTGGGACTTCCAGGTGACGGCCGGGCGGCGCGCGGGGGAGTGGAGCACGATCCCGACGCCGTCGAACTGGGAGTGCCACGGCTTCGGCAGCTACCACTACGGCGGGGATCTCGTCCCGGCGGAGAAGGGCAACTACCGCCACCGGTTCACGCCGCCCGCGTCCTGGGCCGGGCGCCGGGTCTTCCTGGTGTTCGAAGCCGCCATGACCGACGCCGACGTGCGGGTCAACGGCGTCTCCGCCGGGCCGGTGCACCGAGGTGGCTTCTACCGCTTCCGCTACGACGTGACGGCCCTGCTGCGGCTCGGCGAGCCGAACCTCCTGGAAGTGACCGTCAGCAAGGAATCGGCGGACAACTCGGTGAACGACGCCGAGCGCCGCGGTGACTTCTGGAACTTCGGCGGGATCTTCCGGCCGGTGTCGCTGGAGGCCTACCCGGCCGCGCGGATCGACCAGGTCGCGATCGACGCCCGCGCGGACGGGACGTTCGCCGCCCACGTCACGCTCGCCGGGGTGACCGCGGCCGCCCAGCTGACGGCGCAGCTGCGCCGGCTCGACGGCACGGCCGTCGGTGGCACCTTTTCGGTCGCCGTGGCGAGCGGGTCGACCGGCGCGACCCTGACCACCACCGCGGCCCAGCCGGCGCTGTGGACGGCCGAAACGCCGAACCTGCACCGGGTCGAGCTGACGCTCGTGAGCTCCGCCGGCGCGCCGCTGCACAGCACCGTCGAGCGCTTCGGCTTCCGCACCATCGAGGTCCGGGCCGGCGACGGCATCTACCTCAACGGCAGGCGGATCGTCCTCAAAGGAGCGAACCGGCACACCTTCTGGCCGACCTCCGGCCGGGCCTCCAGTCCGCGCCTCGCCCGGCTGGACATCGGGCTGATGAAGGACATGAACATGAACGCCGTCCGGATGTCGCACTACCCGCCGGACGCGTTCTTCCTCGACCTCTGCGACGAGCTCGGGCTCTACGTCCTGGACGAACTGACCGGCTGGCAGCACCGCTACGACGAGGGTGTCGGGGCTCCGCTGGTCAAGGCGATGGTGGAGCGCGACGTCAACCACCCGTCGATCCTGTTCTGGGACAACGGCAACGAAGGCGGCTGGAACACCGCACTGGACGACGACTTCGGCCAGTACGACCCGCAGCAGCGGGCGGTGCTGCACCCGTGGACGACGTTCGGCGGCATCGACACCAGTCATTACCAGACCTACAGCAGCACCGCGAGCAAGGTCGCCGGCGGCACGGTCTTCATGCCGACCGAGTTCCTGCACGGTCTCTACGACGGCGGTGCCGGAGCCGGCCTGAACGACTACTGGAAACTCATGGGCGGGTCGCAGCGTTCGGCGGGCGGCTTCATCTGGGCGCTCGTCGACGAAAGCGTCGTGCGTGACGACCGCGGCGGGGCCCTCGACACGAACGGCAGCCGCGCTCCCGACGGCATCCTCGGCCCGTACCGCGAAAAGGAAGGCAGCTTCTGCACGATCAAGGACATCTGGTCGCCGGTCCAGCCGGCCAATTCCGCGTACTACGACTCGGTTTTCCCGGCGTCGTTCGACAAGACGGTGAAACTGGTCAACCGGTACGACTTCACGAACCTCCGCGAGTGCCGGTTCGCCTGGCGACTGCTGGCTTTTCCCTTGCCCGGCGCGGGAACCGGCCACCAGGTCCTCGCCCAGGGCCAGGCGGCAGCGCCGGACGTCGCGCCGGGGGCCACCGGGGCGGTGACGCTCGACCTGCCCGCCGACTGGACCGGGGCCGACGCGCTGCGGCTGAGCGTGACCGATCCGACCGGCCGGAACATCACCGCTTGGACGTGGCGCATCCGCAAGGCGCCGGACTTCGCCACTCGCCTGGTTCGCCCGGCGACCACAGGGAGCGTCACCGCGGCCGAGACCGCCGGTGAGGTGACGCTCGTCGCCGGGGCCACCCGGATCACC